>NZ_JAWRWZ010000655.1:0-248 GCF_046535285.1 Chryseobacterium sp. SIMBA_028 | reverse complement strand
GTTACAGCTGAAATGCTCTTATTTGGGGAACCTTTTCAATTCATAAAAATATTATTAATCTTATTGCTTCTGGCAGGAGTAATTGGATTGAAACTCATAACTAAAGACTCAACAGAGCCGGAAGGAGGACATGAATAATGGCTTGGCTGCTTTTAATATTAGCCGGCTTATGTGAAGTTATTGGGGTTTCCGCGATTAATCGCTTTGTCATCCGGAAAGATATTAAATCCATATGTGTCCTCATTGTA
>NZ_JAWRWZ010000654.1:0-248 GCF_046535285.1 Chryseobacterium sp. SIMBA_028 | reverse complement strand
CGAGTCCACCAGGGGTCCGATGGTCCTTGCGGCCTGCATGGCCACGCGGTCCAACGTCTCTGCTTCGTTCAGCGTGTCCAGTACGGGAACGACGTGGACGTCGACGCCGAATTGGCTGCGGATCTGGCTTTCCAGCTCAGGACCTGTGCCAAAAGGACTCCTGATCTGGACCTGCACCATGTTTTCGAAGGTCGGCCGGGAACGTGAACCAGCGATTGAAGTTGGCGCAAACAGCTGCCGCGTCGAAG
>NZ_JAWRWZ010000653.1:0-248 GCF_046535285.1 Chryseobacterium sp. SIMBA_028 | reverse complement strand
ACAATCGCGTGCTGTTCCTCTATGACCGCCAAAGCCAATTCCCGCTTTGACGTGAAGTGGAAATACAGCGCGCCCTTGGTCACTTGGGCGCGCTGGGTAATGTCGGCCATGCTGGCGGTGCCGTACCCCACGTCCGCGAAGACATTCGCGGCACCTTCTATGACGGCAAGACGGGTATCTTTCGCACGCTGCTGCATGGGGGCAGGGAACCTCTCAGGTAATGCACGGCTGGCGCACGCTGGGCCGCC
>NZ_JAWRWZ010000652.1:0-248 GCF_046535285.1 Chryseobacterium sp. SIMBA_028 | reverse complement strand
GCGGATTCGGCGACGCCGGTACTCACCGCGCACGCGGACCACTCCGCAGCCTCGACCATCCAGGCCCTGCACACCATCATGCCGACTCACAACGTCGACGACGGCGGACTCCTCATGCTGGCTGCCCACGTTCTGGCCACGCTCGGGACAGCACTGGTGCTGGCGCGAGGCGAAGAATCCTTGTGGGCCGTGGCCGCGTGGCTGCGCCCAATCATCCGCCTGCCACGCCCGGTACCCCTCAGGACACC
>NZ_JAWRWZ010000651.1:0-248 GCF_046535285.1 Chryseobacterium sp. SIMBA_028 | reverse complement strand
ATATCTCTGAAGTTTCTGTTGAGGTAACCTTTAAAGTGCCTTCAAAAATTGTAACACCAAAGTTTAATGATCCCAAAAAGATCAGTGCGGAAGAGCTGAAAAAATATCTGAAGACTACTACAAAACAGTTGGTAGATGCGGATAAAAAAATAACGGTAACCCAGATTTTTAAACTATATCAGAAAAAAGAGGGTGAAAATATCTATTATTGGAATGGAGGTCCTGAAGAACTGGTCTGGAAGTTGAAC
>NZ_JAWRWZ010000650.1:0-248 GCF_046535285.1 Chryseobacterium sp. SIMBA_028 | reverse complement strand
AAGAAAAATGAAAAAAAAGATTTACGGACTAATTATTCTCTGCCTTTTTACTAAAAATATGAGGGCACAAAATGGATATATTTATGTTCATAAAAAAGCTATAAGCGAGGTAGCCTCGCTTAATTTTAATTTTACTTTAACTGATTCTGGGGGGCTTCCTGTTTCCAATTTTACATTAAATGATAAACCAGACGGGTTTAATTCATTTGATTTAGGAAACAGCCATGGGACAGGAGAAGGACAGTTAT
>NZ_JAWRWZ010000649.1:0-248 GCF_046535285.1 Chryseobacterium sp. SIMBA_028 | reverse complement strand
AGCATAAAGAATGATTAAATTACCATCTTTATCCGTTTGTGTTGGCTTTAATTTCTCTTCTAATTCATTCCAAAGGAAATATTTTCCGTCAGTTGTTGGATATAGCGTGAATTTGTCTGCCTTTTCTGCAAATTTTTCTTCAGTAACAATTCCGTATTCGATAACGATTTTAATGTCATTCCATTTTTGTTCGTAATCTGCACGGTTTTCGTTAATTAAAGAAGCCATTTTGTCGGCAACTTTTTTAG
>NZ_JAWRWZ010000648.1:0-248 GCF_046535285.1 Chryseobacterium sp. SIMBA_028 | reverse complement strand
CATCGGGGCCGGTCCCGGCGGCCTCGAAGACAGGCGAATACGCTGCGACCAGATCTGCGAAATAAAGCGCTTCTCCGCCGTCGATCGAAATGACCGTCTTCAGTTCGGGAAGCCGGTCGCGGATTTTCGCGATCCGCGTCATCCCGAAGGCATTGGTGATGACAGCGGATGCGCCTGCCGTCTTCAGCCGGTATTCCAGCGCCTCGACACCAAAAAGCAGCGCCAGTGGCAGCGCGATGGCGCCCATC
>NZ_JAWRWZ010000647.1:0-248 GCF_046535285.1 Chryseobacterium sp. SIMBA_028 | reverse complement strand
ATATTTACGGGAACCGTAAGACTGTAGGCTACTCCGCGGCTTACACTCGTCAAAGTGGTAAGACCATCTTCGTCAGCCAGTCCTACTGCATTATCCCCAGATATATTATTCTCATTGGGAGAAGTCACAGAAGCCGGAGCACTTTCCACATCCAAGAGACTCCCAATGCTAAACCCTGTTAGAGGAGCATGCAAGGCAGGCAATGGATTACCATCCTTGTCATTCTCAAAGCTGGACGGTACATCACC
>NZ_JAWRWZ010000646.1:0-249 GCF_046535285.1 Chryseobacterium sp. SIMBA_028 | reverse complement strand
GCGTAGAACGGCAAGGTCGTAGCCGTGTCGAACTGGGTGCGGGTCGCCTTGTGCTGCCCGGTAAGCCAGCGGTAGTACGCGTGCCGGTCGTGCGGCTGATCCGCCGATGGCGGGTTGGGCTGCGCCGGCCAGTCCGATTCAACGTTGGCCCCGTAGGGAGCCAGCGTCCGGAAGTAGTTGTCCGTGGTGTGGTTTTCCTGGACCATCACCACAACACGCTTGACTCTGTTGTTGTCCGCCATGACATCC
>NZ_JAWRWZ010000645.1:0-249 GCF_046535285.1 Chryseobacterium sp. SIMBA_028 | reverse complement strand
GCCGAGAGAAGCGGACCGCCTTCCCAGCGCCGTCACATCACTCGAGCGCCGCTTCATCATGACGCCCATGCAAGATGGACTTCGCCTGGCAGGCACCGTCGAATTTGCCGGACTGATACGAACGCCTAACATGCAACGCGCCTGGCAACTTCACAAGTTGACCGAAGGATTGTTCGAGACTCCCCTCGACACCACGAACGCCACGCCATGGATGGGCTTCCGACCGTCACTGCCAGATTCGCTCCCGAT
>NZ_JAWRWZ010000644.1:0-249 GCF_046535285.1 Chryseobacterium sp. SIMBA_028 | reverse complement strand
CAATCCTGCTTCCGGTTCTCGCCCTTCTCGGCTTTGCCGAAATGGGGCGGACGATCGCCGAGCCTGCCTATGAGGGTCTCGTCGATACCGGCCACTATCTGCAGAACCTGAACCGCCGCTACTATTCCGACCCGGAAGCGCAAAGGCAGATCGCCTTGATCCGCGCCGGTCTCTACAGCAGCTTTTCGCTGGCGCTGCTCTCGGTCGTCCTCGCCCGCAGCCTGCGCAAATGGAAGGAAGCCACCGATC
>NZ_JAWRWZ010000643.1:0-249 GCF_046535285.1 Chryseobacterium sp. SIMBA_028 | reverse complement strand
ATGATGAAAAGGATTTAAAGAATATAAAAGCTGTTTATACAATTAACAATATGAATGGTTATAGTAAATTAGATTTTTACGAGAATAATAGCTTTGAAAGTTTGGCACAAGTAGTTGGTGTAAATTAAAATAATTAATCATGAAAAAAATTTCACCTATTTTAATCCTGATTTTGGTATCATGTAACGAAAAAAATAATCCTGAACTTGAGTGGCTGAAAAATGGAACTCTTCATAATAAAACAATTAC
>NZ_JAWRWZ010000642.1:0-249 GCF_046535285.1 Chryseobacterium sp. SIMBA_028 | reverse complement strand
GTTTCATTCAACTATCAAGGCAGCTCTCCAGGAAAAATCAGAGTTTTTGTTGCGAATGACGGCAGCAAATCTTTCAAATTCACCATTAATTATCCTAATGGGAATACACTCTTATCCTCTACGACATTAAATGCGGGGAAAACGTTCATTCAAGAATTCAGCGTTAACCAAAAAGGAGAATACATCCTGAAATATGATAGCGGCACCGGTGATAGTGTCGATGGTTTCTTTAGATCTGTTGAGATTTAA
>NZ_JAWRWZ010000641.1:0-249 GCF_046535285.1 Chryseobacterium sp. SIMBA_028 | reverse complement strand
AAACCTACAAAACCAATAGAATAAGCCTGATCTACCGGAGGAAAAAACAAATAATTAGGATAATTCAATCCATAAGCACTGAAAAAACTCACACTTGGCATATTATTACTTTGAACAATTTTGACTTTTGTACGTTGTAATTTTATATTTTCTGTTGATTTTTGTATGTTGAAAGAAGAGTTCTCTGTTTTTTCGATAAGAGGTAAAAGCGAATTGATTTCCGGTTTTTGAATTCCCGCAGAATCGATG
>NZ_JAWRWZ010000640.1:0-249 GCF_046535285.1 Chryseobacterium sp. SIMBA_028 | reverse complement strand
ATAATTTTAGTTAAAAATAAAGGATTTGCGTTCCCAGATCGTCATGTAATATTAAAGTTATACATTTGAACCCTATTTTTTCAAGAAAATGATCTATATAATTATCACAGTTGTCGTTTTATTGGTAGCGGCATATTTCATAGTAACCGGTCAGGAAGTTTTTGGTGAAGCTCCTAAAGGAAAGAGATTAGAACGTGTGAAACAATCTAAATTATACAAAAACAAGCAGTTTCAAAATCTTAGTTATAC
>NZ_JAWRWZ010000639.1:0-249 GCF_046535285.1 Chryseobacterium sp. SIMBA_028 | reverse complement strand
AGCGCAACACCAGATCGTGGTCCTGCGCCCCTTCGAAGCCAACGCGAAATCCACCGACTTGATCGACCAGTTCGCGCTGGAACAGACCGAGGTGGCTAAACAGGTTTTGCCCGTAAAAGAGCTCGCGATTCCAGCCGCACTTGAAGTACGGCTCATAGCGCTCGCCGCGCTCGTCGATCTTGTCCTCGTCGGAGTAGATCAGCCGCAACGCGGGATTGGCGACGATGGCTTCGGCGGCCCAGAACAGCG
>NZ_JAWRWZ010000638.1:0-249 GCF_046535285.1 Chryseobacterium sp. SIMBA_028 | reverse complement strand
CATCATTTCCCATGGTGGAAAGCGTCTTCGTCCTATTATGGTTTTGATGGCCTGCGACTTATTTGGAGGTGATCTGAAAGAGGCGATCAAGCCTGCTTTAGCAATAGAGTTTTTCCATAATTTCACACTGATTCATGATGATATCATGGATGAAGCGCCGTTGCGAAGAAATAAGCCTACCATTCATACCCTGCACGGGATTAACGTAGGAATTCTTTCCGGAGACGGATTAATGCTGAAAGCTTATAA
>NZ_JAWRWZ010000637.1:0-249 GCF_046535285.1 Chryseobacterium sp. SIMBA_028 | reverse complement strand
CGCGACATCCGCTACCGTGCAAAGGTCGCGCCGCGAATCTCCGATCTAATCAATAACTTCGCCACCAATGCGCCATTGGTTGTGGACGGGATTTACGAAAGTAAGGCTATCTTCGGAATGTTCGCAGCCCGAAGTTACACGCCGACATATGACCTGCCGATTCTTGCTCATCTCGATGCGTCCGGCGTAAAAAACATAATGGACGTTGTGCAAGTCGAACGAGCCACTTCGATAAACTTGTATCTGAAG
>NZ_JAWRWZ010000636.1:0-249 GCF_046535285.1 Chryseobacterium sp. SIMBA_028 | reverse complement strand
ACCGCAGGTATCGCCACGTTGGAGGACTTGGTGGAGGAGATCGTCGGCGAGGTGGCAGACGAGCACGACAAGGTCCGCCCGGGTGTGCTCCAGAGCGCGTCGGGGGACTGGTATTTTCCCGGGCTTCTGCGGCCGGATGAGGTGTCCGAACAGATACCCAATCTCACCGTTCCGGACGACTCCGCTTATGAGACCGTTGGCGGTTACGTCATGAGCCGGCTGGGGCGTATCGCCAAGGTCGGGGACGTC
>NZ_JAWRWZ010000635.1:0-249 GCF_046535285.1 Chryseobacterium sp. SIMBA_028 | reverse complement strand
AAGCTTGTCGATATCGATCTCATCGACGGTAGCCGGCTGAAATCGATGACCGCGCCGGATGCCAACTGGGCGAAGGGCAGTCTGGTCGAGCCCAAGGTTGCAGCCTACTTCGCATTCCGCGATAACGGCCTCGTCTATCAATCGCCGCAAGCCGGCCATCAGGGACAGAAGCAGGTGTTCGGTCATGTCTGATACAACGGGCGTCGCAATCAAGACGGATGGCCATCTCACCTGGCTGAAATGGCATCG
>NZ_JAWRWZ010000634.1:0-249 GCF_046535285.1 Chryseobacterium sp. SIMBA_028 | reverse complement strand
CTTCCCGCGCCCTGAGGATCCCCTCAGGGACCTCCATGCTGCCCGGTCCCACAACCACCACTTCCCCAGCACCTTCGGCAGCGCGCAGGGCATGGGTCAGGAGGGTGTCGCCGTCGTACCGTAGTTCGTTCTTCGGCGCACCACCCAGCCGCGTGGCCTTGCCGCCAGCGAGAATTACGGCATCGAATTCCATCCGCCCACACTACCGGTCATGGGCGGGACTCACCCTAAGCCGCAATCGCGTACGTC
>NZ_JAWRWZ010000633.1:0-249 GCF_046535285.1 Chryseobacterium sp. SIMBA_028 | reverse complement strand
GACAACGGATCCGGAGCTTCTGCCGGAGGACTACGTCGAATGGGCTGCTTACCGGGAGGGCGAGGACCCGGAGCGATGGCCCTGGGTCAGCCGCACCAGGCCACGCCTTGTTCCTTCGAGTCTCATCGATTTCAAGTACGAAGACCTCCGTGGAGGAAAGAAACTACCTCGTGGAAGCCGTTTCCGGCTGAGCCCTGAGGAGTTCGTCGCCGGTGTCCGAGCACTCGCTCAACTGCCGACGGAGTGATC
>NZ_JAWRWZ010000632.1:0-249 GCF_046535285.1 Chryseobacterium sp. SIMBA_028 | reverse complement strand
CTATTTTCCCTGTATATTCTGCAAGTTCAAATCTGGAATATATCGTTAATAACGGGACCACCACAGGTCACGTTATCAAACATATGTTCTTTGTCGGTCTGGGTCTGGGAATTATGAGGCTCGTGGGAACCGTAAAATATGAATATATCGGCAAACTCAGCAGTATTCTGCTCGGGCTGATGATTGTTCTTCTGGTAGTCACCATGTTTACAGGTCAAACCATCGACGGAGCCAGTGCTTCCCGATGGC
>NZ_JAWRWZ010000631.1:0-249 GCF_046535285.1 Chryseobacterium sp. SIMBA_028 | reverse complement strand
CCATTTGTTGGCGACCATGAGTCCCCTTTTGGTGTCGATGATCATCTTGCTGGAAATTCCGGGAGCCGCGCTGCTGGCCGCTATCTTCTTGCATGAGACCTTGCCAGCCGGGACATATGCGGGCCTGGCCATGATTCTGGCCGGCCTGGTGGTGGTTGTCACCGGACAGCGCCACAACCGCGCGTCAGCGGAGCGGCGTGAGGCCGAACTGGGCACTGACTGAAGTCAGGGCCCGCGCCGTCCTGCGGG
>NZ_JAWRWZ010000078.1:0-383 GCF_046535285.1 Chryseobacterium sp. SIMBA_028 | reverse complement strand
CAGGCACTGGGTTGCTGGATGGGTTATCGGTTGGAGCGTGTGGAATGGCCGGAAGGCGAAGGCCGCACGCTATCGCTGTATCTGAAGCCGGTCAGCAAGGTCATGTACTGCGAGCAATGCGGTGCACGCTGCCAGCAGATCCACGAGACGACGGTTCGCCGAGTGCGTGATCTGCCGCTGTTCGAATACCGGGTGGTGTTGCATGTGCCTCGTCGCCGGGTCTGGTGTGAACGCTGCGGTGGCCCGCGACTGGAGAAGCTTGCATGGCTGGGCCGCTACCAACGAGTGACGGAGCGCTTCGCCAAGGCGTGCGAGAAGCTGCTACAGGCTGCCAGCGTGCAGGCGGTGGCGGCCTTCTACGATCTGGGCTGGCACACGGTCAA
>NZ_JAWRWZ010000630.1:0-249 GCF_046535285.1 Chryseobacterium sp. SIMBA_028 | reverse complement strand
ATTGTCTCTATTAATGACTGCTGCTTCTTTGATTTCCGGATGGCTTAATAGGACATTTTCAATCTCTCCGAGCTCGATCCGGTATCCTCTTATCTTCACTTGACTGTCTAGTCTTCCGATAAATTCAATTCGGCCATCGGACAGTCTTTTCACCAAATCTCCCGTCTTGTACATTCTTTTTCCTGGCTCAAACGGACTTTGGATAAACTTTTCTTCCGTTAATTCCGAGTTGTTCACATACCCTTTTGC
>NZ_JAWRWZ010000629.1:0-249 GCF_046535285.1 Chryseobacterium sp. SIMBA_028 | reverse complement strand
AATGATGTTAGCAATAGCACATGGCCCGCTGCTTCCAGCGTTTCCGCCTGAACTACTCGTCCTTTTCGACGATTCTCGCTGAGCAGTCGGGTTTTACTGATTAATGCTTTTTCGGGAGGAAGTGATACGGCAATGAGACGTGCCGGAAAGGGAGCTCCGGCTTTTTTATTACCTGAATTGCCTATCATTACAGTGGTTTCACCGTTCTTACCGCAATCCAGCCCGCGCAGAAAACCCATCATGTCAAAG
>NZ_JAWRWZ010000628.1:0-250 GCF_046535285.1 Chryseobacterium sp. SIMBA_028 | reverse complement strand
CTCATTCCATTTGGACAACTTTCAGTACAAGGAATGTAATTCTGGCTGTCCGGACAGTATCCAAGAGGGGGATCAACCGGACCACCAGGGCCACCACCTCCACCAAGACAAGGGTCTCCAGGAGGAATTATGCAAGGACACCCTACAGGACCTATATCGCAGATACGACCACCTCCGTTAATTTCTTTTAAATCTCCACGATTTAGTTTTTTAAGATTTTTCAACATAATAATATTTGTTTAATTATAAC
>NZ_JAWRWZ010000018.1:0-82679 GCF_046535285.1 Chryseobacterium sp. SIMBA_028 | reverse complement strand
GAAATTGATAAAACTTCTGCGATCCGGACGGGACTCGAACCCGCGACCTCCGCCGTGACAGGGCGGCATTCTAACCAACTGAACTACCGGATCTGATTTGTTAAAGAACTTCGTTTCTTTTTCGTGGTTGCAAAATTACACCTTTTTTTATTACCTGCAAATTATTTTCAAAAAAAAAGCCTCCCAATAACGGAAGGCGTTCATTATCACAATTGTTTTTTTATAAGTGAGCGCTTAATTTTTCAGCGATTACCTCTTTTGGAGCTACACCTACTAACTTATCTACCACCTCTCCGTTCTTAAAAATAAGAACAGTAGGAATATTTCTGATACCATATTGCATTGAAATTTCCTGGTTGTTGTCTACATCCACTTTTCCTACTACTGCTTTTCCTTCAAAATCTGAAGCAACCTCTTCGATGATTGGTCCCAAAGTTCTACAAGGTCCACACCATACTGCCCAGAAGTCTACTAATACTGGTTTGTCTGATTTTAAAACGGTATCCTGGAATGAGCTGTCTGTAATTTCTAAAGCCATTTTGTTTCTTTTATTTTAATTAATATTATTTTCTTGTTTTTCCCTTTATTGAGTCCTCAAAATTACGATTTTTACATCATAAGACTATCTATGCTCAACATTAGTTTTTTCTATAGTATAATCACTTGAAATTTCCTTTAGAGCATTCGCCAATGCATCTATATCTGACTTGGTCGTCAAATGGCTAAAAGAAATACGTAATGGCGTACAGTGATCCATCTCATCTTCAGAAAGGACCATCATCATAACCATTGACGGTTTGGATGCACCGGAAGAGCATGCACTTCCCTGAGAAATTGCAATCCCTTTCATATCCAACTGAAGACCAATCAAAGGATTTTTATATGGAAGCAATACACTTAAAACACTGTCTACACTATTTTCCATCTCTCCGCTTCTTCCATTGAATTTAATATGCGGAACCTCTGCAGATAGTCTTTCGATAGCATATTCTTTAATTTCTCTGATATGAGCAGCATAAGCCTCCATATTGTTGATGCAAAGCTCTAAAGCCTTACCCAAGCCTACGATCCCGGCAACATTTTCAGTTCCTGCTCTCAGACTTCTTTCCTGAGGTCCACCCGTAATAATTCCTTTCAAACCAGTAGCTTTTCTAATAAAAGCAAAACCTACTCCTTTTGGACCATGAAATTTATGAGCACTGCAAGAAGCAAAATCTACAAGAGTATCTGAAAAATCAAATTTCATGTGAGCCATTGTCTTTACTGTATCGGAGTGGTAAAGAGCATTATACACTTTACACAATGCTGCAATTTTTTTAATATCAACGATATTTCCAATTTCATTATTGGCATGCATTAAACTTACCAACGTCTTTTTATCTGAAGACTTTAATAGTTCTTCTAATTTATTCAGGTCAATGTCTCCTTTCTCATTAGGACGGATATAGTTTACTTCTACTCCTTTTCTGCTTTTCATATCCAAAATACTTTCAGAGACACATTTGTGTTCCAAAGGAGAGCTAATGATCCTTTCTACTCCAAGATGTTCTACCGAGGATTTGATGATCATATTGTTGGATTCGGTTCCGCAAGATGTGAAAATGATCTCAGCAGGCGTTACATGAAGATAGTCTGCAACCTGTCTTCTTACATTTTCAATAAGGATTTTTGCTTCCTGTCCAAAACTGTGGGTTGAAGACGGATTTCCGAAATTCATCTTCATTGTACCAACCATTGCATCTATAACTTCATCTGCAAGCGGAGTGGTTGCGGCATTATCTAAATATATTTTATCCATTATTATTTTGAATATTTTAATTCTACGGAGGTAAACTGGTAATCTGCAGGAATAGCAAAAAGAAACCAAGGATTGGAAAGCACCTGAATTTCCATTCCACCGGATGGTTCTCCTGCCGGAACTTCTACATACAGTACATTATTCTTTACAGAAATGCTTTTAATTTCATTAATGGTATGGCTTCCTGATCTGAAACTTCCCAAATTATATAAAACAACTTTTTTATTTTTAGGAAATTTCGGATAGTTGATCGCAGATTCTTTTCCTTCTTCTACAAAGTTAAAACCTCCCTTTATAGCAGTAAGGAATTCTTTTTCGTCCTTAATGATTCTAAAGCCACTTTCATTTGCTCCTCCTTGAGACTCAGAGGCAATAAGTTCTGCATCTTTCTGCATATCAGACAATTTTTGTTGAGATGATGTTGCACTGGTACAGCTCATAAGCAGAGCTGCAAATGCAATTAACAGGCTTTTCATTTTTTACACTTTTATCACCCAAAATTAGTGAAAAAATTGGTAATGTCCCTCATTTGCCCATTTCAACATTGGCTTATCTCCGGAAGTATCACCAAATGCGATAATTTTATCGTATCTGGAATCATTGATTTCTTCTTTTATCCTGACTAGTTTTTCTTTTCCGTTACAATTTTTACCGATAAAGTTCCCTGTGAAAACACCATTTTTAAACTCTGCACGCGTAGAAACAAGTTGCATTTTCAGTTTCTCGGCAAAAGGTTTTACCCAGATATCCAATGAAGCCGTTACCAATAAACTTTGTGTATTATTCCTATCGATATTTTGTATAAAGTCTAGGGCATTCTCTCTTACAATCTTAGGATAATGTTGTTCAAAAAATTGCTTGGACTTTAGCTCAATTTTTTCCTGGGTCTGGCCCTTTAGGATAGATCCGATAAAACTTTTCTTTACTTTTTCTGTTTCCGCCAGTTTAAGCTTTAACAGAATAAAAAGAGGGACATGTCTTAAAAATTGTATTCTATATTTTGTAGAATCATAGAATTTAAGATACATAAACATGGTATCCTTATACGTCAGGGTTCCATCAAAATCAAAACAATACAATTTTTTCATTTTTAAAGCTTTAACTTTTTAAATATAAATTCAGGAATATTCCTTATAATCATCATAATAATACTCCAAATCGGCAATACATATGCTACATCTTTTTGCTTTTTGAAAGCCTTATAAATGCAGGCTGCCGCTTGCTTGGGAGTGGCTGTCAACTTAGGATTCAAAGGTAATCCTTCTGTCATTTTGGTAGCCATAAATCCAGGTTTTATCGTTAGAACATGTACTTTTTTACTAAAAAGATAGTTCCTCAAACCACTCAGATAGGCTGTAAAAGCAGCCTTTGCACTTCCATAAATAAAGTTACTCTGTCTGCCTCTATCTCCTGCCACTGATGAAAGACCGATGATTGTTCCCGATCTTCTGCTTTCAAATTTATGAGCAAAATAATTCATTAACGGAATCAGCTTAGCGTAATTGATATTAATAATACGCTCTGTATTCTTATTATCATACAAACCCTCCTCTGTTCCATCACCTAAATATCCTACGGCACAAAATAATACATTTGAATTGATATTATCAAATCTATTATAATCAATTTCCTTCATCAGATCCAGTTCTATGACTTCGGACTGCTGCAGAAACTTTACATCAATATGCCTTGCAAATCTTTCTGTAGTTTCTTTACTTGATGTAAATAGATAGATTTTTTCAAATTTTTCTCCTTCCTGAAGTGCTTTTTCCACAAATGCCTGTGCTACTTCAGATGTACTTCCCAGAACTATCATTATGAGTTATTATTTATGATTCTTTTGTGCTGTAAAGACACAAATTTAGGATTTTGAATATTTTTCAGGTAATTGGTCAATGATGATCTGCTCATACTGTCCTTGGTAAGATAAATTCTTCCTCCAAACTCCTGTACGATGCTGTCTAATTGATCTACCAGTTTCTTTAGTTTTGAATTCACTTTAAAATCCAGTGCTAATGTATATCCCTCAACCGGAAATGAGTTATAAGCTTCTGGATTATGTTTTCCAAAAAGCTTTAAAACTGCAAGGAATGAACCATTCCCACTATTGGCTATGGTCTCAAGAATTTTCTTCATTCCCTCTTTTCCCGCTTCTTTCGGAATAACCATCTGGTATTGTATAAATCCTGACTTTCCGTAGATCTTATTCCATTCATTAATGGCATCCAAAGGATAAAAGAACGTTTCATAATCAATAAAGCTCTTTACCTCCTTTTTAGATTGCTTTTTATAGTATAACCAATTGAAGATTTTCACCGTCAGTGCATTCAATACAAATCCAGGAAAATAGAACGGAATGGTAGGTTGTAATTTTTTCTTTAATCTTAAAGGAGTTCTTGCCATATTTTGTGGCAGTTCATGTTGAAAGGCATGCTCACCTCTCATCAGGATACTTCTTCCGATATTTTTCCCTTTTTGAAGACAATCAATCCATGCTACTGTATACGTCCAGCTTTCACTTTCGTCAAACAGTTTAAAGATCTCATCCAGATTCTCTGCTTTAATACTTTCCTGACGGATGTATGCAGATTCTATATTTTTAAGCTTAAATTTTGCAGTAAGAATAATCCCCGTAAGTCCCATCCCACCAATGGTAGCCCAGAACTTCTCAGAATTCTCTTCTCTTGAACAGGTAATGATTTCCCCATTCTCAGTCATTAATTTAAATTCAATAACATATTCTGAAAAGCAACCTTCTGCATGATGATTTTTTCCATGAACATCAGAAGCAATAGCGCCTCCTACCGAAATAAATTTTGTTCCCGGTGTTACATAAAGAAAATACCCCTGCGGAACAGATATTTCAAGTACGTCGGAAAGCAATACTCCAGACTCGCACTCTATAACTCCGTTTAAACGGTCAAAACTGATGAATTTATTTAATTTTTTGGTCGAAAATATGGTCTCTCCCAACGAAGCATCTCCATAGCATCTTCCGTTTCCTCTTGCGATAACCTCATTGTGATTGAGAACAAACTCTTTTATTTTTTTGAAGCTGTCTTCAGATCTCATTTCTTTTTCCACTACCGGGAAATTGCCCCAGTTTGTAACTTTCTGTGTGAAATTCGGCTTCATTTCTTAAAGTAAATTTGAATTAAAAATGCAGCCACCCAAAGTAATAGGGTAACCTGTATATAACGATCTCTATACACAATTTTTGTGGGAGATTCTGTCCTGTTGTAAACAAGGGTCTGTTGCAGGTACCTCAAAAGGGCAAAAACTACAAAAACCACTGTATAAAAAACTCTTTCATGGAATCTTGCCTGAACTTCCGGGGACAGGGTAAACATCAGGTAGCATACAATGGCAAGTGTTATAGAAATAGACAGTGCAATATCTGCAAACTGAACATTATATCCATCCAATGCTTTCCTTGTTTTTCCTGAAACCTGAGCGTTGATAAGCTCCCCTCTCCTCTTTCCAATGGCAAGCACCAACGCTAATACAAACGTAAGCAAGATTGCCCATTGTGAAATACTAATCCCGGTAATGTAACCGCCTGCAAGAACTCGCAATACAAATCCTATGGCAATGATAAAGATATCAATAATCGGAACATGCTTCAGCCTGAATGTATAGGCAAGATTCATCACCACATAAAAAGCGATAATGGTACCAAATTTCCATAAGAACTGATGGAAATAAAGCTGAGCAATAAACACAAGGGCAACATCTGCAAGGACAAGCCCTATAAGAATTCCTATCGCCTTGGATTTTGAGATTGCACCACTTGCTAATGGACGTCTTCTCTTTTCAGGGTGCTTTCTGTCTGCTTCAATGTCATTATAATCATTCAGAATATAAACGACACTTGCTGCTAACGAAAAGATGATAAAAGCAAAGATACTTTTGGCAAGGAGATCCAGATTGGTAATGTTACCAGAAAAGAATAGAGGGACAAATACAAAAAGGTTTTTCACCCATTGCTCCACACGGAGCAGTTTAAAATATTTCTTCATTTATGTTATTTCAATTACAAAAATAATAAATTCAAAATTGCCAGCCTAAAAATACAAAAAAAACCGCCGAGGCGGTCTTTTACGAAAATATTTATATGTTAAATTAATTACTGCCCTTGTTTGGCATCGTTAATCATTTTCTCATTTGCAGTAATAGCGAATTCAACTCTTCTGTTTTTTGCTCTTCCTTCATCTGTATCGTTGCTTGCAACCGGCATATTTTTACCTTCACCTTTGGTGAACATTCTGCTTCCAGCAATTCCTTTTCCTACTAGATAAGCTTTTACAGCATCTGCTCTTCTTTGAGAAAGGGCTACGTTGTAAGCATCTTTACCAACGCTGTCTGTGTGGCCATAGATGTTGATATTGGTATCAGGGTTGTTAATTAATACCTGAGCTAATTTTTCAAGGTTACTCTGAGCTACAGAAGTAAGGTTAGAAGAATCAAAAGCAAAGTTTACAATACTTTCATTCATGGTAACTTTAATACCATCTCCTACTCTTTCTACCTGAGCACCTGGTAAAGTTTCTTTAATATCTTTAGCCTGCTTATCCATTTTGTTACCGATAACGTTACCTGCAACACCACCGATAATACCTCCTAGTACAGCACCAATAGCACCATTTCCACCTCTCCCTACATTGTTTCCAAGGATACCTCCTAATACAGCTCCAGATGCAACACCTACAGCGGTACCTCTTTGTTGGTGATTTGAATTTTGAACAGCGTCACAACTTGTCAATAATAATGCTGATGACAAGAACAGAGCTCCTACGTATGTTTTAGTAAATTTCATTTTTTTATCTTTTATGTTATTAAATTATTTCATTCCAGCTCTTTCGAAGTTGTAAACAACTTTTACACTTCCATTTTCAAATGGAACGTCTTGCTGAAGAGAGAACTGGTCTGTACTTTGGTTGATGACCGTTAAAGTATAACCTGCTGTATTTTGTTTTGCTTTTGTACCCTCCATAATTTTCTTAAACATAAACGTATCACCGTTTTTTATTTCAAATTTGATAGGCTGTGTAATAGCCGGGCAGCTTCCTCCTCCATTCAAGGTATAAGCACCTGTCCAGTTATTAGGGATCAATCTCCAGTGGCTTCCTACGAAACACTGTGCATCTGCCCCTTCATCAAAAGGCTTAATTTTATACCCTTTATCGTAATCTACGCTCACAATCTGCCAATCTCCTTTTAATTTAAGAAATTCAGCTTTTTGATTTTGAGCCGTAGCTGCGTTATTCACAGAGGAACAAGACACTGCAAAAAGTGATGTTCCTAACATCCCTGCAAGTAGTAACTTTTTCATTTTGTTGTTTATTATTTTGTTACAATAAAGTTACAAAAAACCGTGCCAAAATTTCAATTTAAAAATAAAAAAGTCCGAAAAAATTCGGACTCCTTTATTAGGTATTTAAAAATGAATATTTTAACCTATTTCCATTTGGTCATTTTTATGCTGTTACACTGGCTTCCCATCCGAAACCCACAGATTATTCGATTATGAAAATGGATACAATAAACATCTTTTAATAATTATTTTCTAACAGCTTTAGTTGCTTTTTTTACAACAGGAGCTTTAGTTCCGTTATAAAAATTGTTATACGCATATTCAGCTGCTTTTTTTACATCTATAACGCCTCCTGCCCCTGAGAAATCATTAAAACCATTTGACTGGCTTAGGTTGCTTGATTTTTTTAATGCTTCAATAATCTGGACAGGCTTCAGATTTGGCATATAGGCCAATAAAACTGCCGCTGCTCCTGCTACCACGGGAGATGCCATGGATGTTCCGTCCAAATATTCGTATTTGCTTCCTTTAACGGTAGAATAAATTCTTTCTCCCGGAGCAAAAACATCCACCATTTTCTTATTATAATTGGAGAAGCTTGCTCTTAAGGCATTGTTATCATTGGTACTTGCCCCAACCACAATTACGTTATCAACAAATGGCTTTTCATCAGTAACGTTCTTATAATTTGTAGGATATGCCAAATGTTCTGCTACATCTTCATTCTCATTTCCAGCAGCTTTTACTAAAAGTACCCCTTTATCTTCTGCATATTTGAAGGCATCCCATACTACATTTTTACCTGGAGAAACCGGTTTACCAAAACTCATATTCAGAACTTTTGCACCGTTATCTACTGCATATTTTATAGCATTGGCAACGTCTTTATCTCTTTCATCACCATCCGGTACTGCTCTTACTGTCATGATTTTAGCCACCTTAGAGGCTATACCATGCTGTATTTCCTTTCCTTGTGGAAGTCCGGCAATGATTCCGGCTACGTGTGTTCCGTGCTCGGCATCAGGGCCTTCATAATGATTATTTCCATAGTTCTTTTCAGAATAATCATCATAATTATCTCCTACAATTTCTTTTCTTGGATCATATGAAAGGTCATATTGTTTGGCTGAAGGGGCATAATGATCGATGGCCTCTTTCATTTGCTCTTTCATCAATTTTTCAAATTCCGCAGATGATTTTCCTTTAAATTCAGGTCCTTGAGATACCTGTCCCAGAATTTCCAAAGCGATTGCATCTTTCTGTTCTGTAGGCTTTTTAATTGCTGAAATATTTTCTGCTGTCACCGGTTTTCCTGCCAATAACTTTACCATGTTCGGGATAAGGTCATTGATCATGGAATAGGTTTGGAAGTTTTGCTTCGCTTCGATACTTTTCTTTGTGAAAAGTTCTCTGGCTTTCATATACATAGCAAATTCTTCCGGCATTTGGGCTTGATTTGCTTTGTTTTTAGCAGAATCATCTCCCTCGAAGAGTGGTTGATATTTCGCAACAACTCTGGTTACTTCCATATTATCAATTCCAATATCACCGTTCTTTCCTCCTATAAAGTTCCAACCGTGGATATCATCAATATATCCGTTTCCATCGTCATCTTTACCATTTCCCGGTACTTCATTAGGGTTTGTCCACATATTTTTCACCAATCCTGGGTGATCTACCTGTACTCCACTATCCAAAACCCCTACGATTACTGTTTTCGGCTTCAAACCTTTCGACTCCAGATATTTATATGCATTTTCTGTATTTACACCATACACTTTTGAAGTGGAAAAATCTTTATGATACCACATCATCAGATCTTTATTTTCTTTCGGGTCAATACTTTTAGTTTTAGACTCTTGTGCAAAAGAGTAGCTAAAACCTGTCAAAAAAACTGCAGCTAATAATACCTTTTTCATATGTTGATATTTATTTATTATAAAGTCACATGTAATCGTCAAGGCCATCTGTTTTATTTGCCAGAAAATCCGGTTATTACGATTGCATATTAATATGACTGTTTTACTTTCTTTATATAGGTAAGCGATTCGGGTCCTTTGTTACAAACCAGATCCAGAATCGATAAATCTTCCAAAAATCCTAACTTATCTGAGAAAGTCTGATAATAGTCTTCCATTTCAAATTCTGAAGATTTTTTTGCAGAGAATTTCTCTCTAAAATTGATACTTTCAGGATTTTTGATATATTCTTCATTCAAAGAGTGTGCCTTTTCTGTTTTAAGTATCTGTTGGATTATCTCCAGTCCTTTAAGGTTAAAGTCTAAAAGAAACTTTTCTTTAAGGTCAAATATCTTTCTGAATTTATCTTCGTAGTATTCAAAATAAGGAGAACTCTGATAGGCTGTTTTGATTGACTTCCAGTGAAGTCCTCTCCAATCTTCTCTGTAAGAGATTTCTATATCTCTCATCTCTCTTTTCCCATTATGATCCATAGGAATAATCAGAGATAGTTTTCCGTTGGCTCCATAGATATTGGCTCTGTTTCTATAGGTCTGCTTTGGAAAATTCTCAAACTGTTCAAATACAACTTCGTTTTCAGCATCCAAAAACACTGAAAACCATGAAACCGGTGGCATGTAGAATACCGGCAATAAAACATTCTTCATATTCATAATGTAAAAATGAAGTACTTTTTCAAATACTTCATTCTATTTTAAGTTTAATTTTATTTTACGCTTCGTCTTCTGACTTTTTCTTACTGAATAATTTCATAAAATACTCCCAGCCGAAGAACAAGATCAGAATCATTGCTGCAATCCACCAGTATGAAGTTTTGTTGGCTTCTCCTGTATTTGTTGCCTTAAACATTCTGTCCCAACGAACCTTGAATGGTGCCTGGTAAGTTGAACTGCTGTCTGCAAATGCTCCCTGAAGACTCATCCATGTGAACATTGGCTTTCCTACAATATTTTCTTCAGGAACAAAACCAAAGAATCTTGCATCTAAGGAAGCATCTCTGTTGTCCCCAACCATCATATAATAATCCTGCTGAATAGTATATTGGTTAGCTTCTTTTCCGTTGATAAAAATCTTTCCGTTCTTTTTCTCCAAACTGTTGTGCTCATATTCAGAAATAATCCACTGGTACATTGGGAGTGTTTCCTGGTTGATCGCTACAACATCTCCTTTTTTAGGAATTCTTAGCGGACCATACCAATCCTGATTCCAAGGTTTGTTGATTGGGAATATTGACTGTGTTGTATCAATTTTTGTTTTAGCTTCATCTTTATAATATACGGCAGCTTCTCCTTTAATCGAAACATCCTCCTTCATATCAATTACCTGAGGAAGTTCTTTAATTTCTTTAGCTGTTTTATCGGTTAATCCCTGAAAAGCATAAAGATAGCCTCCATTAGGCTGTTGTACCTCCTGAACGGGTAAAAATCCGTAGGCTTTGTATAAAGTAGGGATATCCAGTTGATTTTCTGTAGTTACAATATATCTATGCTGTACTTCCTGATCTCCTAAAATGGTTTCCGGTTTTCCGTTAACGAAAAGTCTTCCGGCTCTCATTTCAAAAGTATCACCTGCTGTAGCCACACATCTTTTTACATAAGGATCTTTTCTATCGATCGCTGTATGTACGGAATCCTGGGGATAGTTGAAAACCACCACATCATTTCTTTGCGGCTTATTGAATTGTAAGATTCTTGTATAAGGCATCTTTACTCCGTCCACATAAGATTTAGGATCATCTTTTGGATTTCCTTTCTGTCCGGTATCCATGATCGTTCCCTGAAGGAAAGGTATTGCTAAAGGACGCATTGGAAGTCTGTATCCGTAGCTCCATTTATTTACAAAAAGGAAGTCTCCTACCAATAATGTCCTTTCCATAGACCCTGTAGGAATCCCGAATGGCTGGGTTACAAAAACGTGAATAATTGTTGCAAAAACAACGGCAAAGGTTATTGAACCTAAGAATGTGTCTTTTTTCTTTGCGTCTTTTTCTTCATCTGTAAGGAATAGGTCATTTGCATTTTCATCTTCCAACTCTACATCTTTAGAATAGTTGACAGTAGCCATATAAATAAACGGCAGGATCACTGTAAGGATTTGATCTTTGAAAAGAGACTTTCCAAACTTTTTCATTAAATAAAGGTGAAAAACAGACATCATGATTGGCCCTACAATCGGAAGATATGACAGGATTGCCCACCACTTTGGATGTTTTGTTTCTTTTAAAATGATAAAGTAGTTGTAGAAAGGTATAAATGCAAATAAAGGACTATAGCCCATTTTCTTGAACAACTTCCAAGTTGAAATCCCCATTAATACGGATAAAATGAGGACATACACTGTATAAGTTAAAAAATAATTCATAAATTTTTGTGCCTATTCTTATGATATAAAATGATAAATGATGAGTAATAAATGATAACAGCAGTATGCTATTTATAATTCACTATTCATCATTCATCTGTATAATTTGTCTGCAATTTACAGAATTTGTTACAAATTAAAGCCCCAAAACATCTTTCATTCCGAAGTTTCCTTTTTTATCTTTGATCCATTCTGCAGCCACTACAGCTCCTAATGCAAAACCACTTCTGTTGAATGCGGTATGCTTGATCTCGATTTCATCTACTTCACTTCTGTAAAAAACACTGTGGGTTCCCGGAACTTCATCTTCACGAATTGCAAAAATTCCAAGTTGATCACCTTGGGTTTCTTCCAGTTTCCATGCCTCAAATTTTGGGTTGTTATTGATAATACCTTCAGCTATTGAAATAGCAGTTCCACTTGGCGCATCTTTTTTGTGAATGTGGTGAATCTCTTCTAATTGACAAGAATATTCATTTACATTTTTCATTAGATCCGCAAGTCTTTCATTTAAAGCAAAGAACAAATTAACTCCTAAGCTGAAATTTGAACCATATAGGAATGCAGTGTCGTTTTCTACAGCCAGTTTCTCTATTTCATCTCTTTTCTCAAGCCAACCTGTAGTTCCACAAATAACGGGAATTTTATTTTCAAGGCAAGCCTTTATATTTTCAAATGCAACTTCCGGCAATGAAAACTCGATAACAACATCTGGATTATTAAGATTTTCAGAAGTTGGGGTTTCCTTTAGACGGGCAACTACTTCATGACCTCTTTTCTGAGCAAGCTCGTCAATGATCTTACCCATTTTCCCGTAACCAACTAATGCTATTTTCATATAATCTTTTATTTTTATTGCTACATACAGCCTCTAGGCTTTATATGTATTGTATGTTAAAATCTATAACTTAAAACAAATCCTGTTTTTGGCGCATCATAACCATATTGATCCTGAATAACTGATGGCTTAAAGGTAAGATCCGGATCATGGCGGCTTTCATAAAGATGAGCATCCACTACTGCATCTACGATATTTAAAATGTAGATTAATCCTGTAATGGCAATGGCATAGTCTCTTTGTCTTTTAGCCCTATCCTGTGCATTTCCTAAAGCTCTCTTATCCAGCCAAGGATGACTGTCTACGAACTCATTAGGAGTACCATTAAGTTTAGCGATATAATATTCGCGGTATTTCTTGTACTGGCTGTCATTCCATACTGCAATACCAACACCTGCTCCTACTGCCCCCCAAACAATGGGAATCTTCCAGTATTTTTTATTGTAAAACTGACCCAATCCCGGGAAAACCGCTGAATACAGTCCTGCTTTGGTAGGATTTAACTTTACTGTTTTTCTTGTGGGGCCGTTGGCATTTTCTAAGTCAGCAATGATCTTAGATTCTGTTTTTCCAGGTTTTATTGCAGGAACATTCTCTTTCGGAGGTGTTTGTACCTGAACAGTATCAATGGGGGCTACCACTTGTGAATAAGCTGTTACAGCAATACACAAGAAAAATGTGAAAAATATTTTCTTCATTTATTTAATATGGGATAAAATATATTCCAGCTCTTCTTCGTTTTTGAAGTCCAGAACAATTTTACCTTTTTTACCATTTCCAGAAGCCTTGATTTCCACTTTTACATCCAGGATGTCAGCGATGGTCTTCTGTGCTCTTTTATAATTATTGGAAAGTTCGGCGTTTACTTTTTTTGCTGCAGGAGATTTTGGATTTTTCAATGCAGCAGCTGCCTGTTCAGCCTGACGAACATTTAATTTTTCCTTGATAATAAGGTCAAATAATATTTGTTGATCTTCCTCACTTTCAAGACTGATGATTGCTCTTCCATGTCCAGCAGAAATTTCACCACTTCTGATGGCATTCTGAATATCCGGATTTAATCTTAAAAGCCTTATAGAATTGGTAATTGTACTTCTGTCTTTTCCAATTCTCTGGCTCAGGTTTTCCTGAGTAAGACCAATCTCCTCCAAAAGTCTATGATAAGTAAGGGCAATTTCGATGGCATCAAGATCTTCTCTCTGAATGTTTTCAACAAGAGCCATCTCAAGGAGTTCCTGATCATTTACTAAACGAATATAAGCAGGAATAGTCGTTAAACCGGCAATTTTAGTTGCTCTGTAACGTCTTTCCCCGGATATAATCTCAAACTTCTCGCCATCTTTCCTTAGGGTAATCGGCTGGATTACTCCAAGATTCTTAATAGACTGTGCAAGTTCGTTTAATGCTTTTTCATCAAAATAAGTTCTCGGCTGCGTCGGATTCGGATAGATATCTTCAAGCGCAACTTCTACTATATTTCCCACAAACTTATCTGCTCCTTCATCAGTAGCTGAATTGATAGTTGCTTTAGATTCTGCACTTAATATGGCGCCCAAACCACGTCCCATAGCTCTTTTTTTGTCCTTCATAGATATAATTGATAAATGATGTTTAATAAGTGATGACTAGCATTCACCCATTTCCCATTTATTATTAATTTAATTCTTTATTAAGTTTTCGTTCTTTAGAAGAACTTCTTCTGCTAATTGAATATACTGAACAGCTCCTTTACTTTCGGCATCATAGTTCAGGATACTTTCTCCGAAGCTTGGAGCTTCACTCAACCTTACATTTCTGCTGATTATTGTTTCAAAAACCATTTCCGGGAAATGCAGGTTTACTTCTTCTACTACCTGATTGGACAATCTTAGTCTGCTATCATACATGGTAAGAAGAAGTCCCTCTATTCCCAGGTCTTTATTGTGGATCTTCTGAACATTTTTAACGGTGTTCAAAAGTTTCCCAAGTCCTTCTAATGCAAAGTATTCGCACTGGATAGGGATAATTACAGAGTCGGCTGCAGTAAGAGCATTCACTGTAATAAGACCTAAACTTGGTGCACAGTCGATAATGATATAGTCATAATCATCTCTTACACTCGCTAAAGCCTTTTTCAGCATATATTCACGGTCTTCCTTGTCTACCAGTTCGATTTCTGCTGCTACCAAGTCAATATGTGACGGGATAATATCCAGATTCGGAGTAGCAGTTCTCTTGATACAAACTCTTGTATCAGCACTATGCTCCAGTAGATTATATGTAGAATACTGAACATCTTCAACGCCTAATCCTGATGTGGCATTAGCCTGAGGGTCAGCGTCAATAATTAATATTCTTTTTTCCAATACTCCTAATGCTGCTGCTAAATTTACAGCGGTGGTCGTTTTACCAACACCTCCTTTTTGATTAGCAATACCTATGATTTTTGCCATTATTAGAACTTTAAGTTTCAAAAATACACTTTTTTCTTTGCTCTCGATGAGTGGCGAAAATCAAAATTGAGTTAAAGTATTGTTAATAAACACTTTAACTGTTAAAAAAAATTATCCACAAAAAAAAATCTTTGTGGATAACTTTAAAAAATTGTTTTTTTGATATTAATTATCAAACTTCATAGAAATTGGAATTTTGAAGTAACTTCTTACAAATTCTCCTTTTTTGTTTTTGGCAGGAGTCCATTTTCCTTTGTTGGAAATTAATTTCACGGTTCTGATTGCCTCATGATTAAAATCGGCGTTGGTTCCATTAGCTTTTACCCCTGATATTGTTCCGTCCATTTCTACAATAAAGGTTACCATAGTTTTCATGACATCTCCTGATTCAAAACCAGAACTGTCGAAGTTGCTCATCACTTTATTTCTGAAAGCATCTATTCCTCCATTAAAATTGGCTTCTACACCTAATTCTCCAGCATCTACGATTTTATTTTTATCCACCGGATCAGAAATTACTGGTGGAGGTGTACTGATTACAGGACCTGTTCCAATAGATGTAGTCGTAGGCACATACCTGTCATTAGGCACCGGATTTCCTTGTAAATTTGTATTCAAACCCGCTACAGCATCATCCGGTATAGGATCTTTTTTCACATTATCCTGTGTCGTACTGGATGGTGTGGGAACTGTACTATCAAATGTTTTCGTATTTGGAGGTGCAACAGGCTTTACAATTCGGGCAGGAGGGTTTACTTCTGGTCTATCTACATCTTGAACAACAAAGGGTCCTGGATCATAAACAGTAATTGTGTCGGTAATACTTGGTCCTTTTAATGCTGAAATTACAAATGGTGTAATTGATACGGCAGCCATTAAACTCACTCCTATAAAAAGTGCCTTGGTTAATATTCTATCTGATTCGTTTCTTAATGCATAGGCACCATATTCTTTGTTGCGGTGCTCAAAAAGAACTTCGTTGAAGCGAAATTCTTGATTTTGGTTCAGGTGTTTCATCACTATTACTATTTAAACTGTTAAAAAAAGTGATTATTAGTTTTATTAGTTCTTATCGATAAGCAATGAGTCAATATCAAAATATCTGCCATAATTTTATCAAAACAATATAATTTTACAAAAATTTATGACAAAGTTGAAAATTTAACATTTTAAACTTGAACACTTCCTTGAAATTCGCATTATTTTTTAGAGGAATGAGAATACTACAATAAGCTTATAGCTGCTGAGTTTGAGAACATTGAATTATGTAAAAGCCACCAGCAAGAGAGCCAGCGGAATTAATAATCCTAGTGAATTAATAATGATCAGAATAATTGAACTCTTCTTTACCTCTTTATAACTTTTTACTGCAAAAAAAATAGCAGCTAAAGTAAACACCAAACCGCAGACAATAAATAGTTTGAATCTAAAATTACTGATTTGAGCAAGGGGCATTTCATTATATACAAACAGCAAAACTCCGTAAGCCACTGTAAAAAGCAAGCTGAATAGGATATTGTTCAGCATATTATGAGATTTATTATGATCTTTCATTTGATAGAATTAGTTGATTAAATATAGGATAATATCAACAACTATGAGAGATAATCAGGGTGGATTTATAAAAAAAAGAGACCGCCCAAACTGACAGTCTCTTTTTATTTTATGTTCAAGAATATTAGAATAATTCTTTTCTGATAATGTTCTGGCTTCTTTCTGGTCCTACAGAAACTAAATATACATTGATTCCTAAATACTTCTCGATAAATTCGATGTATTTCTGAGCATTGTCAGGAAGTTCATCATAGCTTCTTGCTTTTGTGATATCTTCTTCCCAACCCGGTAAATCCTGATAGATTGGTTCGTAGTTGTATAATTTCTCTGTGGATGAAGTGAAATAGTCGATAATTTTTCCGTCTTCAGTTTTATAATGAGTAACGATTTTAAGGTTTTCAATTCCTGTAAGAACGTCTAATTTTGTTATTACAAGGTTGTTAATACCATTAATCATACAAGCATGTTTTAAAGAAACAAGGTCTAACCAACCTGTTCTTCTTGGTCTACCTGTAGTAGCTCCAAATTCACCACCAATTTGTCTGATTTTTTCTCCTAATTCGTTATCCAGTTCAGATGGGAAAGGTCCGTTTCCTACTCTTGTACAGTATGCTTTTGCAACACCGATCAAGTTTTGAAGTGAAGTTGGCGGAACTCCTGCTCCTGTACAAACACCTCCTGTAGATGGAGAAGATGAAGTAACGTATGGATAGGTCCCGAAGTCGATATCAAGCATCAAAGCCTGAGCTCCTTCGAACAATACGTTCTTTCCTTCCTGGATTGCCTCATTCAATTCCAGTTCCGTATCAACGATTCTGTCCTGAAGTTGTTTTCCGATTTCTAAGAATTCATTGTAGATTTCTTCAACATCTAAAACCGGCTTTCCGTAATATTTTTCAAATAGAGAGTTTTTAACCTTTAGGTTTTTCTCAATTTTATCTCTTAAAATTTCAGGGTTCAAAAGGTCAACCATTCTGATTCCAATTCTTGCAATTTTATCTTCGTAGCAAGGTCCGATTCCTTTTTTGGTTGTTCCAATTTGAGTCCCTCCGTGTTCCTCTTCACGATAAGTATCCAAAAGGATGTGGTAAGGCATGATAACATGCGCTCTTCTGCTGATAAAAATATGATCTGTTCTCAAGCCTTTGCTCTCGATCTGACCAACTTCTTTAATGAAAGATTTAGGGTTTACCACTACTCCGTTCGCAATGATACATTTCCCTTTGCATTGAAGAACTCCTGAAGGAAGAAGGTGTAAAACGAATTTCTCTTCACCCACATAAACCGTGTGACCAGCGTTGTCTCCACCTTGGAAACGTACTACATAGTCCGATTTTGCTGATAAAACATCCGTGATTTTTCCTTTGCCTTCATCTCCGTACTGAAGACCTACAACTACATAAGTTGACATAATGTACTTTTGTTTTTAGATTCATGCAAAATTACTTTTAAAAAAAATGACGGCCAAATTATAGGGGATATTTATTTTGGGTTGGGGTGAAAATCATGAGGTTGAGAGTCTAGAATAATTATGTATATTTGAGTATTACTTCAGGATGTTAAAT
This sequence comes from Chryseobacterium sp. SIMBA_028, assembly GCF_046535285.1. Lineage (NCBI taxonomy): Bacteria > Pseudomonadati > Bacteroidota > Flavobacteriia > Flavobacteriales > Weeksellaceae > Chryseobacterium > Chryseobacterium sp. SIMBA_028. Next base: position 64,838 of record NZ_JAWRWZ010000018.1, on the reverse strand, counting down.
ATTGTTTTCTGCTTTTAACAGGAAGAATTTTGGTTATTTTTCATCAAGAAAAAAATACATTTCAACAGGTTTTTTCAAACGAATAAAGGATAATGAATTTCGAAATAACAGATCACATTCAACTAAACATTAGAAATCTCAAGGATAGCTTAAATAATGATTATAATTTTTTTCCTGTTGCCACTGAAAAAGAAGTAGAAAGTTTTGAAAAAAGGTTCTCAATAATAATTCCTGAAGATTTTAGATGGTTTTTACTCAATATTGCAAATGGTGTTGAGAGTTCTGATCCGATGCAATATGATCTGTTCAAAAAGGTTGATTTTTCAGATTATTATTTTGAAGAAGACATGCATAACCCATCATTACCATTTAAGCTAACAAAGCCATTTGATTACCATCATGATGAATTTGAGGATTTTAATAATGGAACGATTCATTTGGCTGGATACGGTTGTGGATGTTATTCATTTTTAGTGATCAACGGCGAGGAATATGGAAATATCTGGACTGATAATTACGCTTCAAACTCTGAAGTTTACCCTGAAAAAACGCTCCATAGAAAAAGAATAAAGTTTTATGAATGGCTCAGTCAGGAAATAGAGCAAGCGGTTAATCGGAAAAGAGACTATGAAAAAGAGAACCAGGGAAGAATAGAAAAAGAAAAAATACTTATTATGAAGTCACCCCAAAAATCCGCCTATCTACCATCCAAAATAGACAATGAATCACTGCTTTTCCACACTCTGTTTTCTACGGAAACAGCAAAAGCCACGCTGCTCATTGTTCATGGTATGCAGGAACATAGTGGTAGGTATTCTGAAATAGCAGCGTATTTTGCTCATCACGGAATTGCTGTATTGACCTACGATCACCTAGGGCATGGAAAATCTGTAAAAGAGAAAAAAGATATTGGTTTCTTCCAACTTGACAAACCGGATGAGAGATTGGTTGCAGATGCAGAAATGATGGCCAATCATCTTGCAGAGCAATATCCTAATGTCCCCCATTTTATTTTGGGACATTCCATGGGCTCTTTCATCACCCGGTGTCTTCTTCAAAAAGCAAGTACTAAGTTTTCAGGTGCTATTATTACGGGAACCGGTGGGCCTCTGCCGGGAATCGATATTTTAAGAGGGTATTTATCATTGGCTAATTCTATTGCTCCGCGTCATCGTACTTTTTTGAATTCTGTTTTCACTAATGTTAATAACAAACATTTTAAAAAGGATAAGGACTTTGGGCCAACCAGCTGGCTTAGTATTAATCCTAAAAACAGAAATGCTTTTGAACAGGATGAGCTTTGTGGAATTCCATTCACCCTCAACGCGTTTTATACTTTGTTTACGGTTTACAAAAGGGCTACGGCAAGAAATTGGGCCACTTCTATTTCCCCATCATTTCCGTTATTGTTTGTAAGCGGGCAGAATGACCCGATTGGAGATTTTAGTAAAGGCGTTACCTATACTGTAGATCATTTAAAAGCTGATGGATTTCAGGATGTGAGTACCAAGATTTATCCGAATATGCGTCATGAGATTTTAAACGAAGAAATACGAGAAGAAGTGCTGAATGGAATCTATGAATGGGTTTTGAAACATATTTAATAGTATCTCGCAGATTGTAAGGATTTAGCAGCTCTTCAATTTTCAAGAAAAGACTGCTTGGAGGTTCTTTTCTTGCTGGTTTATTTTCAAAAGGAATTCCTAAATTAGAACGCTGGAAAAATCAAAATTAAACCCATGACCATAGAAGAACTTTTTAAAGACAAGACAAAAAAAGCAAAGGAAAAAACGGAAATCCTTAGCAAATGGATCATTGACACATCTCTTCCTACCGATGAGCTGATTGCCTTTGCAGAAAAAGCTAAGGATCCTGTAAAAGGCACCTGCATAGAAGCCATTGAATATACTACCAAGCAAACCCCGAGCCTTGCAGATGAAGCCGTATTTACATTTGTCACCCATACACTTACTGAAAAAGCACCAAGAATAAAATGGGAAAGTGCGAAAGTAATAGGTAATACCGTCCATTTATTCATTGAAAATCTGGACGAAGCAATTACAAATTTACTAGCCAATACTGAACATGAAGGAACTGTAGTACGCTGGAGCGCCGCTTTTGCATTGGGCGAAATACTTAAGTTGAAAACCAAGCACAATACAACTCTTCTTCCCGCTCTTGAAAGCATCAGTGAGAAAGAAGAAAAGAACAGCATTAAGAAGATTTATCTGGACGCCATTAAAAAGATAAAGAAATAATACTTTTTAAATCCAATAAAAGCCCTGATGAACAGAAAGCGGACTAAAGTCCGCTTTTATTGAATTTTATATAATCTGTAAGAAAAAATATTGTTCGTTATTTCAACACTACTTCCCTATCAATTCCTATCTCATCAAGAAAAATTTCATCATGGGAAATCACCAGCAGAGTTCCATGATAATCTTTAATAGAATTGGTCAGAATCTCTACATTCTGCAGGTCCAGATTGTTCGTTGGTTCATCCAGAATAATCATATCCGGAGCTTTATTGCTTATAGACAGACCACAAAGAAGTAATCTCAAACGCTCTCCACCACTCAAAAATTCACATTTTTTATCCCAGGTTTCCTTACCAAATAAAAATCTGGATAATAAGGTCTTTACTTCCGATTCTTGTAACGCACAGTCATTAAAGGTCTGAACAAAATCATAAACCGTTAATTCAAGATTAATCAAGGAATATTCCTGATCAACATAGATGCTTTGGAATTCTGCCCTGCTTACTTTCCCTTCAAAAGGCTCAATATTTTCTAATAAAAGCTTTATCAAGGTAGTCTTTCCTGATCCGTTTGATCCTTTAATGGAAATTCTGTCTCCGCTGCGAACTTCAAGATTAAGGTTTTCTTCCCAAAGCTTATCCGTTTCATATTTAAAATTGATATTCTTCACAGCTAATAAAAGCTTGCCAGAATGCAGACCGGAATCATTAAAATTTACTTTCATCTGATCAGAGTTTCTTACAGTAGAACGCAGATCCCGCAAATCTCCTGAAATATCATGTATCTTCTCAGCATGTACACTTTTCAGTTTGGAGGTGTTTTTTTCGGCATTGTTTCGAAGCGTGTTCATCATAATTCTGGCAACTCCCGATTTCTCCTGCTTCTGTTTTCCCCTTGCATCGAGCTTTTGTTTACGCTCCAAGGTTTCCCGCTCCTTTTCTTTTGCCTTTTTCAAAGCACGTTCCTTGGCATTGATATCATTGTGTAAAGCATCCTCTTCAACTTCTTTTTGATCTGTATAAAAATCGAAGTTTCCGCCATAGGTAGTAACACCCTGATTGCTTAGCTCAAATGTAGTATCAACCAGATTCAATAAAGATCTGTCATGGCTTACAATAATAACTGTAGCACTTATTTTATCTATAAGGTCATACAATAATTTTCTTCCCTCAAGATCTAGATGATTGGTAGGTTCATCCAAAATAATAATATCAGGATGATTAATTTGAATTCCGGCCAGAAAAACCTTTGTCTTCTGCCCACCACTTAATCCTTCTAGTTTTTGGTTTAATTCAAAATCCTGAAGTCCCCAATATTGCAGGGCATTCTTGCATCGTTCCTCAACATCCCAATCGTCATTTAAAGTTTCAAAATATTTTTCGTCAACTTCTCCATTTGTAATTTTTTCAAGAGCATTGAGTTTTTGGTCTATTTTCAAGCACTCTGAGATCGTTAAGTGATTAAAATTTCCAAACATCTGAGGAACGTAGAATATTTCGCCCTCAAGATTTATATTTCCGCTTAAAGGCTGTATTTCATGGGCGATAATTTTCAGCAAGGTAGATTTTCCCATGCCGTTATTTCCTACTAAAGCTGATTTAGTATGAGATTGTATTGTTAAATTGATATGATTAAATAGAAGATTTCCTCCCGGAAACCCAAAGGATATATTTTGCAGTAAAATCATGATTTCTTTCTTAATAATGGTTAAACACGGGTAACTTATGGGTTACCACTTGAGTGAATCTGAAAGAAATTGTATCCTACATATCTGTATTTATGGGTTTTGAAAGAACAAATATAGGACAAATCCGGGATTAAACACAAAAAGATTTTATTCAAAAATCAAAAATCCGTAACTTTGCCTCCTACTAAAAATTTTATGGAAAGCATTAAAGTTCACGACAAAAATTTCGTTCCTTATTTAAAGGAGTCCGAAATTCAGGAAATTGTAAAAGAGACAGCGTTAAGAATTTATGAAGATTACAAGGATGAAGTTCCTGTTTTCATTGGTGTATTGAATGGAGTGGTCATGTTCTTCTCAGATCTTTTAAAGTATTATCCAGGTGAATGCGAAATTGCCTTCATTCAGATGAGTTCTTATGTTGGAACTGAATCTACAGGAATCGTTTACCAAAAAATGGAACTTACTAAGGATGTAAGAGACCGTCACATTATTCTTGTAGAAGACATCGTAGATACAGGAAATACGGTTGAAAGTCTTTTCAAATACTTTAAGGAAACTCAGCGTCCTAAATCTGTAAAACTGGCAAGTTTCTTATTGAAACCTGAGATTTATAAGAAAGATTTCAAGTTGGATTATATTGGAAAAGAAATTCCAAACAAATTTGTACTTGGTTATGGATTGGATTATGATGAATTGGGAAGAAACCTACCTAATTTATACCAATTAGAAGACGGACAAATCAACCATTAATTATTGTCATTAGCTACCGGCTATTGGCCTTTAGCTTTAAAACTTAATCGAAATAAAAGTAAAATATTAACTTAAAAAAGCTAAAGGTCAACTATTATACGATTATTATAGACCGGAAGCGAATCAAAATTATGATAAACATTGTTCTGTTCGGCCCTCCAGGAAGTGGAAAAGGAACACAAGCTCAGAATCTAATCGAAAAATTCAACTTAAAGCAGGTTTCAACAGGTGACCTTTTCAGATATAACATGAAAAATGACACTGAACTTGGAAAACTGGCTAAGTCTTACATCGATAAGGGAGAATTGGTTCCGGATCAGGTAACAACAGATATGCTGATTGATGAGATTAAAAAACCTACTGATACCAACGGTTTTATCTTCGATGGTTACCCAAGAACGACTGCTCAGACAGAAGCCTTGGAGAAAATCGTTAAGGAAGAACTGAATGACGAGATTGACATCTGTCTTTCATTGATAGTAGAAGATAAAATTTTGGTTGAAAGACTTCTTAAAAGAGGAGAAACCAGCGGTAGATCTGACGACAGCAATGTAGAGATCATCGAAAACAGAATTAAAGAATATTATGCTAAAACAGCAGAAGTAGCCGAACTTTATAAGCAGCAAGGAAAGTATGTAGAAGTAAACGGCGTAGGTGAAATTGATGAGATTTCCCAAAAACTTTTCGCTGAGGTAGAGAAAATTAAATAAGGATTTAGGATTTAGGGATTAGGATTTAGCATAGTTAAATATCTATTCCCTAACCCCTAAGGCCTAAACCCTAAAAATTATGTCAAACTTTGTAGATTACGTAAAGATTCATTGTAAAAGCGGACACGGAGGAGCAGGATCTGCTCACCTTCGCCGTGAAAAATATATACCTAAGGGAGGTCCTGATGGTGGTGACGGAGGTCGTGGAGGACACGTTATCATGAGAGGAAATGCTCAGGAATGGACTTTACTTCCGCTTCGCTATACCCGTCACATAAAAGCTGAGCGTGGTGAAAACGGAGCGAAAAACCAGCTTACCGGAGCTGATGGTTCTGATATTTACATCGATGTTCCTATTGGGAGTATTGCTAAAAATGAAGAAGGAGAAATTATCGGAGAAATCCTTGAAGACAAGCAGGAAATTATTTTAATGCAAGGTGGAAAAGGAGGAAGAGGAAATGAGTTTTTCAAGTCTTCTACCAATCAAACTCCAAGATATGCGCAACCCGGAATGGACGGCGAGGAAGGCTATGTTGTTTTCGAGCTTAAAATTTTGGCAGATGTAGGTTTAGTAGGGTTTCCAAATGCAGGAAAATCTACACTTTTAGCTTCTGTTTCTGCGGCTAAGCCTAAAATTGCAAACTATGCCTTTACTACATTAACTCCTAACCTTGGGATTGTTGATTATAGAAATTACAAATCATTTGTAATGGCTGATATCCCAGGAATCATTGAAGGAGCAGCAGAAGGAAAAGGATTAGGACACAGATTCCTGAGACACATTGAAAGAAACTCAATTCTGTTGTTTTTAATTCCGGCTGATTCTGAAAATCACTTCCAGGAATTTAAAATTCTTGAAAATGAATTAAAGGAGTATAATCCGGAGCTTTTGGATAAAGATTTCATTATTTCTGTTTCAAAATCCGATCTTTTGGATGATGAGCTGAAAAAAGAAATCTCAGCAGAATTTCCAGAAAACAAGCAACCACTATTCTTCTCAGGAGTAACAGGGGAAGGGCTTGTAGAATTGAAAGATGCTATCTGGAAACAGTTACATGGATAAAAATAGTTTTGATCACAACTCGTGATTGGATATTGTAAGAAATAAAATAAAGAGAAGCACTGTTGCTTCTCTTTATTTTTTTACCATTTTCACCCTATACTTTTTCTCCGATTCAATTGGAATAATTATTGAAAGATCATTTTGAAATTTAAACTATGAAATATTTACTAGGCCTTTGTGCATTTATATTTTTATTTTCGTGTACTTCACAGACAACGAATTCAAAATATACTAAAATTGAATATCAGGCAGGTGCCTGCTTTGGGTTTTGCCCTGTTTTTAAAATGACTATCAATCCGGACAGGACTGCTGTTTTTGAAGCAGAACATTTTAATTTCAACGACAAGCCATCAAAGGATGAATTTTCAAAACCTCGTGAAGGAACCTTTACAGGAACAATCAAGGAAAAGGATTACAATACATTGATCCGTTTACTTGACGGCTTGGATGTAAAAAATCTAAAGTATAAATATGGAAGCAGAAATATTACTGATCTTTCTACAGCTTATTTGAGAATTAATTTCAATGATGGAGCTTCTAAAAATGTAGAGGATTACGGGAAACGTGGTAATGAAAAGCTTTCAGAAGTATATCGTTTTATTGAAGACTTAAGGAAAAACCAGGAATGGACTAAGGTTCAATAGTCCCATTTAAAATAATTTAAATATTTAAATTATTTTTGTACAATAATTCTTTCATTTTGGGGGAATTATTTTTTATAAAACAGTAATCAATTAATTCAAAAAAATAAACATGAAGAAGAACATTCTTTTCGGTGTACTATTAGCTGTTTCAACTTTAATTAATTCACAAAAGATACCGGATAAACCAATCAGTTTTGGAGTGAAAGGAGGATATAATTTATCCAGTATGAAGTTTTTTGATGAAAAGCTGGATTCAAAATCTTATTTCTATGCAGGTATTGTAGCAGAACAAACATTATCACCTAAATTCGGATTACAGGCTGAAGTTCTTTATACTCAATTAGGAGGTAAAGTTGCATATTCTACAGTAGCCTTAATAGGAAGTGAAATTGTGGAAACAGGAGATACAACATTCGAATACCGTCTTAATCAGATTCAGGTTCCTATTTCTGTAAAGTATTATATTATTCCAAATCTTTCTGCATCTGCAGGGATGAATTTTGGATTTAATATTTCAACAAAAGCAGAAACAAGTAACGCTATTACAGGGACTGATAAAAGAAATTATGAGGGAATAAAGACATTAAGCCTTTTCCCATTTTTAGGGGCAGAGTATAAGATCAATGATCAGTTTTTTGTGGATGCAAGATATAATTTCAACTTCATTGAAGTAAACAAAAACAATAGTATTCCAGTGAAAGTCGGTTTTCTGCAGGCTGGTGTAGGGTATAAATTTAAATAAATTCTACATTTACAATATAAAAAATGGCTACCATCTTCGGATAGCCATTTTAATTTCAATGATAAACATTCAAAAGATGAGTTTTCAAAACCTAGCGAAGGTACTTTTACAGGAACGATCAAGGAAAAGAATTACAATAAATTGATCCGTTTGCTTGATGGTCTGGACGTGAAAAACTTAAAGGATAAATATGGAAGCAGAAACATTACTGATCTTTCTACAGCCTTTTTAAGAATTAACTTCAATGATGGAACCTTTAAAAATGTAGAAGATTACGGGAAACGTGGTAATGAAAAGCTTTCGGAAGTTTATCACTTCTTTGAGGACTTAAGGAAAAACCAAGAATGAACAAAGGTTCAATAGATCTTTATAAAATATTTAAACTATATTTGTAAAAATAATTCCTTCATATGAAGGAATTATTTTTTTATAAAAACGTAATCATTTAATTCAAAAAATAAACATGAAGAAGAACATTTTTTTCGTTGTACTATTAGCTGTTTCAACTTTAATTAATGCACAAAAGACACCGGACAAGCCTATCAGTTTTGGAGTGAAAGGAGGATATACTTTATCCAGCATGAAAGTATATGACACCCCTTTTTCATCAAAATCTTCTTTTTACGCAGGTGTTTTAGCTGAATACCCTTTATCTCCTAAATTTGGCATACAGGGTGAGATACAGTATACACAATTAGGTGGTAAAGATGTATACCCTTGGTTTGTAGTTGTGAACCAACAAATTATATACATGGGGGACAGAGAGTATGATTATAAAATAAATCAAATACAAGTTCCAGTTTCCCTAAAATACTATTTCATTCCTAATTTTTCAGTTTCTGCAGGTATAAATTTTGCATTTACAGCTTCCACAAAGATAGTGGTAACAGACAAGGCAGGTGACACTTACGAAGATGCAGCTGACAATGATGGAATAAAAAAAATGATGATATTTCCTTTCCTAGGTACGGAATATAAGATTAATAAACATATATTCGTGGATGCACGATATAATTTCAATTTCTTTGAAACCTCTTCTCCAGTTAATATTGGATTTTTCCAGGCTGGATTAGGATACCGATTCAAATAAGAACTTAATAATTATAATATAAAAACAAATGGCTGCCTATGTTAGGCAGCCATTTTCTATACTGTTAAAATCCTATTCATTATTTGGTCAACTGTTTTGAAAATGAGGGATATTTCTTAATTTTTTTTAGACTACCTTTGTAGGATGTAATTCTTTCAAGCAGAAAGAATTTTTATATAAATTTTAAAATAATTCATTTGAATTTTACAGACTTAAACTTAATAGAACCTATTGCGAAAGCAATTAAGGAACAAGGATATACAACTCCAACCCCCATTCAGGAAAGATCAATTCCTGATATCTTAGATGGCAGAGACTTTTTAGGCTGTGCACAGACAGGAACTGGAAAAACAGCAGCTTTTTCTATCCCTATTTTACAGAACTTATCTAAAAACAAAATTCCTAATAAACATATAAAAGCATTAATCCTTACTCCAACCAGAGAGTTGGCTATTCAAATTGAGGAAAACATTAATGCTTATGGTAAATACCTTCCTTTAAAGCAACTTGTTATCTTCGGAGGGGTAAAACAAGGCAATCAGGAGACTGCTTTAAGAAAAGGAATTGACATCTTGGTCGCAACACCGGGAAGACTTCTTGATTTTATTGCACAGGGAATTATCAGCTTAAAAAATATTGAGATATTTGTCCTTGATGAAGCAGACAGAATGCTTGACATGGGCTTTGTACATGATGTTAAAAGAATCATCAAGCTTTTACCTCAGAAAAGACAAACTTTATTCTTTTCAGCAACAATGCCAGGTGAAATCCAGAAGCTTGCTAACTCAATCCTAAACAATCCGATTAAGGTAGAGGTTACACCCGTTTCTTCTACGGCAGATACCATCAAACAATCTGTTTATTTTGTAGAAAAGGACAATAAACTGAATCTATTATCCCACATCCTGGAAAATGATATTTCAGAATCAGTATTGGTGTTTGCAAGAACAAAACACGGAGCCGATAAAATCGCAAGAAAGCTTCAAAAAGATAATATCTCCGCAGAAGCTATTCACGGTAACAAATCTCAAAATGCGAGGCAAAATGCCCTTAATAATTTCAAATCTGGAAAAACAAGGGTTCTTGTAGCAACGGATATTGCAGCAAGAGGAATTGACATCGATGAGCTAAAATTCGTTATCAACTTTGAGCTATCAGACGTTTCTGAAACTTATGTACACAGAATCGGAAGAACAGGAAGAGCAGGTGCTGAAGGAAACTCTATTTCGTTTGTAGACGGACTAGACCTTTTAAACCTGAAAAATACAGAGAAACTTATCGGCAAGAAGATCCCTGTTATCAAAAATCATCCGTTCCACACTGATGATTTGATAGCACAGAAAAGAGACTCTAATAACAAGCCTTTTTCTGGAGGTTCTGAGAGACCTAAGACTTCTAATAATAACTCCAGACCGAATAACAACAAGAAACCTGCTGGTGCTGGTGCTCCGACTGGATTTAAAAAGCCTAAGAATAAAAACTTTACTAGGAAAAAATAGTTCTTAGCGGGACGCTGCTCTATACTTATTTTTTAAAACAAGAAATCTCTTTTCAAAGTATTGATATGAGAGATGGGAAATGAGTATAGTAATCAGTATCACTGAAAGGAAACTAGAAATAATAATTACGGGATCACATAATTTGTATTTGGAAACGATCTTAAGGAGGATAAATCCTACAGGTTGCATTACAATAGCATGATACATGTAGATCCCGTAAGAAATTTTCCCAAGATGAATAAGTCTTTTATTCTCAAAAAAACGGATAAGTTTATGGGTGAAAAAAATAAGAAACACACCAAATAATATCATTCCAAAAATATGATATTGTAAATCTGACATATTATTGATGAAAATATCAGTTGTAAAGTAAATGAGTAACAGAATACTACTTACAACACAGATAAAGCTATTGTACTTACTGTCTTTAATTCTCAACAAAGAACACCACCCCGTAAAAGAAAAATAGAAAAACATCATTTGATATTTACTTAAAAAGCTTAAGGCTGGGGCAAAGTATAAACCAATAAATAAAAAGCTAAAAATAAATAAAAAGGCTTTGATATATTTTTGTGGGACCACAAGAATGAGAGGTGCTACCAAAAGATAAAACTGCTCTTCAACCCCTATAGACCAAAGCATTTCTAGAATTCCTCCTGGTCTTAAAGCGGCAAAAACATTAGGAAAAAATGTAAACAAGAGAATGACACCCTCTATGAGGTTATAATTGCTCTGAAAATCAAATCCCATATTAGGAAGGATAATATGATAATAAACCATTCCTATGATGGCAACAAGATAATATAATGGAAAAATCCTGAGCATTCTTCTTATATAGAAATTCTTCAGATCAATTCTTCCGGAAATTATCTTCTATTCGAATAGCTGCCTGATAATAAGAAAGCCACTTAAAGAAAAAAACATATATACAGCTTCAATTCCTTTATTAAATATAGGCAAATCATTGAATGTTGCTAGCCCTCTATTTCCAAAAAATTGTGGGATATGAAAGATCATAACCAGGAAAGCCAGGAAAAACCTTAATGAAGTAATGTTAGGAAGCAATTTCATATTTTTTAAGTATGAAAAATATTTCTTGCATTCTCAGTAGTAATTCTATCTATCTCCGAAAAATCCTTACCATAGACATCTACCAGTTTCCCGGCAACTAAGTCAAGGTATGAGCTTTCATTTCTTTTTCCTCTATATGGAACGGGAGCTAAATAAGGAGAGTCTGTTTCAAGTACAATTTTATCTAAAGGAATTTCGTTCAGAAACTGGTCTATTTTCCCATTTTTAAAGGTTACTACTCCACCTATTCCTAAAATAAAGTTCAGGTCAATAGCACGATGAGCCTGCTCCAAATTTCCGGAAAAACAGTGAAAAATCCCTCTTAATTTTGGATGTTTTTTTCTTTCCAGCACTTCGAATGTTTCATCAAAACTTTCTCTTGTGTGAATCACAATGGGAAGATCTTTTTTTATGGCCCAATCAATCTGTTGCTCAAAAGCCTTTACCTGAATATCAAGGGTAGTTTTATCCCAATATAAATCAATTCCAATCTCTCCTATCGCAGGAAAATGTCTTTGATCAAGATAATTTTTAACAATCTCCAGTTCCTTTTCCCAAGATTCCGGCTTCACATAACAAGGGTGAAGTCCCATCATTGAAAAAATCTGCTTTGGATATTCTGCTTCCAGTTGCAGCATTTTATCGTGTGATTCAGAATCAATGGCTGGGAGATAAAACTCTGTAATACCTTTGTCTAAACCTCTTTGAATAGCTTCCTTTCTATCTTCATCAAATTCTTCTGCGTATAAATGTGTATGTGTATCAATCATTTTTTTATAATTTTAATAGATCTTCGTAGGGATTTTTCAGATTCATCAGCATTCCAAATGCCGGCTCTGTTTTTATCCCTTGCTTTTTAAGATCTATTATTCTCTGTTTAAAATCCTCTCCTCTTTCCTGCAAAATATTGTATTCTGCAATCATATGTCTGTAAGCATTCTGTTCTGTAACAGGTTTATTTTGTCCGAAAATCTCAATAGGAAATTCTTCAAGCATAAAGTTCAGAACAATACTTTTCTCTCCGTTTACAGTTATATTTTCGACTTTAACATCCGTACCGAATGGAATTAAATTGCTAAGTGTCAAATATTCCAAAAAATCTTCTTCAAATCTCAGATCAACCTCACAAATAATATCAAGAGCGCTGCTTTCAACATCAATTTCAATAGGAATGGTTCCGGCCAGAACAGCAGAATAAGGTTCTAGTTTTTCTAAAATATGATATTTTTTAAGAACATCATAGACTCTTTTTTGCCTTTCATTTCCATTTTTCAAATAGTCAATTCTTGTAAAATCAATCATCTGAATATAGTATGTTTTACTTTCTTACGTTGATTTTCTATTCTTTGATCCAGCTTTTCCCTAAATTCTATAAACTTCGGATCTTTCTTATCATTAGTTTTATGTTCCAATGCCTTGATGATTTTAAAGTTTTCTTTGATAAAGTTTTGGGTTTCTTCTGAAAAATAGGAATCTCCGAATTTGTCAAAAATATAGTTAACAGCCTGCGTGCTTGGATGAATCATATCTTCCTTGTAAAAACGGTAATCCCTCAAATCATCCATCAAAATCTCATAGACTGGCAAATAATGACAGTCTTCAAACAAAGAAATAGATTCATGGATGGCCGTAATTAATTTGGATTTACTCAATTGATTTTCAACCATTCCATCCTTGGTATGTCTTACCGGTGACACCGAAAACAGGATTTGTACATTTTCCTTACAAATATCCTTAAGCTCCAGGATTGTATTGTAGATAGAAGCCGTTAGTTCCTGATGGGAAAGCAGCCTCTTCTCAAAGAATTTCTGTGGAATTTTATGGCAATTAGCTACCAGTTTATTCTTTGGAAGAAATTCATAGATAAAAGATGACCCGTACGTGATGATAATCCAGTCAGCTTCCTGAAGAAAGGCATTTCCCTCTTCAATGTTTCCGTTAATTTTATCTAACGTCTGATGAATATACCTTGTGTCAAAACTGGTATGATGATCCAATGAAATATATTCCTCATTGTATATAATCAACTCCTCTTCCTCATAGAATGCAGAGTCATGAAGTCTCTTTACAGCATTATTGATCGAAAAAGGATTAAAAATTGTACCGAAAGAATTATTAAGCGTCTGAAGCTGCCCATCTTTCAGTAAATCAGTCATTTCAGTAGCAAAACAAGACCCGATTGAAAATATTTTATCTTCAATCTCAATTTTCTTCTCCGATTTTGGGATGTCAACCTCTGTTCTGAATTTCATTATGTAGATATTAGGTTGCAGGAAATAGGTAACAGATCATTTACTGATAACCGCTACCTACCCTCTGCTGCCTATATTTAGCTTTCTCTTCTCAATAAATAGTTTGCCAATTCAATGAATGGTTTTTTCTTCTCGTCAGGAATATCAATTTTCTGAAGATAGCTTTGACCGATTTCGTTATGTTTTTCAATTAAACGGAGTGCTTTTTCGTCTACTTTTGTTCTTCTGAAGATCTTTTCAACACCGTAGATTTTATCGATATTATCTGTCTTTTTAGAATACCAGTAATCCAGTTCTTTTCTTTCCTCCTCTGTAGCATGCTCTTTTGCCAATAGATAAAGAACTGTTTTCTTGTTTTCGTAGATGTCCCCCGCATGTTTTTTACCAAACTGTGCCTGATCTCCGAAAACATCAAGATAATCATCCATGATCTGGAATGCAATTCCGATGTGTTTACCGAAGTTGAAGATAGCTTTTGCATCCTTGAAGTCAGCTCTTGCAATCAAGGCTCCGATCTCAAAAGAAGAAGCACTTAATACCCCTGTTTTATAGGTGATCATTCTGATATAATCATCAAAGGTTACATTTTCCTGAGTTTCAAAATTGATATCATATTGCTGTCCTTCACATAATAGAAGTCCGGTATGGGTAAAGATTCTGATACAAGCCTTGAAGATTTCAGGTTCAAGATCCTCGAAGAATTTGTATGCCTTAAGCATTAATCCGTCTCCGGAAAGAATCCCAACGTTTATACCGTGTAACGTATGAATTGTAGGCTTATTTCTTCTTAAAGGAGCCTCGTCCATAATATCATCATGGATTAGGGTGAAGTTATGGAAAAATTCAATAGCCAAAGCCGGTTTTATAGCCTCTTTAAGATCTCCCCCAAACAGATCACAAGCCATTAGCACCATAATAGGACGAAGACGCTTTCCACCGTGGGAAATAATGTAATTCATCGGATCATACAGCTCTGTAGGTTTATCTTTAAAAGTGTACTTATTAATGGCGTCAGCAACAATCTGTTGGTATCTGTCTAAAAATTCCATAAAATCTTATAATTTGAACAAAAATACGATTTTTCGAGGCTTTATAAAACAAAAAACTTTGCCCAAATGGACAAAGTTTTTTGTAATAAAAGAAACCATCATACTCAGCTGAGATTATTTCTTTTATTTAATGCTTAGGTAAGTCTTTAGCTTACTTATAAGGCTTTCCTCTGCAATACCAATCATGCCTGATAATAGTATCTTTTTTATGAATGGCAAGCATTAAATCTCCTCTTTTCTTAATTATTGTATCTCCCTCTTCAACTTCATTATAATCGTCAATCCAATCATTATGCACCATAATATTTGATTTTTTATTTGTTATTGGAATATAACCTCTAATTTTTATCCATGTTCCATTTATATTTGCATCTTCCACAACCAAATTGTATTCATTAAGATAGAATCCTTGTTTCGCAGTATTACAATCAATTTCACCGCAAGAAAATAAACAAAATAAAAAAACAAAAAAAACAAATATTTTCATAATTTAATCAAATTGAGGCCTATGACCAAATTTTTTTTTAAACCAACTTTCAAAAAAACAAAAAACTTTGCCCAAATGGGCAAAGTTTTTATGATAAGTTGTAATTTTTATCTTAGGAAAGGAAAGTTACCAAAAGATAAGTAGTTGCTGCTACAATAGCTGAAATTGGAATGGTTAGTACCCAAGCCCAAAGTAAGCTTACTGTAATCCCCCATCTTACGGCTGAAACTCTTTTCGTTAGTCCAACTCCGATGATAGAACCTGTGATCGTATGTGTTGTAGATACAGGAATACCGAAGTGGTCTGTAATGAATAAAGTGATTGCTCCCGCAGTTTCTGCACTTACTCCTTCCAATGAGGTTACTTTTGTAATTTTAGTTCCCATTGTTTTGATGATTTTCCATCCTCCACTCATGGTACCTAAAGCAATGGCAATAAATGAAACTAAAGGAACCCAAATATAGTGTTGAGCAAAATAATCAAAACGTCCTGCAGAAGGAATATTCAAATACTGTGCATCCTGAAGCATATTAACGTGATAATAAATTACCGCTGCTCCAATGATTCCCATTACTTTCTGAGCATCATTCAAACCATGTCCTAAACTAAACAGTGCTGATGAAACCAACTGCAATCTTTTAAAAGACTGGTCTGCTTTATGTGGATTTGATTTTTTATAAAGGTGTACAATAATCAATGTAATAATGATTGAGATAATCATCCCTATGATGGGTGCCATGAAAATGAACAGGAAGATAGGAATAACTTTATCAAACTTTACAACACCCTGATGAGTTACCTGGCTTAAAGCTTCTTTAATAGTATCCCACATCCCAAGCTCTGGCTGTGCTGCTGCAACATCATGATAATCCATCATGAAAGCATGCATAAGAGCAGCCCCTAAGAAACCTCCAATCAGCGTATGCGATGATGAGGAAGGAATCCCAAACCACCATGTTAAAAGGTTCCAGGCAATTGCAGCTATAAGACCGGAAAATATAACCTCAAGAGTGATAAAATTCTCATTAACTGTTTTGGCAATTGTATTACCAATTTTGAATTCTCCAATAATATAAGCAGCAATAAAGAATGCTGCAAAATTCCAAAGCGCCGCCCAAAGTACAGCCTGGAATGGAGTTAAAACTTTTGTAGAAACTATAGTTGCAATTGAGTTTGCTGCATCATGGAAACCATTGATATAATCGAAGATCAGAGCCAGCGCAATAATAACTATAAGTAAAATCGGAAATTCCATTTTTTGCTATGTTAAATATTGTTTAGGCGTATTTAATCATGATGTTCTCAATCGTATTGGCAACATCTTCTGCTTTGTCAGTTACAATTTCAAGATAGTTTAATACAGATGAAACTTTGATAATGTTAATCGCATCGTTGGTTTCAAATAATTCTACCATTGAGTTGGAAAGCAAGTCATCTGCAATATTTTCAATAGAGTTTACTTTAATACATGCTTCTTTCACCTGCTCCATGTTCTTGAACCCTTTAAGGTTCTTCATTGCATTCTGAATCTCAAGACATGCTTTGTGGATCAATAGAGAGAAGTCTGAGTAAGCTTTCATCTCCGGAGATTTGTATAGGAAGATATATTTTGTAGAAGCGTAGATATAATCAGCAATATCGTCTAATCCAGTTGCTAATGTGTGAATATCTTCACGATCGAAAGGTGTTATGAAGTTTTTCCCTAGTTCTACGAAGATCTCATGAGTAAGTTCGTCATTTTTATGTTCGAAGTCACTCATTTTTTTCAACATTGAATCGTCATTAAGATCGAAATCCTTAATTCCAGTGTTGAATTCCTCAGACATTGCAACTAGGTTTTCAGTTACCTTTTCAAAAAGTACAAAGAAGATTTTATCTTTGGGTTGAAAAGCGTGGAAAATATTACCAATTCCCATTTTTTAGTATTTATAATTCGAGTGCAAATTTCCTAAAAAAGGATTGCACGTGAAACTATATAACATTAAGTTTTGTTAACATTCGCTTACCATCTGATTATCAAATAAAAAAACCGGCATTACTGCCGGTTCTGTATGGTATGAACAAGGGGTTAGTTTGCCACTTCAGCCCTCATATCTTTTCCTTTGAACTTCATAGATTGAATATTGCTCAAGACATTGTCTTTGAACGATTTTTCAACCTCGAAGAAAGAGAATTTCTCTAAGATTTCGATATCACCGATTTCAGCTCTTTTCTTGCTTTTTCCATCATCTGTCGCTTTATTGATAATATCTAAAACATCAAGCTTCTTCAAGTGATCTTTCTTTCCAAGATTGAAGAAAAACCTTACCATGTTCTCATCTTTTCTTCTTGGTTTTCCGCCACGATCTCTATCTCTTCCGCGATCTCTGTCTCTGCTATCTCTTACATCTCTGTCACGACCTCTATCTCTATCTCTGTCTCTATCACGACCACGGTCTCTTCTTGAGTAATCATCATCTCTACTGCTCAACTTCTGCTCAACAAGATCATGTTTGTCTTTGTAATATAAAGCAAGATCCTTTAATTGGAATTGTAGCAACTGGTGCACCAATTCTTCTTTTGTAAATTTGCTTAGATCAGGGATTAAGCTATCATCAAACTCGAATAAATCTTCGTGTTCTGTTAATAGTTTCTCGAAAACACCTCCCACCTGAGCCTTGATAATCTGGTCTCCTGTAGGGATAAACTTTTCGTTAATTTCAATTTTTGTAGCAGATTTGATTTGTTTCAATTTTCTGCTTTCTTCAGGCTTAATTAAAGCCATGGAAATACCATCTTTTCCAGCTCTACCTGTTCTTCCACTTCTGTGAACGAATACTTCAGGATCATCTGGTAAAGAGAAGTGAATAACGTGAGTCAGAGAGTTTACATCCAATCCTCTTGCTGCAACGTCTGTAGCGACAAGAATATCAATGTTCTTCAATCTGAATTTTTTCATTACTGTATCTCTCTGTGCTTGAGAAAGATCTCCGTGAAGAGCATCAGCTGCATATCCATTCTGCATCAAGAAATCAGCAACCTCCTGAGTTTCCATTCTTGTTCTACAGAAAATAATGGAATACTGGTTCGGGTTTGCATCGATCAATCTCTTCAACGCTTCTTTTTTCTGACGGTAACCTACCACATAGTATTCGTGCGTAATGTTCTTCTTCACTTCGTTGATAGAACCTACTGAAATACGGTGGGGTTTTGTAAGATAATTTTTGGAAATTCTTTCCACTTCTTTATTCATCGTTGCCGAGAATAAGAAAGTTTGTTTTGTTTCCGGAGTTTCTCTTAGAATTGTTTCCAATTCATCTTTGAATCCCATGGAAAGCATTTCATCGGCTTCATCTAATACCAACCAATGAATAGCAGAAAAGTCAAGTGCCTTTCTGTTGATAAGATCAATTACTCTTCCTGGAGTTCCCACAATAATTTGTGGTTTATCTCTCAAAGATCTCATCTGATCTACAATACTACTTCCACCATAAACCGCAGTGGTTTTGATGTCCTTCATGTACTTAGAGTAATTCTTTATGTCCTTCGAAATCTGAAGACATAATTCCCGTGTCGGACAAAGCACCAATAATTGGATTTTGCGACTCGTACCGTCAATCATATCCAAAATCGGAAGCGAAAACGCTGCTGTCTTGCCTGTCCCTGTTTGCGCAAGTGCGATCAAGTCGCGAATATCTGAAAGAATAAAAGGGATAGTCTGTTTTTGGATTTCTGTTGGGCTTTCGTAGCCCAGTTCGCCAATTGCCTTAAGGATATCAGGACTTAAATTGGTTTCCGTAAATAAATTCATTAACTATTTTAAAATTTTTGCAAAGATACAATAAATATTTGACTTGTTTTTAAACAAAGTTTTAAATATACAATCTTAAATTCACAATTCTTTAATATTTTCTTAATTTTTAAAAAATAAAACCTAAAAAAACACGCCTATCATTAAAAACCTGCTAAACAATATTTTTTTTTATTAAAGCAGATTGATTTTTTTGGTACTATTTATGATTTTTCAAACAAAACTACACAATTGTACTTTTTTATTTTGATTTTCTTCGTTATTATGTAAATTTGAATACTGGGATGATTTTGAGATTCAGGAGATAAAGTTCAGAACCCGAAGTAAGGAAAAATTTCAAAAAGTACAAATTCCCGGTAAAATCAACCAAAGTAAAAACACCAATACTGTATGTCAGCAAGCATTTCTCCCAAAACATTCGACTTTCTAAAAAATTTATCTATCAATAACAACCGTGAATGGTTCAATGAAAACAAAAATCTGTATACAGATTCTCAGGAAAACATTATTGCTTTCCTGGATGACCTGATCAAGGAAATGTCCGGTTTTGATGAGGAGCTTGCTAAAATCGACAGCAAAAAAGCATTATTTAGAATTTACCGTGACACTCGATTTTCAAAGGATAAGTCACCCTATAAAACAAATTTCGGTGCGTCCTTGGGGATGGGCAAAGGAAATCAGAAAGGAGGATACTATCTTCATATGGAACCTGGCAAGTCCTTTTTGGCAGGAGGAATCTACATGCCTGAATCTTCTGTATTGAAAGAGGTACGAAAGGAAGTATCCTTATATGGTAATGATTTTCTTAAAATCCTAAACAATAAAGATTTCAAAAAATATTTCCCGGAACTTGATCAGGATGATAAGCTGAAAAAAGTTCCTCAGGGTTTTGAAAAGGAAGATCCAATGGCTGAATATTTAAGGCTTAAAAACTTTATTGTATTGCATCATTTAAAAGATGAAGAGATCTTGGACAAGAATGCAGTAAAGACGATGGCTAAGATATTTAAACTAATGAAACCATTTAATGATTTTTTAAATACACCTTTTAACTAGTAAACCCATACTATTAAATACTTCAGGGAATTTCTTGTATGGGATTCCCTAAATTAATTTTAAGCAGTAAATATTTACCTTGCCATTTTTTTTAGACTTTAATCAATTTAACAAGCTGTTCAGCAACCAGAGATGTCTATGTGACAAATCAATAACCTGTTAAATCTCATTTTTCATGAAAAACAGCCAACAACGCCTTTCCATTGAAAATCAATAGATTATATTTAACATTTTTTAAGATAAGTTTTACATTTTTGTTTATCTTTGCTATTCGTCAAAAAGCTAAGGATGTCTTTATACCAAAAAATTGCAGAAAAACTACAATATATAAGTCCGAATTTTTATAAAAAAAGATATTTTAAGACCCTAAATAATCTTAATAAAGATAATTTTTCGGAACGTAATGTAGAACCGGAACTGGTATGGATCAAGGAATACCTTCCTAAAAGTGCTATTATTCTGGATATTGGTGCCAATGTAGGGACTTTCTTATATCAGCTGGAGAACAAGCTGGATCATGAGCACGTGTATGCTTTTGAGCCTAATAAAAAGCTCTACAGAAGACTAAAAAGACTATTCCCCACTATGCGGGTACTTCCTTTAGCACTTTCTGACGAAAATACGGTAGCCGAGTTCAAGGTTCCGATTATTAACGGAAAAACGATTGCCTCCCGTGGAACTTTAAATACTTCATACAAGGAAAAAGGTGAAGAAAAAAGCTACACGGAAAAAGTAAAAGTCATCAAGCTAGATGAATGGGCTGCACTAGAGCACTTCAGCAGATTAGATTTTATCAAGATCGATGTTGAGGGAAATGAAATAAAGACTCTTTTGGGAGCCAGGGAGACCATCAAACAGTTTCTTCCAACCCTTATGGTTGAAATGGAACAAAGACACCACCAAACACCAATATGGAATGAAATCTCCACAGTAAAAAGCTGGGGATATGAAGCGAAGTACCTTAATCGAAATAGCTTCATCCTGGAAACACTCACAGAGGACATTCTGCTACAAAATACAAACGACGAAAAAAATAAAACTCAGTACATCAATAATATTATTTTTATACCTAAAAACCTTTAAAACAACTTTATGAGTGTAGTAGCGAGACAAGGCTTCAAATATTCCATTATCGGTTATATTGGTTTTTTGCTGGGCACAGTTTCCGCAATATTCATTTTTCCTAATGATTTTGAATTTTACGGGAAACTCCGCTATATCCTCCCTACTGCTGAAATGCTGGTTCCTTTTGTGGTACTTGGTATCTCCTACTCTAATGTAAAGTTTTTTCACACGGTAGAAAAGGATGGCAAAAAACAGAATATGTTATCGCTGTCATTACTTACTGTTTTTGTCAACTTTCTCATTTTTACGGGTGTATTTTTTATACTGCCTTATTTTTATCCAAAATTCAGACATTCAGAAGCGTGGAAGATTAAGGAAATGATCCTTCCTTTGATTTTAATTCTTTCATTTTGTACCATTTTCAATAAATATACATCCAATTACAAAAGGATTGTTGTCTCTAATATCTTTGACAATTTATTTCCGAAAATAGCCAACCTTGGAGCTTTCTGTCTGTTTTATTATTTTGCATTATCCCAAAAGATTGCATTTGCATTTTTCTTCGGCATATTTGCCTTGATGCTTTTCGGATATATTTATTACACCAACAAACTGGAAAAAATTCAGCTTGATTTCAATACGGATTACTTCAAGAAAAATAATTTCTGGCAGCAGTTTTTCAATTACAGCTTTTTCGGATTTTTGGGAACTTTTGGAAATTATCTGGCCATTAACAGTTTTATGATTGGGGAATTCATGGGTATGGAAGAGGTCGGAATTTATTCTGTCCTGTATGCCTTGATCTCCCTGATTTCAATCCCACAACTGGGGTTGTTCAATATTTCGGCTCCCATCATCAACAAAACACTGGCTGATGGAGATATGGAAGAACTGGACAGGTTTCACAAAAAGACCTCATTGTCTTTATACTTTTTAGGTGCAGTTTTATTCTCATGTATCATGGTGGGATTCCCTTACCTTACCCAGTTTATGCCAAAAAACGGAACAATGCTCAGGGAATATGAACCTGTAGTATGGATCTGGGGTTCTGCTGTCTTAATAGATCTGGCAACCGGATTCAATGGGAATATTATTTCGCTCTCAAAATACTACAGATTCAATATTTTAGTAATGCTTTTGTTGGCTGGATTAACGATTGGACTGAATTATTATTTCATCAAAAATACGGATCTGAAGCTTATTGGAATTGCTTTATCTACTGCAATTTCCCTGACCATTTACAACGTGGTTAAGATCGTCTTCAACTACTTTGTATTTAAGGTTTCGCCGTTGACGATTGAAATGATCTTTGTTTCAATTATCTGTACTCTAGCTATTACGGTGGCTATTGTTTTACCTAATTTCCACAGCAATTTCATCAATCTGATGTATAAACCAGCTGTAGTTTTAGCGTTAATCTACGTAGGAAATTACTTTACAAAGATATTCCCGATAGAAGATTACCTGAACGCCAGATTTATTAAGAGTATTTTTAAGTTTAAGTAATAAAACTAAGAAAGCCGAGAGAGTTAAATTCAGATTCAAAAAAGACTTTTATTTGGAAATAAGCTTGTTCAATAGCTGTTCTAATCCTTTTTGTATTTCTTCTTTGCCATAGCTTTTTTGGAAGTCAAAATAATTATTTGAAAGCCCATTCAATTGCTCTTGAACGTTTTCTTTTTCAGCCAGAATAAAATCTAGTTTTGAGGGATAGTTATTAGGGAAAACCGCTAATTTTCCATAGGCAATAGCGTCTCCGATATTCCCGGTCATTTTGGTCTTTCCATACACTTCCTTGATGCTGAAAAATTCTGTTTCCTGTTGAATAGGGCACCAAAGAATATCAGCCTTGCACATCCATTTCTCAAAGTCTCCAGCAGAAACCCTTTCTGAAAAATAAGTAATCGTGATGTTTTCAGGTAATGCTGAGGATAAATTTTCAAGCTGTTTTAATTCGTTATCCTTTGCTTTTCCAAGGAATACAAATTCACAGTTCATACTTGTCCCTATCCCTTGAATGGTTTTAAAAATATGATTATAATCCCTCCTTTTCTGCGAAACACCACCAGGAATAACAATGACTAGATTTTCATTTTCAGTTTTATCAAAGGTTTTTGTATAAAAAAGAGGTAAAAACTGATGCCTATCCGAAATCAAAGCCTCATCCAATACCACAAGAGATCCGGATGTCTGATACACCTTGGTAGAGTAAAGCAAGCCTTCTTTCCACCAAAGTTTCAATCTGTACATGACATCTCCTTTGAATACACTTTTTATCAAATCCAGCCTTGAAGCTTGTGTAAAGTTCAGATTATGGGTAATAACAGCTGTATTGTATTTCTTTGTTACCGCTAAAAATGTATTGAAAAAACGATGAACAGTGCCAATAATAACCAGATCATATTTCTTGGTTTTCAACTGATCTAAAATCATAGAACTATCTGACAGAAACACTGCTGCATCGGATTCATTGATCTGATCCTTGATTTTTTTTGAAAAATAATAATCTACACTGAAATGTTGATTTCCCTCTATGATATTCATAAAGGCCTGTGCTATTTCTGCGTGGGTATCAATTTCTATGTAGGCTATTTTTTTCACTGATTAATTGTATTAAATAGATTTTGGCTAAAGCCAATTGAATTTTTATTTTATTATTAAATGGGTTAAAACCCATTCCTATTGATATTGACAAGATTTGGAAAACCCCTTTACATCATTTTCTCCTACATTTTCAACCATTTTTTCTTCAACATTCTCCAACGTTGGTCATTAACGGCTTTCTGCTCTTCTTTTGTAATTTTCAATTCTAGTTTTTGAGATTTGCAGGCTTCATAAGCTTTAATAATATCAAGGAAAAATGATGGTGACTTACTTTTCATAGCTTCTTTTGAAGAGGCAATATAAGCCAGAAACCTGCTTAATCCGAGGAAATAAAAGTATCGACCATAATAATCGGCAGGTCGTATGGTATAGTCTGCTCCTTTTACCTTAATCAGCTTTACATGAAGTTCTGGTAAGACAATTTCTTTCCATCCCAAGTGTTCCAGCAATATGGAATCTATATTGTCCCAGCCCAAGGTTTCCCTTAACCCACCCATTTGAATATAACATTCCTTTCGATAAGCTTTCATTGGGCCTCTTACATGGTGTTTATTAGAATTTCCTTCGTACACCCAACTTCCCTCTTTTTCTACATAGAGTAATCCGCCTACTAATCCATATGTTGGATTGCTTATAAAGGCGTGAGCTACAGCTTCCAGATAGTTTTCGGGCAGAATAATATCGGCATCAAATTTACAGATGACATCAAACTCATCAAGAGATTGGGTCTGTAAGCCGTTTTTAAAGGCATGTACAACCTTGGATCCTGGCTGATGCTCTGATTTTTGAAGATTAATGGTTTCAAAACGGGAATCACTCTCTGTATATTTCCTGATGACTTCAGGTGTTTTGTCTGTGGATCCGTCATTAACGACCACTACCTTAAAGTCTCTGTTCCTTTGCTTTTGCAGGGAATCCAGAGTGAATGAGAGGTTCTGCTCTTCGTTGTGGGCAGGAATAATGATTAAAAACCTCACGAATTATTTTATAAATGATGAATAACAAGTGCTAAGTGACCTAAAGCTGCCACTTAGCACTTATTGTATGTTATTTGTTATGCGGTTTCAGCATGTTTTTCGGATCAAGGATTTCGTCCAGTTTTTCCTGGGAAAGAATTCCTTTTTCCAATACAAGGTTGTAAACGCTTTTTCCTGTTTCTAATGCTTCTTTCGCAATCTCTGTGGATTGTTTGTAGCCAATATAAGGATTAAGTGCTGTTACAATTCCAATGCTGTGTTTCACCATGTTCAGGCACACTTCTTTATTGGCTGTAATTCCTACTACACATTTTTCACGAAGAGTATCCAGTGCATTGCAAAGGAAATTGATATTCTCCATAATAGCGTGGGAAAGTACAGGCTCCATTACGTTAAGTTGTAATTGTCCTGCTTCTGCGGCAAAAGTTACTGTCAGGTCATTTCCAAATACTTTAAAGCAAACCTGGTTAACCACTTCCGGAATCACAGGATTTACTTTCCCTGGCATGATGGATGAACCGGGCTGCATTGGAGGAAGATTGATTTCGAATAATCCTGCTCTTGGTCCTGATGAAAGTAGTCTTAAATCATTACAGATTTTAGATAGTTTTACAGCAAGACGCTTCATTGCAGAAGAGTAAATCACATAAGATCCGGTATCCGGAGTTGCTTCCACCAAGTTAGGCGCAGAAATAACCGGGTACCCTGTAATCTGAGCCAAATTCTTAGCGCAAAGAACGGCATAACCTACCGGAGCATTTAATCCTGTTCCAATAGCTGTGGCCCCCATGTTCACTTCTACAAAAAGGTTAGCATTATTATTCAGCTTGGAAATATCTTCTTCCAAAGTAGCTGCATAGGCTTCAAATTCCTGTCCTAATGTCATCGGTACAGCATCCTGAAGCTGTGTACGTCCCATTTTAATAACATCCTGAAATTCTTCTCCTTTTGCACGGAAAGCTGCTATAATTTTCTCTAGTTTTTCTACCAGGCCTATATTCATCTGCAACAATCCCATTTTGATTGCTGTAGGATAAGCATCATTGGTAGACTGCGAAAGGTTGATATGATCATTTGGTGAGCAGAATTCGTACTCGCCTTTATTCTTTCCTAATTTTTCTAATACAACGTTGGCAATTACTTCATTTGCATTCATGTTGATTGAAGTTCCTGCCCCACCTTGAATCATGTCTACCGGAAACTGGTCATGATATTTCCCATCTACAATTTCGTCGCACGCTTCTGCTATCTTGAAATACAGGCTTTCGTCAAGAAGACCTAATTCATAATTTGTTTTTGCTGCTGCTTTTTTTACAAAAGCCAATCCTTTGATAAAATCCGGATACGAAGACAAAAGTTGTCCCGAAATCTTGAAATTATTGATTGCTCTTTGTGTCTGAACCCCATAATAAGCATCTAAAGGCACGTTCAACTCGCCTAATAGATCACTCTCTTTTCTGAAATTTTCCATTACAGATATTTTACTGTTTTTGATCGTTTAAAGATAGCAAAAACGCATCTAACCGATGCGCTTTAACTTAAATTTATTTTACTGAATATTTTACATTTAAAGCTTGCAGTATTGCCCATGTTTCAGCATCCATGATTCCGTCATAGTTTTGTGGACGGAAGTGATACTGAAATGCTTCAATGGTCTTCTTGGTAGCATCATCCCATTTTCCACTAGGCTCTACTCCATATCCGAATTTTTGCAATGCAGTCTGAATACCAAAAATAAATGACGGATCACTATATTTTACGACAAAGTCTTCCTGTGCAAGATCAAAGTAATCCTGCTTGGTAGTCTGGTCATACCACATTCCTATCTGATATTCATCATAAAGCTTTTTCCATGGGAACATTGGCCCCGGATCCTGCTTTCTTGTAGGGGCAATATCAGCATGAGCAAGAACATTAGTTGCCGGAATTTGATATCTTGTTATAATATCTTTTGCCAATGCAGCAACCTTTCTTACCTGATCGTCACTAAAAGGAGCAAATACTCTTGTAGCTGTTCCATTAGGAAAGCCTGCATTCACAATTTCAATTCCTATTGAAGTATCGTTAAGGTTTTTATCGCTTCTCCACGAGCTTACTCCTGCATGGTAGGCACGCTTATTCTCATCCACCAGTTGATAGATTTCGTTATCTCCTGTATTATTTACCAGATAATGGGCACTTACAGCCTGCTGTGTAAGAACTGTAATGGACTTATCATCCGGAAGTGCGGTATAATGCAATATAAGGTAACGTTGTCTGAAATTCTGAGCAACAGCAGGGAAATAAGTTTTCACTACCTTATATCCGGCCGGTTTTGCAGATACAATAGAACCGTAACTTGCTGTATTATCATTTTTTGTTGCGTCTGCTATATTAGTAGTAAAAAATTCTACTCCGTGCTCGTTTGTAATTTTTGGTTTTGGAGCTTCCGAAGTTTGTGTTTTAGCCACGGGTTTTGGCTGTACCACTGGGGTTTTCGGTTTGTATGTATTTTTTTTTACATTTTGTTGGGAAGTACATGAAAAAACGAATGTGCTTAATCCGATGATATATAATGTTTTACGCATCAGTTTGGTTTTTGAATGATTTATTACCTCAAAAATACACAAATTTTTCTTGAATTTTATTTGGTAAATAAAGAAATCTATTCTATATTTGCACTCGCAATAACGGAACAACGATCATTAAAAAATAAACAAAAAGGAGGGTTGCCAGAGTGGTTAATGGAGCAGTTTGCTAAACTGTCGACGCGAAAGTGTCGCAAGGGTTCGAATCCCTTACCCTCCGCACTCTTATATATTCGGGGCGTAGCGTAGTCCGGTCATCGCGCCTGGTTTGGGACCAGGAGGTCGCAGGTTCGAATCCTGCCGCCCCGACTGTTTTAGTAATTTTCTCAAAATTACAAATGGGTGCGTAGCTCAGCTGGATAGAGCATCTGCCTTCTAAGCAGACGGTCAAAGGTTCGAATCCTTTCGCGCTCACAAATAAGGTCATTTAAAACATATGTTTTAAATGACCTTATTTTTTTATAGATGGTTCCTTATCACCATTTCTTCTAGAATTTCCATTCACTGCAAATAGCCCTAATCAAATATCTATTATTTATTCTACTTACTTTTTAAGGAAGTTAGACATTTTTCGTATGTATCATTTAAAGCTTCTGCTACAGTTTTTGGGTCTTGCTGGTGTATTCCATGGCTATAGCGCGGCAATAGGATAAGCTGACTATTACTGTTATTTTTTATCATCTCTGCATAATGCTTTATTCTTAAATCATCCAACTCTTTCCACCACGGGATTAAATTGATTCCTAATTTCTGTTTTTCATTCATTTCTGTTTCGTAATGTTCAATATGCTTGTTATATGAAATCATCACCGTTACAGGAACATCTTTAAGAGGTTGCAAGGATTTGTATCTTTTAAAGAACTCTGGTGAACTCTCATTCAACTCTCTCTTTGCTTCATTTCGAAAACCATTTGATATTGAGCTATCATTGATGATATTTTTAAGGTTTATTTCAAATAATTCCCTGTAGCCTGTCGAGCTTGATGTATTTATTTTCACTTTGCGGTCTTCATCTTTTGTAAGCATAAAATCTGTTGGATCTATGAAAAACAAACCACAAACTTCATCTGGATACATTGAAGCATACAAACGTATAAATGGTCCGCCTATCGAGTGTCCTACCAATAGATAAGGTGGGTTTATTTTTAAAGCTGCTAACAAATCGTGAAGTCTTTTTATAACCTCTTCATCTGTTTGTATGGAAGTATCGATTTCAGATTCCCCAATTCCATTCCTATCATAAACTATTCCTGGATATTTTTTTTGAATAAAAGGGAACAAACTGCCATACCCACCGCCACCTGAACCAAGCCCACTTTCAAAGACTAGAATTGGCTCATTAGCCTTTCTTTCACCAAGCCCAAAGGTTTTATATGCCATTTGTTTATTGTTGATGGATATAAATTTCCTTTCAGAAGTCTGTGAATGAAATAATGTTATTGAAAACAGAGTAATAAATACAGATATTATTATAGACCTCATCTCTATTGTTTTTAGCATAAGCATCAATGAACTTAAAATTGCTGTCAACTCGAAAATACACACCATGTACATTCTGAATATTTTAAACAATATTAATGAATTTTTAAAGGCTACAATACACTTTATCAATATTATCATAAAAAAACCACCTCAAATGTTGAAGCGGTTTTTTTACTTTAAATCCACAATCTATTTCAAAACTTTATCATAGATTATATTGAGCAGGTTTTGTCTCATTTTTGAGTTTCTTTGGTTTAAAAGAATGATGAATCCCCATTTTTTAGCCCTATTGTAGCAGATGATTGAAGATTGCCCCATAGAGTCTCCAGACTTTAAATAGATTGTATTCTGATCATCAGTACTAATACCAAGCCCTAGCCCTATTTCTCTTTTTTCGTCTTTATAATAGATCTTTTCTGTTATTAATGCAGCTTCATATATAGGATTTCCTTGGGTTAAAATTGCTTTCAAATAGATTACCATATCAGAAGTATTTGATTTTATCAATCCAGCAGGTGCAGTAACATTCCATTTGAAGAATTCCTGAGCTCCACCATCAGGATTATAACCTGTTGTTCTATTTTTCACATTGAAATCCTTTGTGAATGTATTTTTCATTTTTAAAGGACGAATTATTTTCTCACGAATTATTTCATCATAACTTTTAGCATACACCGTTTCCAAGATCTCTCCAAGTAAAGTATATCCAATAGTAGAATAACGAAACTTCCCATAGTCAATAAGTTCAGTACAGTTATTAATAATAGAAGCCAAAGATTTCTCAGTAACACTACTTACAGGCTGCTGTGGATTCAGTTTCATTAATTTCCCAAAATCCAAGTCAGGTAAGCCGGATTGATGAGATGCCAGATCTGAAATTTTTATCTTGTTTTTAAGATTTGCATTTAAAACATATCTTTTTGGCAGATAATTGTCAATATAATCATCTATTTTAAATTTATGATCAATAACCGCCTGCGCAATTAAATTAGAAGTCAAGATTTTAGTAATAGAAGCAATTTCGAAAATGGAATTTTTATCAATATCAATTTTACTCTCTTTGCTCAATTTACCATATGCTGTGAAAAACTCTTTATTATTACTGATAAAGCCAACACTAATTCCTGCATCAGGATTCTTTTGATAATTATCCTTTACGATGGAATCAATTTTCTTGGAAAAATCTTGTCCAAAAGAAAAACTGCTGATTAATAATAGAACTGCTAAAAAGGTGAATGAAGTTTTCATTGTATCGTTGTTTAATGTTATAAAATTATTTCGATACAAATTTGAAAAAGTAAAATCTCTTATGCGACCGAATAAAAGTATTCGGCCTCATTTATCTAAAAAAACAGGTATGAATAGTTATAAGAAAGAGTACGAATAATTACAAAATACTAAAAAACAACATTTTACAAATCTAAATCAACACACGTTTAGTTTTTTTTTCAAAAGTATTATTAAATGAATATTCTCAAGTAAAATCCACTTCGGCCAATATTTCTATTATTAATTTTTGGCAACCTGATATTTTTTATTTCTCTGCTCTCTCTTCATTTTTCTGTAATCCCAAGGTGCCATTGCATGAACATCCTGCCACAAACCCGTCTTAGTACGTTGTGCATTTTCCTGCAATTGCCCCAAAGAAGCATCTTTGGAATAGGAGAAGTACCACCACCCCATTCCAGCTTTTATAAGCTCTTTTGAAAGGTATTTACCATTATCATAGTAAACCTTAGCTACAGAGCGACCATAGCGGTCTTTATTGGTTTCAATAAACTTAACTGTTTTACCAAATACCTGAGCCGAAGTAAACTGCTTGGCATTTTTCCCAAATGGCTGTCCATTTTCCGGGCAATCTACCTCAGCCAGTCTAAGCTTTTTTTGTTCATTTCCTTTTAAAAGTAAGGTGATTGTATCTCCATCTGAAATTTTGATTACTTTTCCGCTTGTCTGAGAGTAAATAAGTACCGGGAAAAGCAGGCTCATCAACATTAATCGTTTCATCCGGCAAATATAGGAATTAAGGGAGATTTTCTTATTTTTAGATTAGAAAAAGAAACTGTTTGCTTAATTTTTTTCTTTCGTAAGGATTTTAAAAATCATGCTCTTGCCATCTTTTGTTCCTGTTCTTCATATGAGTTGAAAAAAATAAATATTTTTTTTTGACATCATAAATCCATGGTTATTAACTCAATAAAGACAATCAAAAGGGCTCACAAAAAAATAATTAAAAATTCTTCTCATTTTATTTTTTTTATTCCAAAAAGTATTGCAACTTTGCAACCCCAAAAACGATGTAAAATTCGTTATTGATGGCCATCTCGGGGCGTAGCGTAGTCCGGTCATCGCGCCTGGTTTGGGACCAGGAGGTCGCAGGTTCGAATCCTGCCGCCCCGACTTTTTCAAGATTTTAAGGGTGCGTAGCTCAGCTGGATAGAGCATCTGCCTTCTAAGCAGACGGTCAAAGGTTCGAATCCTTTCGCGCTCACTCAAGGAGACACTATTTAATAGTTGTCTCCTTTTTTATATCATTAAAATCTGACGCCAAACTATTACTGCCTGATCTTTTATAAAAGTATTTCAGTGTATATTTAATAGGCATTTTCAGAAATTTGATCACTCCTTAAGATCTCAAGGTTATATCTTTGGCCTATTGTATTTCTTTGACATGAGATACAGAAAATCCAATACAACGATCACTTTTTCTTCATTCACATTGAAGCTTGATTCAATATGAGATTCGATTTTTACTATTTTAAAATAATTGTTTCCAAATAATTTTGCCAGTTTTCTTTGTAACTGGCTCCAATGGGAATTTCTATGGAGTTTATTTCAATTTCGTTCTTAGTATAAGCAGTCATTTTTTTTGTATGAATAATAAAAGAACGATGAATTCGAATAAATTCAGAATTCAATAATTTTTCAAAAACCGAAATATTCTGTTTTATATGATGTGATTTCCCACTTTCCAAATGGATCGTTATGTAATCTTTCAGGCTTTCGATATACACAATCTCATCAAAGATAATTTTAATATGTTTATTGCCACTTGTTACAAAAATATAACTTTCTGATCCCGCATTAACTGCTTTCTTTGGAGGTTGAAACTGTTTAAATTTTTCTATTGAAACAAAAAAACGTTCAAATGTAATGGGCTTCAAAAGATAATCGACCACATTAAGCTCGTAACTTTCAATTGCATATTCTCTGTAAGCTGTTGTAAAAATTACTTTAGGCGGATTTTTTAATTTTTTCAAGAAATCATTTCCTTTCAGTAGAGGCATTTCAATATCTAAAAAGATTAAATCGACAGAATTATGCTCTAGAAAGGAATACGCTTTTAATGCATTTTCAAAAGAATCTATTAACTCAAAACTTTCAAAATTTGCCAAATGAGAAGTTATTAATTCTCTTGCCAAAGGTTCGTCGTCAACAATAATACATCTGTGTTTCATGAGAGATAAGTAGTTTGGAATTCTAAAAGCTAATTTAATGGTTTGGAATGGTCTATCGGCGGTGTTATAAAACTTCTTTCCGGTTTTAATTTTTCAGACAAAGTTTAACGGTATAAAGCATCTGCGTTTCTTCAATTTGCAATTGATACTTTTTTGGATATAATAAATCCAATTGTTTCCTGACATTTTCTAAGCCAATTTTAGATTTGTCTGAAATTTGGGCAAATCCATTTTGAGGTTTTGTATTCTCAATACTAAAAATAATTTGTCCTTTTTTACTTTCTAAATCCAACCTGATTGTTGCTTTTTCAGTTTCATTAACTACACCATGTTTAAAAGCATTTTCGATAAAAGTCAATACAATTAAAGGCGAAATCTTATTACTTTCCTGGATATCTTTCGTAAATAAAACATCCAATCTGTTTTCGTCATAACGTAATTTTTCCAGAGCAATATAATTCTCAATCAGCGTAATTTCTTTTTCTACAGAAACATAATCTTCATTGCAACGATATAAAACAAAATCTAAAATCTCAGATAATTTAGCAATTATTTCAGGTGCCTTATCATCTTTTTTTAGGGTTAAAGTATATAGATTATTTAAAGTATTGAACAAGAAATGAGGATTCAACTGGTTTTTCAGCACCTTTAATTCAATCGACCTTTTTTCTTCTTCCAGTTTTAAAAGACGTTGTTGTTTGCGGTTAAAACTGATAAATCCTAAAATAATAACGGGATATGTGATAAAAGAAAACTCTCTTACTATCAATTTGCCCGAAGTAAGACGTTCACGCATCGTCATTGTATGCCCAAGCCAATCATCGAAGAAAGCTGGGAATCTGGGTTCTAGATAATAAAATTTTAAAGTTATTAAAAGAGCAAAAACAATATAAAGCCAGCCTAAGGCAGAAATTATGAAAAATAAATATTTTTTTTTATTTAATGTTTCCGGAATAATCCAATATATCAAACCGTAAGCAGCAACGGCCTGTGCTAAAATTTTACAGGAATAAATAACAATGAATGCATAAGAATCTTCATTGTCAGATTTATTTGAAAAAAAAAATAGCAAAAATAAAATCCAGTATAAACAATGAAGCGCCGTCCTTCTTAAGTCAATTCTCTTAATAAAATTCATTATATATTTTAATTGATGGCAAAGTAACAAAATATAGAAATATAGTCCGTCAATTAATATGAATAGCCTGTTTTAGCTTCTGAAAAATGTATTTCGGCATACGAATTCAATAAAATTTAAAAATCGATTATTTGAATGCTTAAACAAGCTCTTCGACTCTACTCAAAACAGGATCATAATGACGTGATTATATTCGCTTAAAATAACAAAAATGATCACACTTATTATTCTACCGACAGCACTGTTAAGTAATATAAAAACTCTTTTAACGAGAAATGATTAAACCAACTAAACGAAATGAAAAAAGTAATTAAAAATGCAATTGGGATTCTGTTTCTAATGACTACCTTAAACCTGTTTTCGCAAGAGACCCAACAAAAAATAGTATACAGCAAAACTTCTAAACTCATAAAGCCCACCTTGTTTGCTGATTTGGGAGAAACCTGCCAAACGCCAGACGGAATGGCTTTAGATAAAAAGGGAAATCTATTTTTATCAATCACAAATCCAACCACATTTGATCAATACAGAAGCAAAATTCTAACTTTTGATAAAAATGATAAACCCATCACTTGGTTTGATCAACTTCCATTGCATCCTATTACTAAAAAAGTACATCCAATGGGAATGGAATTTGGTCCCGATGGAAATTTATATTTCATGGATAATCAATTTTTTACAGGAAACGAAAATTTTTCTAGATTGATTCGGGTGAATGTAAAAGACGGAAAACCGGTAAATGCTGAAGTTTTGGTTGAAGGATTTAATTTCGGAGAAGCCGTAAGATGGTCTAAAAACAGAATTTATATAACAGACGCATTATTTAAAAACAGAAG
Organism: Chryseobacterium sp. SIMBA_028; assembly: GCF_046535285.1. Classification (NCBI taxonomy): domain Bacteria; kingdom Pseudomonadati; phylum Bacteroidota; class Flavobacteriia; order Flavobacteriales; family Weeksellaceae; genus Chryseobacterium; species Chryseobacterium sp. SIMBA_028. The sequence continues at coordinate 30,563 of NZ_JAWRWZ010000018.1, read as the reverse complement.
AGAAAGCGGAATTTATAGTTTTACAATGAAACAATTAAATTCTAAAAACATCACTTTAGATGCAGATAATAAGAAAAATTACCTCATTGCAACTTTTACCTTAAAACCAGAAATTACAAAAAAAACCATAGGAATTGACGGGATTGCTTTTGATAAAAAAGGAAATTTGTACGCCGGAAATTTTGGAGACGGCGTTATTAATAAACTAGAATTTGACAAAAACGGAAAAGTAATATCGAATACAATAGTTTTCGATTCAGACCTGTTAAGATGCTGTGACGGTTTTTTTTATGACGAAAAAAGAAATTCAATTTTTATCGCCAATTATGAGAATAACAGTGTACATCAGCTTAACTTAGATACCAATACAATTTCGCTGATTTGGGAAAATGACAATGCAGACGGTTCTGATGGACAACTGGATAATCCTTGTGAAACTATTATCTATAAAGGGAAATTGCTTGTTGTTAATTATGATACTTTTCAAGGAGAAAAAAATAAAGAAATAGATGCCTTTCATACTATATCAAGCTTTGATCTTGCAAATTGAAATTAAATATCAAGTAAACTAGCTGCATCAAGCCAGCCTTGAAAGTGTTGAATAATAATCCGTCTATGATCATAAAAGACCCACAATTTCTTGTGTGTCTTTTTTGTTTTGAATTCCCCAATTCTTCTGATAAACCTATTTATCACCTGAGTGGAACAAACACCACGTGGCGACCAATGAAAAAAAAAAATATTTTTTACCTGCTTTAATTAAAACAATATAAAATCGTGGTTATTAAATAAGTATAGCTAACCAAAAGGGGTTCATAAAAAATTAATTAAAAATTATTCTATATTTTATTTTTTTATTCCAAAAAGTATTGTACCTTTGCAACCGCAAAAACGAAGTAAAATTCGTTATTGATGGCCATCTCGGGGCGTAGCGTAGTCCGGTCATCGCGCCTGGTTTGGGACCAGGAGGTCGCAGGTTCGAATCCTGCCGCCCCGACTTTTTCAAGATTTTAAGGGTGCGTAGCTCAGCTGGATAGAGCATCTGCCTTCTAAGCAGACGGTCAAAGGTTCGAATCCTTTCGCGCTCACAAAAAGACTCACAAGAAATTGTGAGTCTTTTTTGTTTTAATTCCACCTGAACTTTTACTATTGGGACATTTAGCGTTCGATTTTTGAAGCTAGAATTCTCTTATTATTTGTAAGAAACTTTACAGAAGTACCTCAATATATTTTCTACAGCACTTTTCCGCACATTCAAAATCCCTTAAGGTTGCTCTGTTTTTTCTGGCTTTTTTAATTTTTTAAGATGAGCAATAAACAACACGATCTATCTATAAATAGCCCCACTGCATTTAGCCACAAATTTCTCAAACTTTCGATCTTTATTTCGCATGACTGGTCCATGGCCAAAGCAGATAATGGCAGGATTCAGCTCTGCTAACTTCCGGAGCGATTCGATGTTACGTTGCTGGTCGGAGGTGAATATGTTTGGCGGAAGCTTCAGACCTGTCGCTGTTGTGAGCAGATTCATATTTGTTGCCACATCTCCGATGATCAGCACACCATCTTGCTCACGGAATAAAGAAATATGACCTGCCGAATGTCCGGGTGTCTCTATTACCTGAAAGTTTCCGATTCTATCGTTTTCAACGATTGTCCGTTCTACTTTATGGCCCTGACCTGCCCAGTACTTTTGTTGAAGCTTTGCTACCCAATGTTGCGGAGCTGGATAGTCGTTGGTTACCATCCCCGTTTCGGTCCTAAAAACTTCGTTGGGATGACAGAGTAAGGGTATCGCGAACTCAGCGCATATCTGATCGCTACAGCCCTGATGGTCTGCATGGGCATGCGTTAGTATATGTTGATAAACGGGGATTTTCTGGAGCACTTTCTTTACAGTGGTATACGAACTTCTTATTCCGGAGTCTACCAATACACCTTCAATAATATAGCAGTTGATACTGTTTCGTGGCATCAGTGGAATCTGAAACACTTCGGGAGCAATTTGATGTAGCATCGTTTTTTTTGCACAAATCTACATCGCTGATCAAGACAGCATAAGGACATTTGTCCTATAAGAGGTTGGGTCTATGTATTTGTCCCTTCGCCCGTGTAAGTGATCGCTGCGTGATGCCGAGGTATGATGCCAGATCCTGCGTAGAAACACGCTGGACGAGTATTGGTTCACTAGAAAGTACATGAAGGTATTTATCCACAGCCGACCTATTATTATAATTCAGCAGGTAACGTTCCTTTTGGTTATACTCCTGCTCCATTACTGATTTTATAACTCCGTTCCAAGCGGTCACCTTACCAAGCAGATGCTGATAGTCTGGGTAGTTTATCCTATAGATTACACTATCTTCTATAGCCCTGATACTTCTTCTGGATTTTTTCTGCGCCACAAACTCCGGAAACGAGGTGACAAATTCCTTTTCAAATTTGAAGCAGGTTATATTTTCCTTTCCTTCCTTGTCGATAGCATATGCTTTTACAGCACCACTAGCGATAAACCCAATATGACGGCAAGGTTCATCTCCACGAATAAAAAAATCACCTTTTTTTAAGTGGATCGAATTGAAAAACTGCGCAGAAAAGTTAATTTCCTCGGCTAATAATAGTCTTGTTGAGAATAGGTAATTTTCAAATACATCAATCATTTTGCAATTTTTTCGTCCTTTTATTTTCTTATTAACCGTCTATAGATTACATACTAAAACCAGTATCCAAATTTAACAATTATTAATACATTCAAAAATACTCGCAAAATCCAATTAAAATCAGCATCCAAAAGATTTCGAGGAATTTCCACTTCACAACGTGAAAACTCCGTTTCACTGACCCATTTTGCAGCATCAGCTTAACTTTACCCCTTACGAATGGCTATTCGTATTACTTTTACAGTGGTAAGCTTTAACAAGGGAGCCATTAAATGTTAGTTTTATGATGTAAGGAAACCTGATTAAGGGTCAATAAAAATCTTTTTTGTGCAACTTTATATTCCCTATAGCCATTATGGCTACACTATACACTTAATCATGTTTGGGTAGGATTGGTTAATTCCAATTCTATTTTTTATTTCTCTTAAGAATCCAAAAGAAAAGCCTCTACATGGTTGTAAAGGCTCTTTTATTGTTAAAACTCACATTCATCTATCATTGTATCGTTCAACAGGGTTTTCGAGCAAATTTCATGGCTTTTTACAGCTCCCTTTACTCTCCAAATAATGGTATATTTCTTACCACCCTTCATCTGAGGATTTTAAAACAAAAAAACCACTGTACAATACAGTGGCTTGCCTATTTTTTTAATGAAGAGATTATTTCAACTTATAAGAACTTCCATTCCAAAGATAAGTCTTGGATGAGCGTTTTTTTGTTTCTCTTTCTTTTTCGTCTGTTTCCATATCTTCTACCTTAAGGATAAAAGCATCGGAAATACCTCCTTTATCGTTTGGAAAAACATATTCTTCACTATGATAATAAGCACCTGCATCTCCTACGTTCATCAACTGTGGAAGTGCAATTAGTTTTTTATCCTTAAAAAGAACATATTGATCATAAGTGGCTATACCGCATGCTTCACCCGAGACCATTGCTTTTAGGGTAAACTCAACATTCTGTAACTTATGATTACTTTCAATGCTGAATGCAGCTGTACTTAATTCTTCTCCTTTTCCTGTATCAAAATACACCTCATCAATCAGAGTACTCTCCTCCATTACTTTGATTCCTGCTATATTTTGTTTTTCAGTTTCATTAAGGGTCTTGATTTTCCTATCTACTGTTTTTGATAAACCGAAAAGGAAATCATATCCATTTTTATTACGATAGCCTACACAAAGATTACCTCCCCAAACATATCCCTCAGAGGTCACATCTCCTTTCTGATAGGAAATCTTATACCAATTGGCATTTCTTTCTCCTAATTTCAGAACTGGAACCGTTTCTACCTTTTGAAGAACCATCACGGATTGATTAACCTGTAACGAGTCTGTGATCTGAGCACTAACACTGGGTTCTTTTCTTACTCTTGTCCAATCTGTAAAAATTTTCTGGGTTTTATTTTCTGTAAAACCAAAAACACCATCCGCATACACTTCATTTTCCTGAGCTGCAAAAAGCTGCAACATCAGCATACATAAAGCTGTCAACAAGGTTTTCATATCTGTATTTCGTTTTTTTTAATTATTTTTCAAGCAATAAACTTACCCATTCTTCTCTCTGCAACTGCTTTTTAAGGGTAAGGCCACTTTCTTTACATACTTCCAGAATATCATCTACATCAAAGAAACAAAGTCCTGAAAGCAATAATTTTCCCCCTTCATTTAGCACAGAAACATAGGTTGAAATATCTGAAATCAGAATATTTCTATTAATATTAGCCAAAATAATATCATAATTTTCTTTTCCAAGATTTTCTGCTGTTCCCTGCTCAATATCGAGTTCAACACTGTTTCTCGCAGCATTTTCCTTTGAATTTTCTACCGACCATTCATCGATATCAATTGCCTTTGTATCTCCCGCTCCCTGCTGTTTTGCATAGATCGCCAATACAGAAGTTCCACATCCCATATCCAATACTTTCTTACCGGTAAAGTCGATATCCATCATCTGCTGGATCATCAGGTGTGTTGTTGGGTGATGTCCAGTTCCGAAAGACATTTTCGGCTGGATAATAATCTCATGCATTCCCGGTACAGATTCGTGGAATTCTGCTCTGATTAATACTTTATCATCGATATTGATAGGAGAAAAGTTTTTTTCCCATTCTTCATTCCAGTTGATGTTTGGCATTTCTTCATAAGAATACTCAATTTTTACATTTTCGTTTTCAAAAATGGAAAGAGCCTTAAGCTGATCTTCGTGAAACAAATCTGTCTGGATATATCCTAAAATCCCGTGAATTTCTTCTGTAAAGCTGTCAAAACCTATTTCAATAAGTTCTGCCATTAATATCTCGTTCCAAGGTTGCAATGGAGTAATCTTGAAGTTGAATTCTAAATAATTTTGCATGTGAATAATTTGGTGCAAAAATACTAATGTTATTATTGTTAAAAAAATAGAAAGGGTAAGTTTTGGCTAAAGCCGGATGATTTTATGATTTTGTTAAATGGACAAAAGCCTATTTCTATTGAATTCTGATATGAAGCTCTCACTGTTTATGGAGATTAAGCAGATGATTGTGAAAAAGATCTTGGACCTGTGAGAAACAAGAGCTATTTTTTTCCGGTTGTAAAAGAAAAAAGCGGGCTTCCATTGATTGGATTTTCCCGCTTTTATTAGATTTCATTATTCAAGACAAGCTTAGAGTTGTTTCTGTATCTTCCCCTTGAATTTTAAGTTTCGAATTTCTATGGATTTGTAGAGAAGATAGAACCATTAGCAATTAAAGCTCTTCTGTTCATTTTCAGGATATCTCTTACCCATTCTGCAAAATCCTCAGGTTGTAATACTGTATCCGGATTTCCGTCTGTAAGCCCGCCTTGGATACTCATATCAGAAGCAATTGTACTCGGCGTTAGGGTCACTACACGGATATTTTGCTTTCTCCATTCCGCCATCATCGATTGTGATAATGAAACTACAGCGGCCTTTGAAGCTGCATAAGCTGACATATTTGGTCCTCCTTTTAATCCTGCTGTGGAAGCTACGTTCACAATATCTCCCTCTCCTTTAGCTTTCATAAATGGATGTACGGCCTTAGCTGCATAATACACACCAAATAAATTAGTTTTGATTACCTGTTCCCATGTTTCAGAAGACATATCTTCAATGGTTCCGAAGTCTCCAATACCTGCATTGTTCACAAGAATATCTACTCCACCTAGTTTTTCAGCTAAAGCTTCAATTCCTGTTTTTACAGCGGCTTCATCATCAATACTGAATACTGCATAGGTAGCATTTACTCCTAATTTTTGGATTTCGTCAACTGTATTTTTAAGGTTCTCTTCGTTTCTTCCTGTAATGGCAATATTCACTCCTTCATTGGCCAAAGCTAGTGCTACAGCTTTACCTAATCCTCTTCCACCACCTGTTACAATGGCATTTTTTCCGTTTATATTCATAGTAATAATACTTTTCGTGTTACAAAGTTACAAAAGAACATTTTTACGGCATGGAAAGAATGGAGATTTAATAGTTTTTTAATGGTTTTTATTAAACCACAAAAGGCACAAAAGTTTAAAAAACTTAAGGAGAATTATAGAATATAAGCTTATTACAAATACTGTTGAGAAGAATACTTAAGTGGTATGCAGCTCTTACGTATTCTAAAAATTTCTTTTGTAGTTCATCCTTTTCAACCTCAGCCAAAAATAAAGCCGGCTCACGATGAACCGGCTACTCAATCTAAAAAAGTATAGTAAAAAATGAAAAACTTAAGGAATCTGGATGGCATTTTGTACTTCAAATTCTTCTGAAGCTGAGAATTGATTTCCATACATATCTACGGCTCTAACCTCAACTTTATGTTTTCCTAAGGCTAGTTTTTTAGGAAAATTTGCTTCCCAGATATGTTTTGCTATTTCCGGATTGGATGGTCTTCTTCCCTGTAAAATCTTCTCTGTGGTATCCCATTTGAAAACAGAAAGGGCAAAATTAGGGTCTATGGTTTCATCATACTCCATTTCTTCCCATTTTCCGTTGTCTATTCTGAATTCAACCTTATCTTTTTTGCTTCCGATAAAGAAGTTAGCCAATACTTTTGCTGATGTTTTTGACGGAAACGGAATTACCTTTGGAACGTATAATTTGATTTGATAATCCTCTGGTTTTCCGGCTGTCTTATATTTTACTTTATATTGGTTATCTGTAAAGCTTATGAATGAATACCCTTTGGCTGTTCCATCTCTCATGGTTGAAGTAGGAAGACCTTCTTCATCAGGTGTTCCGGAATACCAGTCGCCACAAGTGGTTCCTACGTTATATTCATGCAGTTCTTTTACCCCGTTCCAGCCTGCTTTTTTACCATAGAAAATCTGCTGTTGAATATGAGTATGTGCTGATAAAAGCAATACATTCTGGAAAGGATGTAAGAAATCAAATAACTTCTGACGGTCTGCATTTCTAAAGCTGTCTTCATTGTTATGCTCTAACGGAATATGAAAAGATACTACGATAAGTTTATTTTTATCAACCAGCTTCAAATCGTTTTCAATAAACTGCAACTGGTCTTCTCGGAAACCACCCCAATATCCTTTACCATCTCTGGGATCCGGATACAAGATATCATCCAGAATAATGAAATGTACGTTACCATAATTGAAAGAATAATTGGCAGGACCAAAATTGGATTTGAAGGTTTCATCGGAAAGATGGTCATCTTTAGCATCATAGTTCATATCATGATTTCCCATGACGTTATACCAAGGCAGCCCGACTTCTTTCATTACGTCTGCATAAGGTTTCTGCAGGCTTAGATTATCTCCTACAAGATCTCCTAAACTAATTCCAAGCACTGCATTTTTCTTGGTATTTTTAACTTCATTTACAATTCCTCTCTTAAAATAATCTAATTCTTTCTCGGTATAGGGCTGTGGATCTCCAAAAACCAGAATATCAAAGTTCTTTTCTTCATTCTGCTTGTAAAGTGGGAAATTCAATTCCTTAGGAAGCTCTCCGGTTGGCGCAACTCCTTTGTACTTAAAGTCTGCTGGAGAACCTTTAGGCTTATGATGGTAATAAAACTGTGGCAGATTGTTGCTATTTAAAGCGGTCTGATACCCCGATGGCTTGACCACAAAAACAGTCTGATCTTCCTGAATGGGTAGGCTATAACGTCCGTTTTTATCTGTTAATACAACTTGAGCTCCGTTGGAAACAGCTGCGCCTTCTATTCCTTTTTCCCTGTTTTCTTTCTTTTGGTTTTTATTGCTGTCTTCGTATACATACCCTGAAACAGAAGACTGGGAGAATGCCATTGCTGAAATTAATAGACCGGGCATTAAAAGTTTTATTTTGATACTCATTTTTATTTCTTTTTTACTTATTATGTTTATTTATTCCACCACATTTTCACGTTGATATTGTCACCACCCATCTGCTGAACTGCAGCCTGATAGTTTTCCATATTTAAAACTCTTGAATTAGGTGGATACATTAATCTTTGAGGAAGATTTCCTCCATTTAAAAGTCCTCCGTTATTGGGCAATTCGGGGAAGCCTGTTCTTCTTTTTTCAAACCATTGCTGCTGATCTACAAAAAAGAGCGCTATGTATTTCTGAAGCATAATTTTTTTCATATTTCCTGTTCCGTAGGCTACATTGGGGTTATCAAAATAATTGGCAGGAACTACCGACCCCCATTGTTCTATAGAGCTTTTCACTCCATTTTCATAATAGGCCTTTGCACTTCCAGAAATGATCCCTTTCAATGCCAGTTCAGCCAATGTAAACTGAAGTTCAGCATAGGGATACACAAAAATCTTCAATGGTGCTTTAGCCAAATTCTGGTTAAGGTTTGACGGCTGATTGGTAAATACCGTTCCGAATGGATATCCTGACGGCGCACCCAGATATCCAATATTATTTCCTTTAGGATCTTTTGCCTGAGAGAAAAACATGGGAATACGTGGATCATTATTAGCTTTCATGCTCTCAACAAAAAATTCTGAGGCAGCTCTGCCTGTTGTAAAATCCTGATATCTTGCAATGGGGGGCATTAATGGATAAATTCCTGAAATATCTACTTTTACAGCATCTGTATTACTTTGGAAAATGGGAAATATTGTTGGATTATTAGTGATTTCCTGAATTCTTTCTTTAACGTTCACTTCTCCATCTCTGTTCAAAATCCTTGTCAAAAGTCTTAAAGAAAGTGAGTTACAAAACTTCTTCCAGTTGATAATTCCATTGGCATCCGTATCTGCTTTGTAGAATAAGTCTCCTCCGGAAAGCATTTTATTGGTAACAAAAAGGGAGTTTGCCATTTTTAAGTCATCCAATAACGTTACATAAATATCTTTTTGTCTGTCGAATCTCGGTTGTGAAATATTACGGTCCAATTGTGAGGCTTCAGAAAACGGAACATCTCCGTAGGTATCTGTAAGGTTGGAGTAAATCCATGCATTCAGTACCATTGAGATGGCCTGATAGTTTTTATCTCCTTCAGCAGTTGCAGCTTTTCTAAGATCATCTACCTGCTTTAGCCATCTGTAAGAATTATTCCAGAAACCATTTCCTGTATTTTCTGTGATGTAATAACGACTCAATGAGTTTCCTTCATTGGGGAAATCCAGAGAAACCTGCATGATATCAAAGGTAAAATCATTGGCTCTGTTATATCCTACCGAAGCCATATTGTACTGGATAGGAACCAGCAAAGAACTGGTAACAGGTTCATTAATTCTACTGGTATCTTTATTGATTTCATCAAGACTCCTGTCGCACGAAACAACACTGCTTACAAGCGCGAGAAATGAACAGATATAGATTAATTTTTTCATTTTTCTGATTTTAAAATTTAACGTTTAACTGAATTCCTATGGTTCTTGCCTGAGGCAGCTGCCCCATTTCCACTCCCGGCGTAATGGTAGAATCATCTAGTGTAGCAGCTTCCGGATCAAATAATGGAAACTTCGTCCACATCCAAAGGTTTCTTCCAAATAGGGCAAGACTAATATCTGTAACTTTTAAAGGCTCAACCACTGATTTTGGAAACGAATAAGAGATTCTGGCATCCCTCAGCTTAATGAATGAAGTATCAAATGAATTGGTTTCCACATTCGCTCTTCTGTAATAATCTCCATAATAGGTAGAAACAGGGATTCCTTTTGTATTTGGCGAGAAGCTTCCGTCTGGGTTCTGTACTACTCCCTGCCCTACAATTAACCCTCCGGGATTATCTCTTCCGGCAAGGGTGTGGGTAAGTTTTCCTTGTTCAGACATTTTATGATGGGACTGCGAATAGGCCATCCCTTTGTACTGACCGTCAAATGAGAAACTGATGGTAATATTTTTATATTTAAATTCATTTTGAAGGCCTGCTCTCCATTTTGGATAGGCATTTCCAATCTTTCTTACTTCAGTTGGCTTGGCTGTTAACCCATCGGTATCATAAATCACCTGTCCATCCGGAGAATATAGTAATCCATAACCATAAATATCTCCCAGAGATCCACCTACCACAGCATTATAATATACTACACCTCCTACGCTTCCCATGGTATAAGGTTTTCCCTGATACTCTTCCGGAAGTGAAAGAATCTCATTCCTATTCATGGACCAGTTGGCATTTATATTCCAGGAAAAGTTTTTATTTTTGATTGGATAAGCATTTAAGGTCATTTCAATTCCTCTGTTTCTCAACTCACCGGAATTGATAATTCTTTTGTTATAGCCTGTTTCATACAGCATAGGAATTACAATTGACTGGTCTTTAGAATTGTTTTGATATGCCGTGAAATTGAAAGTCAGTCTGTTTTTCAATACGGTAAAATCCATTCCTCCTTCTATGTTGGTAATCATTTCCGGTTTAAGATTCGGATTCGGGTATAATAGCGGAGATTCTACAGATCCTGTAAATGCACTGTTTTCATAGTACTTTTCAAGCATATAGTTATAGGTATCATTTCCAACTTTTGACCATGATAATCTTAGTTTCCAAAAATTCAGGTTATCAGATTTTATTTTAAAGATATCTGACAATATAAAAGATGAGGATAAGGACGGATAGAAGTAAGACCTGTTGTGGGCAGGAAGTGTACTGCTCCAGTCATTTCTGGCTGTTACATCCAAAAATACCATATCCTTATAGCTAAAGTTGGCCAATGCATACATACTATTCACCTGATTATCATTAGGCCTAGGAAGCTTAGTTTCAAGAGATGTAGCGTTGGAAAGCTGATATAGACCTACTTTATTCAATCCATTGGCTCTATAATCATTCATGGTGTATTCATGATATCTGATATTACCTCCGGCAGAAGCATTTACCCCAAAGTTTCCGAATTTGTTTTTATAGGTGAATAAAATATCATTATTCAGGTCCAGATATCTGATGTACTGTTCTCTGTAAAAACCTTTCAGATAGTTGGCAGAACTCCATGGTCTTCTCTGCATACGTAGTTCATTGTTCCACTCTACTCCGGTTTTATAGGTTACATCAAAGTTTTTTGCCAGCTGATAATTAATATTAATATTTCCTGTAATTGTTTTCTTATTGGTTCCGTTCAGGTTTTCATATGCAATCAGGTAAGGATTATCAATATAGGAGCTGAAAGGATGAACCTGTTCTATCTGCTCCTGTCCTTTTTTCCAGATGGGTTTGTACCACGCAAGATCTACGTTAGGATTCTGAAAAATCATAAAGTAAGAGATCGACTGGTTGTTATAACCTGTTGCCGGAAGATTATCACTTTTTGTCTGGCTAAAATTGACCTTGGTTCCGATCTTCAGTCTGTTGCTTAGCTTATGATCTAAGGACAGGGCTGCATTCAATCTGTTAAAGCCTGTATTGGGCATCATCCATTCATTCTTTAAATAGGAAAGAGATGTTCTGAACGCTGTAGTTTCATTAGAATGTTCTATTGACAAGCTATTTGAATAATTAGAACCAACCTGCCAAAAGTCTTTGATATTATTGGTATAAGGTCTCCAAAGTTGTCTTTCCAAGCTTTGGCCCTCTATGTTTGGATCATATTGAAAGTAATACTGGCCGGCAAACTTTGGTCCGAATGCACTACTGGTAGATCCGGTATTGATCCCATCCACAGAAAGTCCATAAGAATAATAATAGTTTCCGTTTTTATCTTTCTGCTGAGTTCCCTGCCCGTATTCATATTGATAATCCGGCCATTTCAGGACCGTATCATAACTTGAATAGGAATTAAAGCTAATCTGAACTTTTCCTTTTTTACTTTTTCCGGATTTTGTGGTAATCATAATGGCGCCTCTGGAACCTCTGGAGCCGTATAATGCTGAAGCAGTGGGCCCTTTCAGGATAGAGATCGATTCAATATCGTCTGGGTTGATACTATTGAAACTGTCTCCGTAATCTATGGGTAGATCACCTCCTGAGCCCGCACCATAGGCAGCGGTTCCTGTTCCGGTCTTTTTTCCACTTAAAGGAACGCCATCAACAACAATCAAAGCATCATTATTCCCCATGTTCATGGAAATGTCTCCACGAAGCGTGATACGAGTCGTTCCAAGAGGTCCTGCTCCTGCAGTCTGAACTTTTAATCCTGCTACCTTACCCTCTAAAGCCTGTGCCCAGTTGTTATTCTGGGTTTTTAAGATTTCCTCAGATTTAATAGTTTGGGTTGAGTACCCTAAAGACTTGTCGTGCCTTTTGATTCCCAAAGCAGTCACCACTACTTCATCAATTCCTTTGATTGTGTCTTTTTTAGCTTTCTGCTGAGCCATCAGATTGACGCTGATGAATCCTAACAACGACAAAACCAACAGTTTTTGTGTCTCTTTACGCATATCCTTTTTGTTTGCGCAAAATTAGAACGACATTATCAGTAGGGCTTTAACACTATTTTAACATTTGTTAAAGATTTATTGAATACTATATTAATTTTTTCTTAACAAAATGAATTAAAACACTGATTTAAAGTTATTTAAGTAATTAATAATTCTTAATGCCATTTCCTGCCTATATTAATATATATTTATTGTCTTCTATTGGGATAATAAAACACAAATAACTCATAATCAATGCATTAATGTAAGTTTAGATTTTAAAAAATATATTCTAACAGTTAAAAAGGGTGATTCTAGGGTAAAAAACAACAGTCTGCCCCTTTACGGAGGCAGACTGTGGAATTTATTGATTGTTAAAAATATTATTTTCCTTTCAGCTGTTCAGGAATATTGGTGGTTACAAACCCGATTCCTTGCTTTTTCAATTCGTCGTATACTGCAACATCATTTACGGTCCACGAATTGGTGATAAGACCTAATGTTTTCGCTTCTGCGATCCAGGTTGGATTTTTCTGGAAAACACTGTAGTGATAATCCATTCCGTCAAGTCCTTCTTTTTTAATTTGTTCCGGTGACAATTCTCCGTTCAGGTATTGAACTTTAAATGCCGGAGCTAGTTTTTTAATCTCTTTGCAGATATTCAGACTGAAAGAAATGAATTCACTTTGAGATTCCAACTTCATATCCTTGATCATTTTAATGGTCTTTTGAGTAATCTCATTTTCAATTTCAGGAGTTTTGGCTGGCTTGATCTCAACGATAAGCTTTACAGACGGATCTATTTTTCCCTGCTTTAAATAATCCTTTAAGGTAGGAAACTTTTCGCCGTTGGATAATTTCAATGCTTCCAGTTCATTGAATGAAGCTTCAGAAATTTCCATTTTACCGTGGTGCTCATCGTGGTTAATGACCAATACTCCATCTTTGGTCATTCTCACATCAAATTCAGATCCGTAAACCTTTAATTTCTGAGCGTTTGCCAACGATGTAATAGAATTTTCCGTTGTAGGAGGCTGAGCCTGAAAATATCCTCTATGTGCGATAATCTGAGTTTGTGCTTTCATCAAAACTGTACTTAAAACTGCTAACCCTAAGATAAAATTTTTCATAATATAATTTAGATAATTAAAAACAAAGTCCCTAAACTTTTGATAAAGGTAGTTAATATGAGACTTATTGAGAAATATAAACCACAAAAGACAGCCTTTTAAGTCTTCTGTGGTTTAAAAAATGAGTACTGATTAAAAACTATACTTTGCTCCAATCTGGATCTGATATGGATTTCCTGACAATGGCGCCAAACCGCTTCCACTGATATTCTTTTCATACTCAAACTGTCTGGTTGTCTGGTTGAAGCTTTTGATTCTGTACATGGAAGTGTTTCCGTATGACTCGTTGACTCCCCATTCTTTATTAAGCAGGTTCGCCACGTTGAAGATATCTACAGAAAGCTCAAAGGCACCAATTTTGTCAAATTTAATTTTCTTGGCTACACGTACATCCCAAACTCCATAGAATCCATTCTTTCCTCCATTACGTTCTGCAATTTTACCGTTGTATTCATTCACATAATCTTTCAATGCCTGCCCTACCTGCGGATCGTTCACGATGGATTCTGCGATATTTGGGAAGATATAGGCTAGATCATTGGTGTCTACAAAGTCTCCGTTAATGTTTCCTCCTGAGGTCATAGAGAAACGTGTTCCTCCAATTCCTGAATACCTAAGACCCAATGTAAATCCTGCAATAGTAGGTGAATTTCCATAAATGACTACTTTATTACGGAACTGATTATCAGAATAAGTCATTCTTAAATCTCTAGGATCACTCTGAATAAGGGTTGATAATGTTGCAGAATTGGCTACGTTTCCGTTGTAGGAAGTATTATCCTTGATGTCTGACCATGTATAACTTGCTGTGATCTCTCCGTCCTTCCAATAACGGTAACTTGTATCTACTACGAAAGAGAACTGATTTACTTTACCATCACTTACCAATTCCAGTACTCTTCCGAAATTGTTATTAATTCTTCCTTCTTTCCAGTCCAATTTTGTTCCCTTAATCGTAGAAATCGGAACATATACTCCTCTTCCGCCCTCATTATCCAGGGTAAAGAAAGGATTGGATACCATATTTCTGTCGTAATAATAGTAGTTATTTCTTCCTAATGCCATATAACCGGCAATTCCTGCCCGGAATCTTTCATTAAAGAAGTGGGTATAAGAGATATTAGCCTTATAAACAATCGGGATTTTAGCATCTTTTCCTGTATAGTTAATTGTTGGCATCTGATCCTTAGGAAGTGTAGGTACCGTATTATAATTATCTCTGTAGCCAAAGAAATCAGGAATAAGACCTGCAACTGCCGGATCTACATCTACTGTTGCCAAATGTTTTCCATCAAATACAAGATTGTTGATGATCATATAATTGTTGATATCGGAAGAGAATATCCCTGCTCCAAACTTAATGAAGTCCTTATTATCTTCATTGATATTCCAATCAAACTGGAATCTAGGCTGGATAACAAATGATTTGATTTTATTATCTGTTCGGATTCCCATTTCATCAAACAACTTCTGATTGAACTCGGCTTTAGGGTATCCTCCATAATCCAATCTTATCCCCGCCATCAAATCAAGGCCTTTTGCAATCTTTGTCTGGAATTGCCCATACAGCCCGATGTTCCAGATATTGGATCTTACAGAGATATCATCCATTAAAGGAACCTCTCTATAGAATCTATAAGGAATGAGGTTTTCAAAATTATAAAGGTTATTACCCGGATTGGTTGTAATATTTTCTCTGAAGTGGAATCTTCCATTCACTTCACTTCCGTATATTGATTTGGATGAAGTGTACATCAAATCAGCCCCGAAAGTATATTTAACCTTATCTGTATTGTAGTAAAGGTTATCTACAATCTGAAATACATTATTTTTAAAGCTTTCCTGCGCAAAACGGTGGCCTCCAAACTGAATATTGGTAGCTCCTAGGCCGGGAGTGGAAATATTTTCTACAATTGCTCTTGGAACAGGCTTTCCGAGTTCATTATTTTGGTAACTATCCTGAAATGTATATAGATATTGAGCTTTTAATTCATTGGTTAAATTAGGCTTCAGATTTGACCTTAGCGTTAATAACAAACTGTTATCAAGGTTTTTGTCATTTCCATAAGATTCAAAGAAGTTAATGCTTGTATTATCAGCAAGCCCGTTTTTATTCAGATCGTGGGTGAAATTATTTCTTAGGGTCAACAAATGCTTCTCACTAATCTGCCAGTCTAAACGTAAAAATGCGGCATCAGAATTTCTTACCTTATCAAAGCTTCCGAATTGAGGTGTATTTCCTACTCCATACTTGGATCTTGCAATATCCAAAAACTTATTAAGAGTTCCTGAATTAATGTTTAATCTTTTCTCATCATCCTGCGATTTGATATCTGCAATCTGTAATGGTCTTGAATCCAGCTGATGATCCCATGCTACAAAGAAGTGTAATTTATTTTTAATGATGGGTCCTCCCAAAGTGAATCCAAACTGAGAAGTAGAGAAATCATTCTCTCTCTTATTTCCTCTAATGTCATATGGACTGGAAAGCCAGTTGGTTCTTAAATATTCCCAGGCACTTCCGGAAAATTTATTGGTCCCTGATTTGGTAACGGCACTTACTGTTCCACCGCCACTTCTCCCTAATGTCACATCATATTGGTTGGTTGTAATCTTAAATTCACGTACTGCTTCAATTGAAATAGAAAAAGGGGCACCGCTTCGGCTGGTAGTAGCTCCCGCAGAAGTAGGGTTCTTTGCGGTCATTCCATCAATAGTAAAATTGGTAGAAGATCCAAGCTGCCCTGAAATACTTCCGTTTTTCCCACTTAAAGGAGAAAGATCCGTAAGGCTCGCAAAGTTTCGTCCGTTTACAGGAAGTATCCCAATATTTTTTGCAGAAATAGCTGTAGCAGCTCCTAAGTTTCCTATTTTGTTCTTTAGATTTCCGGTAATTTTCACCTCTTCTATTTCCTTTTCTCCTCCCAGGTTCATGTTTACGGTAACCTGGTCTCCGAAGTTCACACTGTATCCTTCTTTTTTATCATCATTTACAATGACTGTATAAGGGCCTCCAAGAGGGATTTCCTTAAAGATATACTCCCCCTTTGAGTTTGTTTCTGTCTCTGTTCTGAATCCTGTAGATTCATTTACAATCGTAACTTTCACTTTTTCCTGAGCCGAACTTCCCGGGCCGGTCACTTTTCCTACGATGGAAGCCTGTGTGGTTTGTGCATAAGCCATTGTTCCAAGTCCTAAAAACAACAACCCCAATACAATCTTTACTTTTCTCATTTATTAGCATTAGATGTGCAAAGGTATCCTGACTTTTCAGGCTGGCTATTTAAGAGAATTTTAACATTTCCTTAATTAAATTAGAACGTTATGTTAAATTACTTTAAACAAATATTCTATTCTTTGGGTAACCAGTTTGTTGTGGGACATTACGTATTTTTAATTTTCCGGTAATATTTAATTCTGTTATTTTTTAAATGAAATTACTTTAGTTATTTTTGCTCAAAAGATATAAAAGCAATGTCTGAAAACATTCAACAAAAAATAGAACAGCTCCGCAAAGAGCTGCATCAGCATAACGAAAACTATTACCTTCTGGATACTCCTACCATATCTGACTATGATTTTGATATGCTGTTGGAGGAACTTCAGGACCTTGAGGCGAAACACCCTGAGTTTTATGATGAGAACTCACCCACAATGCGTGTAGGAGGAGGCATCACAAAGGTTTTCCCTACCATTCAGCATAAATTCAGAATGTACTCACTGGATAACTCCTATGATTTTGATGATCTGGAAGACTGGGAAAAAAGAATCATTAAAGCAATTGATGAGCCTGTAGAATTTGTAGCAGAGCTTAAATATGATGGAGCTTCTATTTCCATTCTTTATGAAAATGGAAAGCTTATACAGGCAGTAACCCGTGGTGATGGGTTTCAGGGAGATGAGATCACCCCGAATGTCCGTACTATTTCAGATATTCCTTTGACCTTGAAAGGAGATTTCCCCTCTCAATTCTTTATGCGTGGTGAAATCTATTTAACTAGAAAAAACTTTGACAAGCTTAATAAACTTCGTGAGGAAGAGGGATTGGACCCGTTCATGAATCCTAGGAATACAGCAAGTGGAAGTTTGAAAATGCAGGACAGTGCTGAGGTAAGAAAACGTTCACTTTCTTCTGTGTTGTACCAGTTTATCTCCGAAGAAGTTCCTGCAGAAACCCATTGGGAATTGCTTCAAAAGGCTCAGGGCTGGGGATTCAAGACTTCTCAGCAGGCCAAATTATGCAAAAGCCTTGATGAGGTAAAGGAATTTATCACGTTCTGGGATACGGAGCGTCACAATCTTCCATTCGAAATTGATGGGATTGTTTTAAAAGTAAACTCTCTGCATCAGCAAAGACAATTGGGATATACTGCCAAATCTCCGCGTTGGGCTATGGCTTATAAATTTAAGGCAGAAAAGGTAGAAACAGAACTTCAGAGCGTTTCTTATCAGGTGGGAAGAACAGGTGCTATTACTCCTGTAGCCAACTTAAAGCCTGTTTTATTGGCCGGAACTATTGTGAAAAGAGCTTCTCTGCATAATGAGGATATCATCAAAAAACTGGATCTTCATGAAAATGACTTTGTATATGTAGAAAAAGGAGGTGAGATCATTCCAAAAATTGTAGGAGTAAATACAGATAAAAGAACTGAGGAAAGTAGAGAAATAGAATACATCAAACATTGCCCGGAATGTGGAACTGAATTGGTAAAAATAGAGGATCAGGCCATTCATTTCTGTCCGAACGAACTTCATTGTCCCCCACAGGTTGTAGGAAGAATGATTCATTATGTTTCAAGAAAAGCTTTAAATATTGATAATCTGGGAAGTGAAACCATCGAACAGCTTTACAGGGAAAAACTGATTGAGAATCCTGCAGACTTCTATGTTTTGACAAAGGAACAGCTTCTTCCATTGGAAAGAATGGCGGAAAAATCTGCCCAAAATATTATTAGTGGAGTTGAAAAATCGAAGGATATCCCCTTTGAAAAGGTTCTGTACGGAATTGGGATCAAGCATGTGGGAGAAACGGTGGCCAAAAAACTGGTCAAAAACTTCCCTACTATTGAGGAGCTGAAACATGCAACTGTGGAAGAACTTTGCCAGGTGGAAGATATCGGGGCAAAAATTGCGGTAAGCATTGTAGACTTCTTCCAAAACACTGAAAATCTATTGATGATCGAGCGCCTGAAATCCTACGGAGTTCAGCTTGAAAAAGGAGAAAACACCAATGAAGTTCTTTCCAATGTATTGGAAGGGAAAACATTCCTTTTCACCGGAAAACTGTCACTATTCACCAGAGAATCAGCTGAGGAAATGGTAGAAAAACATGGCGGAAAAAACATTTCTGCAGTTTCTAAAAACCTAAACTACCTTGTTGTAGGAGAAAAAGCAGGAAGCAAGCTGAAGAAAGCTCAGGATATCGGAACAATTACTATTCTGGATGAGCAACAGTTCCTAGATCTGATTGAGAAACAGTAACTCATAAAATATTACTATCCATAAAAAAGACTGCAGAATAACTCTGCAGTCTTTTTATTTTTTTAGATCTTCAATATTTATTTAAATACAAGAATCGTGTAAGGATTGTTTACGCCGGCTTTGGGGGTAATCAACCTGATATGTTCTTTATTTTTATAATAATCTATATAGGTATCTTTGGTGATGGTCTTTCCTTTTTCAGTCTCCTTATAGCCGGAAGCCAGGATTATTTTAAGGTATTGATCATATTCTTTTTTAGTCTTAAATTCATACTCAATTCTGTCCTCCGATTTTTCTTCTGCAAATACAAATTTTCCAATCTTAGATTTGTAGTCAGGAGCCTCATATTCGTTTAAAACGAAACCTAAGCCTTCTGTTTTGTCATAAAAACCATAGTTAAGCTTTTTCATTTCCTTTTTAAAATCAGACATTTCAAGCTTATTGAATGCTGCAAGCTCCTCTAATGTAAAAGTCTGGGCAGAAATCTGCATACTCATTATGATGAAGAATAATACAATGAATAGATTTATTTTTTTTCTCATATCATTAATTTGTCTGCAAATATAGAAGAATACTGGCAAATATTTTTTTTAAATGAGTCGGCCAAATATCTAAAACTTTAAGCTACAGGCAACCTGAAATAAAAGGTACTTCCATTATTCAGCATACTTTTCACTCCAATTTCACCATTTTGTTTTTCGATGAAATTTTTTGAGATTGCCAGACCAAGTCCGGTTCCATTCTGGTGTTCTCCGGGAACCTGAAAATAACGATCAAAGATCTGACGATGATACTTTTCGTCAATACCACTTCCTGTGTCCTTAATATTAAATTGGATGAATGACTCATTTCTTTCCACTATAATTTGAATACTTTCATCCTGAAAAGAATGTTTTATGGCATTGGTAAGGAAGTTATTCATTACCCAAACGGTTTTGTCAAAATCTGCTGTTATAAAATCTGTTTCTTCCGATAAATAGTCCGTACTGATTGAAATGTTCTTCTGCTCTGCCAGTTTTTCAACATTTTTTACGGCGGTCTGCACAATTTCCTTGGGTGAACATTTTTCAACCATTAATCGAATATTTCCAGATTCTACCTGCGAAAGATTCAGAAGTTCTCCTGTAATATCCAACAAACGCTGTCCATCTTCATTGATACTTTTTAGCAGCTCCTGCTGCTGTGCATTAAGTTCTCCAAATTTTTGATTGCCCAATAACTGCACGCCCATTTTTATAGCTGATATTGGGGTTTTCAATTCATGGGAAATAGTGGCAATAAAATTGGTTTTAGCAAAATCCAGTTCCTTGAAAGGGGTAATATTTCGCAGCAAAATTACTTTACCAATATATTTCTTCTCCTTTTCTCCAGTTCTCACAATATTGATAGGTACAATATCCTGTTCAAAATAATTCTCTTTGTTGTCTCTGACAATCTTAATAGGTTCTTTAACAGGATGATCGATATTTTTCAGCAATTCCCGCATCAAATCATTATTCACCGCAACTTCATGAGCTGTTTTTCCGATAATCTCCTCTTTACGAAGATTGGTAATTTTTAAGGCTTCATCATTAATCATGTAGATAAAATGATTTTCATCCAGGCCAATTACTGCATCATGCATGTTATTCACCAATGTTTCAATCCGTTTTTTCTCCATCAATTGCTGGGAAAGAGTACTGCTTTCATATTCCTGAAGCTTTTCTGCCATCACATTAAAAGACTCTGCAAGGCTGTTAAATTCCTCACTTCCTTTAAAATGTACCCTTTCATTATAGTTTTTATCAGCAATCTGTCTGATACTGAATGTTAATTGATTGATAGGTTCTGCAATGGTCTGTGGCAGATTGAAAAGTAAAATAAAAGCAATTAAAAAACATACCGTTCCGAGGCTGACAATCCAAAAGGTGGCATTTTCTGCTGTAATAATGGCAATATCACTTTTCCTTTCAATCCCTTTCATATTGAGGGACATAATTTTTGCCAGATCTTCACGGATGAGTTTTTCCTTATTGAAATTAGGTTCTTTTAAATAACTATTGAAATGCAGATTCAGATTCTGAGTAGCCTCTTTCTCTCCAAACTCAGTAAGATTTTTTTCCTGCAGTTTGTTATTTTTCTGAAAGTCTGCAATAGCCACAGTACTGTCAATACTTATATGATCCAGTGCGAGAAGCATATTTTTGGAAAATTCCAGACTGTTGTAATTGGCCGTAAGGATCTTCTCTGTGTCAGATTTTAATTTATTGATATATACAGAACCTATTACTGAAAGCAGAACAATCAGTAAGAATAAAAGGCCGACGCCTAAGGTAAGTTTTGTTTTAAGTTTCATTACTTTTACGATAAAATAATAATATCTATCTGTCTTTCATTCAGCCCGTTCATAAGGCTATAAATCCAGCTGTATCCAAACAGACGCTGCCAAAGTTTTGCATGAGGTTTTCCAATACAGACCGTTGTGATATTATGGGCAATTACATATTCAAGAATTCCGTTATGAACACTGCTTTCTTTTATTCGGACAACCTTGGCACCTAATTCCTGTGCTAAATTAAAATTATTAATCAAATACCGCTGTTTATCCAATGCAATTTTTTCAGGATTTTCAGAGGGTTTCTGAATGTATAAAACGATCCACTGGCTATTGTAATAGCTCGCCAATCTTGCTGTTTTACGAATGATTGTTTTAGCAATCTTTTCATTACTGCTGATACAGGCCAAAAATTTTATGGGTTTAAAATTTTCCGTTTTAATCTCAGTTTCCACTTTCCTTTCCACATGGGTAGCAACTTCCTTTAGAGCAAGCTCACGAAGCTGTAAAATATGTCCGCTTTGAAAAAAATTACTGAGTGCTGTCTGAATTTTTTCTTTTTTATAAATTTTTCCCTCTTTTAATCTGGTCAACAATTCATCAGCAGTGAGGTCAATATTCACTACTTCATCGGCCAATGCCAGAATTTTATCGGGAACTCTTTCTGTGACTTCAACTCCTGTGATTATTTTTACTTCTTCATTCAGGCTTTCAATATGCTGGATATTCATGGCACTGATGACATTGATTCCGTTATCCAGAATTTCCAAAACATCCTGCCATCTTTTTTTATTTTTGGACCCTTCTACATTAGTATGAGCCAGCTCATCCACCAGAACAACTTCAGGATGCTCATTAATAATAGCCTGAAGATCCATTTCCTCCAGATTTTTTCCTTTATAAAAGACAGATTTTCTTCCTATTTCCGGAAGTCCCTCTACAAGAGCTACCGTCTCTTCCCGATCATGGGTTTCTATGTAGCCTATCTTTACATCAATGCCGTTTCGTAAAAGGGAATGAGCTTCCTGAAGCATTCGGAATGTTTTTCCGACACCTGCACTCATCCCAATATAGATCTTAAATTTCCCTTTTCGGGATTTTTGGATCAGTTCTAAAAAATGTTTTGCTGATGACATTGATTATTACTTTTTCAGTATTAAGTTATTGTATATTTTTTGAACCACAAAAGTGACAAAAGTCTTCTTTAATAAGGTACCTTATAATAAAACATTTTGGGACTATTAACTTTTAAAACACTCCTGTAAAGCTTATAATATTTTTTACACTTTAGTTATTTTTAGGTACTACTAAATGTTTGACAAGAACACTTTAGTTTTGAAAATCATTGATTTTCATCTTATGTGAACTTTTACAGAATTTTCTTTTAAAGTTACTTAAGTGACTAAAGTATCTTACAATAAAAGCTTTTGTGACTTTTGTGGTTATTTATTTCACGGTATAAAGCCATTAATTTCTAAATTCTAATCTCTCATTTAAAACCAGGCTGCCAGACTCGTTGTAATAAAGAAATTTCCTTGCTTCAATCCGTCATTCTTAACAAAGATGGCATCTTTAGACGTAAATCCTCGTGCTTCTGTACGGAAAACCACATTCTTAAAAATAGCATAATCTACGTTCAGGGAATATCCAAAAGTTTGAAACCCATTAGGAGTTCCTGTACTTATAATTACCCCATTTTTATCATTATAATATTCCAGTCTTCCTGCCAGTGCCCATTTATTATCAAGTTGATACTTCATCTGTACATTGGGGCTGTACCAGATATTATACTGCTCACTTCCTTTTAGCTTCTGCTCTGCTCCAATATCAAATCCAAGCAATGCTGAAAACTGATCTGTCAGTTGAAAACTTCCATATAAATCATGGAAATAGCGCATTCTTTTTTCATTTTTAGCTTTATCGTTTCCAATAAATGAGCTGCTGTTTAGGGTAATCTTATCACTGGGTTTGTAGGTTAGCTGATGACCGAAAGAAATACTCTGATTTCCCTCCGCTTTGGCAATACGCTGCCAACCGTTTAGAACCAAACCACTTAAAAACCATTTTCCATTGTCTGAAGTATAGGAAATCTTAGCGCCGGTTTCGAAATAAGGAGAATTTTCCGCAGCAAAACTTCTTGTAAGGTTAATATTATCCTTGCCAATAGCACTTTCCCAACCAATATGGGATGGCATAATCCCTGCATCAATCCATAAATTTTTATTTTTTGAAATTTTGATTCCAATATTCGCCTCATTGATATATCGCAAAGCTCCTTGTTCTGCAACCATATTGTCCTGTGCATAGGTTCCTCCCATTAAAGCAAGGTTGGCTCGAAGATTATCACTCTGATAATTTGCTTTTATAAGTCCTAAATTGAGATTCAACTCATTATGCCTGTTGTATGAGTACAAAAAATTCTGACGAAGATGATTGTTTGGTTCATTAAAATCATAGGTATAAAAGAGTTCTGCATAGGCAGAAAATGTAACCTTATTTCCTATTTTTAATGAATCGGATGATTGTGCTTTTGGGAAGAATACCCCCAACAACAATCCTATAATTAGATATTTTTTCACGTTAGTTTTATATTATTTTAGTTGATCTAAAGCAATGTTAAGCTTCAGTACATTTACTTTTGAGGGGCCAAGAATTCCTAAAAACGGTTTCTCAGTCTGTTTTTTTATTAAATTATTGATTTGCTCTTCAGATAGGTTTCTCACTTTGGCAATTCTCTTTGCCTGATATAAAGCACCCTCCTCAGAGATGTCAGGATCCAGCCCGCTTCCACTTGCTGTAGCTAATTCTACAGGAACTTTAGTATTTCCCATCTCAGGATTTTGAAGCCTTAGAGTATCTATTCTTTTTTGTACAGTTTCCAGATATTCTTCATTGCTAGGGCCTTTATTACTCCCTCCGCTCCCGGCTGCATTATAGTTTACCGAAGACGGACGACCATGGAAGTATTTTTCAGATTTAAATTCCTGACCAATATTAGCATAGAATTTCTGTCCATTATGAGTGATAATTTCTGCATTTCCCTGCGTAGGTAATACTTTTGAACCTCCATAAACTATGACCAAATAGATTCCTACAACGACCAACATTACAAGAGTTAATCTGAATGCTGAAACAATATGATTTTTCATTTTTAAAATTTTAATAGAATAAACTAATCAGTAAATCAATAATCTTGATTCCAATGAATGGGACAATTACACCACCCAAACCGTATATCAAAAGGTTTCTTCTCAATAATGCACTGGCACCAATCGGCTTGTAGGCCACTCCTTTCAATGCTAGCGGAATAAGAAAAGGAATAATCACCGCATTGAAAATAACCGCTGATAATATGGCTGTTTCCGGGCTATGAAGATTCATAATATTTAACTTCTGAAGAGATGGAATAAAGGTGATAAACAAGGCAGGAATAATGGCAAAATATTTTGCTACATCATTGGCAATACTGAATGTCGTTAATGTTCCACGAGTCATCAGTAACTGTTTTCCAATCTCTACAATTTCAATCAGCTTAGTAGGGTCATTATCCAGATCCACCATATTACCGGCCTCTTTTGCAGCCTGTGTTCCGCTATTCATGGCTACTCCTACATCTGCCTGAGCCAATGCGGGAGCATCATTGGTACCGTCTCCCATCATGGCAACCAATTTACCTTCCTGCTGTTCTTTCTTGATGTAATTCATTTTATCTTCAGGCTTGGCTTCGGCAATAAAATCATCCACTCCTGCTTTTTCTGCGATAAATTTTGCCGTCAAAGGATTATCTCCGGTCACCATTACCGTTTTTACCCCCATTTTTCTCAGTCTTTGGAAACGTTCCTGAATTCCGGTTTTAATGATATCCTGAAGTTCAATTACCCCCCATACCTTTTCATTAACTGCTACAACTAGAGGAGTTCCACCGTTTTCAGCAATTTTGGTTACAGCATTTTGTGTTTCCTGTGGGAAGATATTCCCGGTTTTTTCAGTCAGTTTTTTTATAGTATCATAGGCTCCTTTTCTGATTCTGGTATCCTCAAAATCAATCCCCGAAGTTCTGGTTTCTGCCGTAAAATCTATATAAGTAGGATTGGGAACCAATAAATCCTCCGATTTCAGCTGGCTAAGTTCTATAATTGATTTTCCTTCAGGGGTTTCATCTGCTACAGAACTTAAGGCAGAAGCTTTAATGAAATCTTCAAGTTGAATTCCCTCGGCAGGATGGAACTGGGTTGCTTTACGGTTTCCGATAGTGATTGTTCCTGTTTTATCCAGCAGAAGAACATCAATATCTCCCGCAGTTTCCACTGCTTTTCCGCTTTTGGTAATGACATTGGCTCTTAGTGCTCTATCCATTCCAGCTATTCCAATTGCAGAAAGCAGACCTCCGATTGTTGTCGGAATAAGACAAACGAAAAGTGAAATAAATGCCGCAATAGTAATCGGAGTCTGCGCATAATCTGCAAAAGGCTTTAAAGTGAGGGTAACAATTATAAATGTAAGGGTAAACCCGGCTAATAGTATAGTTAATGCGATTTCGTTAGGTGTTTTCTGTCTTGATGCCCCTTCTACAAGAGCAATCATTTTATCTAAAAATGACTCTCCCGGTTTTGTGGTTACTTTTACCTTAATTCTGTCAGACAACACCTTTGTACCGCCTGTTACAGAACTTTTATCACCACCTGCTTCACGAATTACAGGAGCACTTTCTCCGGTAATGGCAGATTCGTCAATGGTTGCCAATCCCTCAATGATCTCACCGTCCATTGGAATTTGGTCTCCGGCTTCACAAAGAAAAATATCTCCCAGCTTCATCTCTGCTGACATTTTCAAAGCTGTTTCTACCTGAAATCCTGGCTTATTATCAACAACTAATTTTGCAGGGGTTTCTTCACGGGTTTTTCTAAGGGTATCAGCCTGTGCCTTTCCTCTGGCTTCAGCGATAGCTTCCGCAAAATTGGCAAACAAAACCGTGAAAAATAAAATTATAAATACGAAAAAGTTATAAGAGAAACTTCCCTGGGTTTTATCACCAGCCAAGCTGAACATGCTTACAATAAACATGACAGCAGTTCCGATCTCCACCAGAAACATTACTGGATTTTTAAACATAATTTTCGGATTCAGTTTCACGAAGGACTGTTTAATCGCTTCGTTTACCAGATCTCTTTGAAACAATGTTTGTGATTGATTTTTCATTTTTTTGAAAGAGTTTATAGCATTGTAAATCAATAATAACCATCAAGGCAGACCAAAATTATTAAGAAATGGAAATGGATAATAGTATGTAGTGAATGTTTCGGTAGTTTAGACTAGCATTCCTAAATACTTCAGCTCCCTTAATGGTTGGGTATTGATTTTAATTTTTAATGTTCACTTTTATTTAGAGAAATACTGGATCTGTTCAGCAATAGGGCCTAAGGTCAATGCAGGGAAGAATGAGAGTGCTGCAATAAGCAGAATCACCGCCAATGTCATGAACCCAAAAGTTGCTGTATCCGTTTTTAATGTTCCTGAACTTTCCGGAATGTATTTTTTCTGTGCCAATAATCCAGCAATGGCTATCGGCCCTATAATCGGAATGAATCTGGAAAGTAACAGTACAATTCCTGTTGAAATATTCCACCATGGGGTATTATCTCCCAGCCCTTCGAATCCTGATCCGTTGTTGGCAGAAGAAGAGGTAAACTCGTACAGCATTTCACTGAACCCATGAAAACCAGGGTTATTCAATGTTTTTGCACCAAATTCCGGTAAATAGGCTGTTAATGCAGTTCCCACAAGAATTAAAAAAGGATGGAACAAAGCCACAATCATAGCGATCTTCATTTCTTTGGCTTCAATTTTCTTCCCCATAAATTCGGGTGTTCTTCCCACCATCAGGCCACTGATAAATACAGCGAGAATGATAAAAATAAAGTAATTCAGAATTCCTACTCCACAACCGCCATAAAAACAGTTTATCATCATGGCAAGAAGCTCATTCATCCCTGAAAGCGGCATTGTACTATCGTGCATAGAGTTTACAGAACCAGTTGAAATAACAGTGGTTGCAATACTCCAATATCCTGAAGCAGCGCTTCCAAAACGGATTTCTTTTCCTTCCATTGCTCCGAGGCTGCTATCAGCTCCCATCTTTGTAATCAGAGGATTACCCCCTGTTTCATTAACAATGTTTGGAATGGTAAGGGCTAGAAACCCAACAGTCATCACAGTAAAAATAACCCATGAAAGTTTTCTTTTCTTTAAATAAAAACCTAGTGCAAAAACCAATGCAAACGGAATGATCATCTGGGTGACCATTTCTGTCATATTCGTTATATAGTTAGGATTTTCAAGGGGATGTGCCGAGTTGGCTCCAAAAAAGCCTCCACCATTGGTTCCAAGATGTTTAATTGCAACAAAGGCTGCTACAGGTCCTCTGGAAACATCTATTTTTTGCCCCTCTAAAGTAGTAATATGATCTTTTCCTTCAAAAGTCATTGGACTTCCGTTTATGGAAAGAATTAAAGCGACCATCACACTTATCGGAACTAAAATTCTGATCATTGATTTGGTAAAATAATCGTAAAAATTACCAAGTTCTGTAGCCGTTTTTTCTTTAAAAGCTTTGAAAAGAACAGCCATTGCAGCCATCCCCGTTGCAGCAGTTACAAACTGCAAGAACATCAGATAAAGCTGACTTAAATAACTTACTCCTGTTTCTCCCGAATAATGCTGTAGATTACAGTTGACTAAAAATGAAATGGTTGTATTAAAAGCCAGATCAGGAGACATATTGGGATTTCCATCAGGATTTAAAGGAAGCCACGCCTGATTTAGCAGCAACAAAAATCCAATGATAAACCAAACCAGATTAATCGTCAGCATGGCATACATATTCTGTTTCCAATTCATCTGACGGGTAGGATTAATTCCCGATATTTTATAAATAAACTTTTCAATCGGCTGAAAAACCGGATCTAGAAAAGTTTTCTTGTATCCATAGACATTAGCAATATATTTACCCAAAAATATCCCGATGACTAATGTAATAGCAAACATTGCTATGATGCCTAAAATTTCTGTACTCATGATCTCTTAAAATTTTTCAGGTTTCATTAAAACATAACAGATGTACACAAAGGCAAGTATTGAAAGGAAAAATAAACTCCACATAATTTTATATTCTATCAAAAAATTCAACTGATTTATATAAAAGCCAAAACAATACTGCAAAAAGCAGAATCAAACTTATGAGCATCATACTTTTATTATTAAGGTTAAAAGAGTAAACAATACATACGATACAATCAGCAAACTCAAAGTGGAATGCTCACGTTTTTTGAACGTTTTTCTTGAAATTGTCATTTTTAAATATTTTATTCAAGTACTATATGCCAAAAGAAAGTCCAAATTAGAATTAACCAATTTAACTAACTATAATTCAGTATATTAAATCAAAATATCTAACGGCATAAAAACAAAAAAGCCTATCAAAATGATAGGCTCATTATTAAAATGATAAAATATTTATTTTAAACTGTATTCTTCCAGTTTACGATACAGCGTCGCAATACCAATTTCTAAGAGTCTGGCCGCTTCTGCCTTATTTCCCTTCGTATACTGTAATACTTTCTGTATATGAATTTTTTCAAGGGTTCTCATGCTTAAGGAATCACATTCGGGAACCGGTTTTTCAGAATAGTGAGGAAGGCTTTCAGCATCCAGTACATTATCGTTCATTAAAATCAGGCTTCGCTCCACAGCATTCCTCAATTCACGGATATTACCTTTCCAATCATTTTTCTCCAAGGCTTTGTAGTAATCAGGGTTTACCTGAATAGAGGATAAATGAAGCTTATGGGAAAATAGATCGATAAAATTTTTTGTCAGTAATTTTAAATCCTCTTTTCTATCTCTTAATGCAGGAAGGCTAATTTCAAAAACGTTTAACCTAAAATATAGGTCTTCTCTAAAATTTCCCTGCCTAATTTCTTCTTCCAGATTTCTATTGGTTGCAGCAATCAGCCTAAAATCAGATTTAGAAACCTTAGTCTCTCCCATTTTGATAAATTCCTTGGTTTCTAGTACTCTAAGCAATTTCGCCTGAAGCTCTATCGGCATCTCACCAATTTCATCCAGGAATAATGTTCCGCCATTGGCTTCTTCAATCAATCCTTTCTTATCCCTTAAAGCACCTGTAAAAGCACCTTGTTTATGGCCAAAAAGCTCACTTTCAAGAATTTCTTTACTGAATGCGGAGCAGTTGATGGCAACAAAGCTATTTTTCTTTCGATCGCTTCCCTCATGGATAGCATTCGCAAAAACTTCCTTGCCAGTTCCTGTTTCACCTGTTAGAAGAACAGCAGCATCTGTTAAGGCTACTTTCTCAGCCAATTTCTTTGCGTGTAAAATCAAGGGAGAATTACCAATAACCTGTGCAAAGCCTTTTACAACGGGAGATGACTGAATCGTTCTGGACCTGTTATCTTTAGCCTTTTCTAGGGCTTTATACACCAAGGGAATAATCTTCTCGTTGTCATCACCTTTTACCAAATAATCATAGGCCCCATTCTTCATCGCCTGAACAGCATCCGTAATATTTCCAAATGCCGTCATTAGGATAATTTCAAGATGGGGATATTTTGTCTTAATTGATTTTATAAGATCTACCCCAAAAGCATCAGGAAGCCGGACATCGCTCAACACAACATCAAAATCATACTGCTCCAGCATGGTCATTGCAGAACGTGCCGTAGAAGCTTCTTTTACATTAAAATTTTCTTGGGAAAGGATCATTCCTAATAACTTTAGGAGCTTGATCTCATCATCGATGATCAGAATGTTTCCTGACATTATAATTATTTTTGGAAAACTGATACAAACTTATTGATTTTATTCGAGTAAACCCCTTTTACAAAGGGAAATTCTTTTCATAAATTATAAGAGGAGCTTCATCCCGCTATCCACTGATACTCCTCGCACCAGAGCTTCCAACAGCTTATCCTTTTTGGCCCTTTCCCTGCTGCGGGGTAACCGTTTCTATCGGGGCTAATGATAAGTCATATTCGTAATTAATGATAAATGAGGGTGAATAATCGCAACCGATTCAATAGAAGCATGCCTTGGCCCATAGCCTTGTGTATACAGCGTGCAGTGTCCCTGGAGTTCACTGTAGGGCACAAAAAAAAATCCTTTATCGCAATGATAAAGGATTTTAAAAATAAAATAAAAACTGGCGGCGGCCTAC
>NZ_JAWRWZ010000627.1:0-250 GCF_046535285.1 Chryseobacterium sp. SIMBA_028 | reverse complement strand
CCTGCGTAGGTTGAACTTCTCAGCCTTGAATCCCGTAAGCTTTGGCCCGATCTAGACTGGCGGCATCGACTCCGGCCTGCTCGCCTGCGGCCCGAACGTCATCGTCCTCGCCCTCGCCATGCCCCTACGGCCTGACGCCCTTCCGCTGTTGTTTCGCGGATGAGTGAGCGTTCAAATTTCACGAAGAGGCCCATAAAGGAGGAGCGGCGTGAGGTTGGGCGTGGGGGTCTTCGCGGTGAAGACGATGGCC
>NZ_JAWRWZ010000626.1:0-250 GCF_046535285.1 Chryseobacterium sp. SIMBA_028 | reverse complement strand
CTGAGTTCGACGTAGCCGAGAATGGAGGTCAGGGGATGGCGGAGGTCGTGGCTGATGCGGCCTGCCTACCCAGCCAGCAGGGTGTTGCTGCGCTGCGCCTCGGTCAGCGCACTGGCCAGTTCCTCCGCACGGTGTTCCAAGGCGAGAGCTTCAATGACTTCTGCTGCCAGGATCTCCAGCCCCTGGCGTTGCCGGTCGCTGAGCGTGCCGGTTTCCCTTGCCCGGGCGCAGAGCGTGCCCAGGACGAACC
>NZ_JAWRWZ010000625.1:0-250 GCF_046535285.1 Chryseobacterium sp. SIMBA_028 | reverse complement strand
CTCGCAACTGCCTGCTGACGAGAACGGGCAGGGCCCGCACCGTTTCCTGTACTTCCCGGATGAGAATCACTGGGTGCTGCAGCCGCAACATGCCAAAGTCTGGTACGGCGTCGTCGAGCACTTTTTGGCCAAGCAGGTGCTGGGTGAGGATGTGCCCCTGCCAGAGGAACTGGGCTTGTAACACCAAGAGGTGGAGGCCGGGCGGTAGCATCAGCGTCGCTAGTATGGGGTTGTGAATCCGACCTTCAGC
>NZ_JAWRWZ010000624.1:0-250 GCF_046535285.1 Chryseobacterium sp. SIMBA_028 | reverse complement strand
AGCCACGCTTTTTAAACAGGGTAATTTCTTAAAAAAATACATTAAATACTCTCATAAAGGAAGCATCATCGCAGAAAAAGAACTGAACGACGTTTTTGTAATTGCGAGAAGTTCACTGATTGATATTTTAACACACAACATCCCCTCTGAAAAAATATCTTACGAAAAACCTGTCAGCCTCTCCCCTCAAGGAAAACTCACATATTCCGATGGTACTTCCATAGATTCTGATATCATCATTGTTTCCGAT
>NZ_JAWRWZ010000623.1:0-250 GCF_046535285.1 Chryseobacterium sp. SIMBA_028 | reverse complement strand
GACTCGCTGAGTATGCTTGGAGATCTTCCAAATGGTTCATCAAGTGAAGAAGATGAATCTGCCGGCTATGAGTTCGTTCATTTAAGTGGCGCCCGATACTTTATAGGGGACAGCTCCATCCCCGTAGGCGGAGTTCCTTGGCGTGGTAAGATGGCCGCGATCGATGGTTTTACTCTCGGCCGAATGTCGTGAACCAAAAGTGATCAAGTCCTTCCAAGGCTCGCCTCTTGCGCGAGCCTTGGTGCCGAAC
>NZ_JAWRWZ010000622.1:0-250 GCF_046535285.1 Chryseobacterium sp. SIMBA_028 | reverse complement strand
GGGCAAAAGGCTTCAATAAACTCTACACTGAAGATTTTTACTATAATGTAGATGAGGATTATGACCAGCTTATCAAGAATATACAGCAGGTAGAATCAAGATCCAAGATTTTCAGAAAACAAGATTACCTTAATTATTATAAAGAATATTATAAGTTTTGACAAAAGATATCAACCAAGTAACTCCCTACAATTCTGAAGCTCCTAAAAAGAGCCAGGTAGAGGATATGTTCGACAACATTGCACCCAAA
>NZ_JAWRWZ010000621.1:0-250 GCF_046535285.1 Chryseobacterium sp. SIMBA_028 | reverse complement strand
CCAGAGGTATGGTCCAAAACCATCCTTGCGGTGATTAATTTATACCGTTCGTCATCGGCTATATCTTCATAAGGCATGTACTTATACAATGGTGTATCCAGATTCAAAACGCCCTGATCAACGAGCCGCAATACAAAATAAGCAAAAACCGTTTTTGATAAAGAAGCAGCCTCAAAAACGGACTGGTTATTCAAAGGTAATTGAGTCTCTAGATTTGCTGTTCCCAAAGCCCGGTGGTAAACAATCTTTC
>NZ_JAWRWZ010000620.1:0-250 GCF_046535285.1 Chryseobacterium sp. SIMBA_028 | reverse complement strand
CAGTGGCCATCATCGCCGAAGCACTCGGCTACTCCCCAGCCACCATCGATCGACATGCCCTGGCATCATCGGCCAACTACATGGAATACATGTCCGCACTCTCCACGCATCAGTCGGAGGCAGGAGTTCGGTCCGCACCGTGAAGTAGCATGGCCGCATGTCTGACCCGGACGAAAACGAGGAACCGCTGCAGTCATTGCCCCCAGGGATGCCCAAAAGATACGCCGAGTACCGACCTGAGACTCCCGGC
>NZ_JAWRWZ010000619.1:0-250 GCF_046535285.1 Chryseobacterium sp. SIMBA_028 | reverse complement strand
GATCGGAGGAGCAACGTGTAGGGACACAGTGTGCCTCTAGGGTTAGATCTCGGGGGTCGGCGTACCATTAAAGACATTCTTATAAGGTTCAGAATTTGGTTATGGAAGCTCTTACGCAAAAGAGAGAATCTACCTTCATAGGAAGTTCCAACGTTCATTTTGCAATGAAATACAATGTAAAACCTATAGGAACCCATGCCCACGAATGGTTCATGTTCCATGCTGCGGAATATGGTTTCAAAATGGCCAA
>NZ_JAWRWZ010000618.1:0-250 GCF_046535285.1 Chryseobacterium sp. SIMBA_028 | reverse complement strand
GGGCTATGAGGCGGAGGTTGGCAAGCTGAAGGCAGCCTATCCGTTCCTCGCTGACAGCCATGCCCGAAGGCTGACGCGCCGCTACGGCACAAGGGCCAATGTGCTACTCGGCAAGGCCGCGTCATCAGCTGACCTTGGCAGGCATTTCGGATCGGATCTCTATGAGGCCGAGGTGCGCTATCTCATGCAGAACGAATGGGCCTTCACCGCCGAGGATGTCCTCTGGCGGAGAACGAAGGCCGGATTGCAC
>NZ_JAWRWZ010000617.1:0-250 GCF_046535285.1 Chryseobacterium sp. SIMBA_028 | reverse complement strand
AATGAGCATTAGAAATAATTTTTTCATAGTTTATAATTTTTAATTTAAAGTTTGCAATTATAGAATTTCACTTAATAACTTATTGTTATTTTTTAGTGTAATGTTCAACTTTTAAAGCGAGCATTTTAGATGTTTTTGCATAACATTCTGCAATTCGGTCGTTGTTGTTTGGAATTCCTATCACATTGTCTCCGATTGCTTTTATTCCTTCAACAACCATCAAAATATTTGTAGGATTATCGGTTTCTAC
>NZ_JAWRWZ010000616.1:0-250 GCF_046535285.1 Chryseobacterium sp. SIMBA_028 | reverse complement strand
CAGGAACCGGCCGCCGGCCTCGCTGGGGATGTACTGGGGAACGTACTTCCAGAAATCCCCCGGGACCAATGAAAGGAATCCGGAAGCGATCGAGAGAACAAAGAACAGCGCGACCAGCACTGTGACCCCACCCGCGCTGTTGCGCAGCAAAGCCCCGAGCGAGAGCCCGATCAGGGCAACTCCGGCAACGTAGAGGCCACCGGTGAAAATGCTGTACATCACGCCGTCGGTGGACCATGTCAGGTCCAGG
>NZ_JAWRWZ010000615.1:0-250 GCF_046535285.1 Chryseobacterium sp. SIMBA_028 | reverse complement strand
ATTAAAAGATTTCATTGGTGATTTTCATAAGGAAGAACATTTTACGCTCGAAAACGGAAAGGTGATCAGCAGAATCTGGATCGAAAAACACGGAGTTTCTGTTTTCAATAAAAATACATGGCAAGAAATTTTCGAATTTTTTGTAGAGAAAATGGATGGCTTTGAAAGGTTTTATTACGAATATGAAGATTTCATAAAAGACGTTTAAAGATTTCGTATAACCGCTCTCTTTGAATTGCTGGTAGAATTA
>NZ_JAWRWZ010000614.1:0-250 GCF_046535285.1 Chryseobacterium sp. SIMBA_028 | reverse complement strand
CGGCAAGTTTACCCTGAATAGAACTAAGAGGATTGGCATTGGGTTTGTCTGCAAGATCTTTTGCAGATACGGTCCCGATGCTTCCGGTCACATTTTCTTTTTTCTGAGATCCATATCCAATTAGGACTACTTCCTCAATCTTCTGCTCTTTCTGTACAGAATCTTTTGGCGTAACCTGTGCATTGACATTCATACAAAGTATAGAACCGCAATGAGACATGAATACTTTAAATCACGTTGTTTCATATAG
>NZ_JAWRWZ010000613.1:0-251 GCF_046535285.1 Chryseobacterium sp. SIMBA_028 | reverse complement strand
CTGGCAGAAGACCTCGAGGAAATGGACGCCGGGGTATGCTGTTTCGCGACACCGATTCTCGATCACACCGGCAAGGCCATTGCGGCGCTCAGCATGTCGATCCCGACGATTCGTTATCATCAGGATGTCACCCTCGAGTACAAGAAGATCCTGTGTGAATCCGGCCGGAACATTTCCGCGAACCTTGGTTGGAAGCCATCTCATGAACACGCCCATGGCTGATGACGCGGAGGAAAACAGACACGGATGTC
>NZ_JAWRWZ010000077.1:0-385 GCF_046535285.1 Chryseobacterium sp. SIMBA_028 | reverse complement strand
AGTCTTTCAGAGATTTTTTCCAGCTTTATACCCTTCCTGAAGACAGACGTAGTGAAGGTTTGTACAAAACCTTCCAGGAGAATTTCCCGATCACGGATTCTAGAAACCAATTCGTATTGGAGTTTTTAGATTATCTAGTAGATTCTCCGCGTTATTCAATCAATGAGTGTGTGGAAAGAGGATTGACTTATTCAGTTCCTCTTAAAGCAAGACTTAAATTGTATTGTACAGACCCTGAGCACGAGGATTTCCAAACCGTAGTTCAGGATGTATATTTAGGCCCGGTTCCTTATATGACGGCCAGCGGATCTTTCATCATCAATGGTGCAGAGAGAGTTATCGTTACGCAGTTACACCGTTCACCTGGTGTATTCTTCGGACAGAC
>NZ_JAWRWZ010000612.1:0-251 GCF_046535285.1 Chryseobacterium sp. SIMBA_028 | reverse complement strand
ATCCTTTTAAGCTCAGAAAGAATATTAATATCGGCATAATTGAACAGGAATTTCTGATTAGCTTTCGCATTGATAATGATGCTTTCTATGATGCAAAAGGAACATACAGCTTTTTTTACACCTGTAATACCTGGGCAAATAATGCACTAAAAGCTGCAGGTCAAAAAGCCGCCCTTTGGACCCCTTCTGATTTTGGAATTTTCCAACATTATAAATAGAATTCGGTGAAAATTTTGCACTTTATTTTTATG
>NZ_JAWRWZ010000611.1:0-251 GCF_046535285.1 Chryseobacterium sp. SIMBA_028 | reverse complement strand
CAAACAATTTCGAATACTTATGACTGGTCACAACCGTGCCCGCCAATTTGTAATATTTAAAAAAAATCAAGTAAAAAATAAATTAAATGGAGGATGCTTTTAAAGTAATACTTTATTTTAATAACAGTTTTCTTTTTATTAGTGCGCTTATAGGACTTATAAAATTTAAGCGTTTAAAAAACACGGAAAAATGGTATGTTTATTATATCATTTTTCTTTTTTTAATAGAAGCTGCGATTAAAATTTCGATC
>NZ_JAWRWZ010000610.1:0-251 GCF_046535285.1 Chryseobacterium sp. SIMBA_028 | reverse complement strand
ATAATATTGCGCTTCTGGTGAAATATTTTTTGTTTTTAAAGTGTATTTAACATTATCTGCACTGCTTATCACTTGTAGGTTGAGCCCTGAAGATGAAACTTCAGGCAGATTAATAGTTTGTTTTTGTCCTTTTTTATCTTGAACAGTTAGCTGGTATTTTTTTCCACTTTCCGGAGTGATATTAAATAGTCCAACGTTTTGATCAAGCCCTTTGAAAGTAACGATTTTCGTATCAGGTTTATCTATTTCTG
>NZ_JAWRWZ010000609.1:0-251 GCF_046535285.1 Chryseobacterium sp. SIMBA_028 | reverse complement strand
CCGCTCATCAACGGGTGGTATGCATGGGCCTTTCTGCTATCGCCGGCCGCGGCCTCCTTCGTTCAGACAAGGAACGTCGGACGCGTTGAGGGATTGTTGCAGCGTGTTGAGCAGATCAAGGACCTCATGGTCGGTTCGCACTTGATGGCGACAAGCTTGCCTGAAATCTCCGGCGACGAGGCCAGCCAGATCCACGAAGCTCTTGACAGACACAGCGCGTCCACTGAGGCCGCGACGGCGTTACGGAACGC
>NZ_JAWRWZ010000608.1:0-251 GCF_046535285.1 Chryseobacterium sp. SIMBA_028 | reverse complement strand
CATCGGGAAGTGCGGGCAAAAGATAAATATAACCGTCATAACTTTGCAAAAGCATTTCAGCAATTCCTGAAGTACAGCCAAAATTCCCGTCAATTTGAAACGGTGGATGTGCATCCAAAAGATTGGGGTAAGTTCCGCCAGAGTGACCCTTATTGTCTATTGGTGCTGGACTTAGCTGATCCGAAATTAACTTAAAAGCGCGGTTTCCATCAAGCAATCTTGCCCACCAATTGACTTTCCAGCCCATTGAC
>NZ_JAWRWZ010000607.1:0-251 GCF_046535285.1 Chryseobacterium sp. SIMBA_028 | reverse complement strand
ATCACCATTACTGCCAATCCGATTAAAACAAATTTTAATTTCGATTTCTTTTTTACTATTTTCGTATCCATATTGAAGATAACTCATTTTGTCA
Organism: Chryseobacterium sp. SIMBA_028; assembly: GCF_046535285.1. NCBI lineage: Bacteria > Pseudomonadati > Bacteroidota > Flavobacteriia > Flavobacteriales > Weeksellaceae > Chryseobacterium > Chryseobacterium sp. SIMBA_028. Next base: position 157 of record NZ_JAWRWZ010000607.1, on the reverse strand, counting down.
CAATGAATTACACAAGGCAAGTGCCAGAAAATTATAAACGCGTAAGTCTCTGACAATCTGCAATACTCATGTAAGCAGCAGAAAGCTCACTGTTCATTATCGGACACTTTTTGTCCGAAAGTGAACACTTTAATTAAAAAAGAATTAGTTTTAATAC
>NZ_JAWRWZ010000076.1:0-386 GCF_046535285.1 Chryseobacterium sp. SIMBA_028 | reverse complement strand
CCGTAAGCACCTACGCAGCCAATTGAGCCTAAGATCACGGCTAAAACCCACAGGACCACGACGAAGGGGTTGACCCTCGGCCGGTGCCGGGATGCTATCACCGGGGTCTCCGCTGAACCCCGTTCCTTGACTTCGCGGACCTCGACCCGCTCGATCCTCTCGCGGGCGGGTACCCCGTCCAATTCATTCTCCATGACCCGTTCCTCTTGAACACCGTGCCACCTGTAGTCACGCGGCGTACGCGCTATGCCTGGACATCGCTCGCCTCTTTCTGCCCGTCGTGTCCATCGTGCCAGAGAGGGATACGACCGCTAAGGCGCAGCGTTCAACAAGGAGGCCGTCGCGCCCCGACATATTTCTATCGGCCCGGAGCGGAGGGCTCCGCA
>NZ_JAWRWZ010000606.1:0-251 GCF_046535285.1 Chryseobacterium sp. SIMBA_028 | reverse complement strand
CTGGCGTTGGCACGGTTGGAGGCCGACGATTTCACCTTGGACATACAACCCGTGAACATCGCCGTGGTCTTGGAGCAGGCGCAGAGCGCCTGGAACGGCGCGGCCGTCCAAGCCGGCGTCGAACTGACGCTCCAACTGCCGGAAACCCCCGATGGGCACCCCGTGCTGGCCCTCACGGACGGGCAAAGGCTCCGCCAAATCATCGACGGCCTGATAGGCAATGCCCTGCGGATCACACCGCCCGGGCAACC
>NZ_JAWRWZ010000605.1:0-251 GCF_046535285.1 Chryseobacterium sp. SIMBA_028 | reverse complement strand
CCGATGTGCGTATAACTATTGATGCAAGCATTCGCTGATGCAGACCGGCGGCCCAAACCGATGAAAGTTGACGGCCTGCCATGACTACTGAGACACACATCAGTAAATTCCTCAAAGAGTGCACGGTGTTGGACGGGGAACCTGATGAAGGACTGACTTCGATGTGCCTCTATGGCCTGTACATCAGCTGGTGCCTCATGAGGGATAACGTCCCCCTCCCAGACAGTGACTTTCAAGCTTCCGTTAAGGAG
>NZ_JAWRWZ010000075.1:0-386 GCF_046535285.1 Chryseobacterium sp. SIMBA_028 | reverse complement strand
CGGGTCGGCACATAGGTCGCGTCCGCTACCCACAACTGATTCGGCGCGTCGGCGTTGAAGTGCCGCTGCACCAGGTCCGGCGCCGGCCGCGCATCGGGCTGCCGCTGCGTAGTACTGAACCAGCGACGCCGGCTCACGCCGCGCAGCCCTGTGATGCGCATCAGGCGCGCAACCCGCTTGCGCCCGACGTGGATACCCTGTTCGATGAGCTCCGCATGAATGCGCGGCATCCCGTAGGTACCGCGTGAGCGCGTATAGATCGCACGGATGCGTGAGAGCAGATCCGCATCGCTACGCGCATGCGCAGACGGTTTGCGCTCGAGCCAGGCGTAGAAGCCGCTGGCGGAGACCTCTAGCAGCCGCGCCATGGTAGCAACCGGCCAGAC
>NZ_JAWRWZ010000604.1:0-251 GCF_046535285.1 Chryseobacterium sp. SIMBA_028 | reverse complement strand
ATTTACGTCGTTCAGAACTTTTGTGACATTGTTGTTGTTGGAAATGTAGGCTCTGTTTTTTGATACGTCATAATTAATATTGGCAGCAAAAATAATAGCTACATCAAACAACTGTCTGTTGGTATTCTGCAACGTATAAGATCCTGCATTCAGCATGTTGTTATTATTCACTTCTACGTAGCATATTCCAACAGGATTAAGCTGTTGTGCATGAAGCACAGATGTTGCCTGAACGATCAGTAAGACCAGTG
>NZ_JAWRWZ010000603.1:0-251 GCF_046535285.1 Chryseobacterium sp. SIMBA_028 | reverse complement strand
ATACCTACAGGTTTGTATACTTTAGGAGGTCCGGGTTTTGTACATTTACTTGACTCTGACAATGATCATCATCTTGATGTTCTGCTGTCCGGATTTGATTGGGCAGATCCGGATATGCCTTCACTTACTAAAATCTTCAAAAATGCTTCTGCCGAAGCCAATTTGAAGCCCGTGCCTCCTGCAAACCTTAGCCTTATAAAAAACGGAAACAGATTTAATTTTTCATGGACCGGAGCTTCAGATGACAAAAC
>NZ_JAWRWZ010000602.1:0-251 GCF_046535285.1 Chryseobacterium sp. SIMBA_028 | reverse complement strand
GAGACTAAACTTAACACAAAAATACTGTAGAATAAAACTGCAAATTTCTTAAACATTGATAGGTTTTTTTCGTTGTGCAAAAATAGAATTTTTTTTCTATTTTCAATAAATAATTTTACTGTTTTTTGTCATGATTAATAAGCGTGACCGCATAATATGTAAGCAGCGTTGTCAGGACAAAATATGGTATTATGAAATGAAATTTATAACCTGGAATGACTTCGAGATTCAATTTTTTCCTTATAAGGTAC
>NZ_JAWRWZ010000601.1:0-251 GCF_046535285.1 Chryseobacterium sp. SIMBA_028 | reverse complement strand
GCCAAAAGCCATTAAAAAAACTTAAAATTAACGGCATTGCTCTTTTTCCCTTTATCTTCATAAGGAAACCCGAAGATAAGGAAAATAAAGAACTTATCAATCACGAAAAAATCCATTTGAGACAACAGCTGGAAATGCTGGTTATTTTCTTTTATATTTTTTACGTAATTGAATATTATTACTGGTTTTTTACCCTAAAAGACAGCTATCTGGCCTATAAAAGAATCTCATTTGAAAGAGAAGCCTATGCC
>NZ_JAWRWZ010000600.1:0-252 GCF_046535285.1 Chryseobacterium sp. SIMBA_028 | reverse complement strand
CTCGCCCAGCAGACGCAAGGACCCGTCGCTGGGTGTCTCGAGCAGGTTGATGCAGCGCAGCAGGGTGGACTTGCCCGAGCCGCTGCTGCCGATCAGTGAGATCACGTCACCACGCTGTGCGGTGAGGTCGATGCCCTTGAGGACTTCGCGTCAAGCAAAGGATTTCCAGAGTCCGCGAATGTCGATGACGGCATCGTCATTCGTATCGGTCAACGGGGTGACAGGAGAGTGAGGCACGCGCGAGTCCTCTGA
>NZ_JAWRWZ010000599.1:0-252 GCF_046535285.1 Chryseobacterium sp. SIMBA_028 | reverse complement strand
GAAGGAATAGGAAGGATATTTTTTTCATTAGTATTGAATGTTATACAAATATAGAAATTGCGGATAAGGTTTTAGTTACAACCATTTGATTTGTTTTTATAATTTTCATAAAATAAAAAATGGGCTAAAGCCCATTTCTATTGAATATTGTATCACATGTTACTACAAAAACGGGCTAAAGCCCGTTTAAAATACATTCAATATGTTTTTTACAAATTTCGTATAAATAAAATCTGCATGGTTTGCTCAATC
>NZ_JAWRWZ010000598.1:0-252 GCF_046535285.1 Chryseobacterium sp. SIMBA_028 | reverse complement strand
GATTTTCCTGTAAATTAAATATAAAATTATAATGATGGATATCTTTTTTGTTTTTTATCAACAAATAGCCAATAAAAAGGTATTTGGAATGTATCAAATATAAGCTCCTCCAACCTTGCATCCACAAAAAAAGCGGCTCAAATGAACCGCTTCAATATTTAATCTTTAAATTTTTCAATCCTTCAATCCTTAAATTCTTCAATTAATAATCACCTACCAATCTCTCTTTTTAAGAATCCAGTACGAACCAAA
>NZ_JAWRWZ010000017.1:0-96395 GCF_046535285.1 Chryseobacterium sp. SIMBA_028 | reverse complement strand
AAATCAATGCTAAATTTTTCTTTTTTATACATAAAAAATGCCCCTAAAAAGTGTCTAACTTTTTGGGGGCAGTCTAAAATTGAGGGATTTTTTATATCTAAGAATAAATCTTATGCTTCTGAAGAAGGCTCTTGGTTTTCTACAGGTCTTTCGTCCTGTGGTTTCTGTCCTTCAGGTCTTCTTTGTCCTTCAGGTCTTCTTTGCCCTTCCGGCCTTCCTTGTCCCTCTGGTCTTCCTTGTCCTTCTGGTCTTTCAGGTCTTGGAGGTCTTGGTAAAAGAACTTTACGGGAAAGCTTCATTTTCTTACGATCATCATACCCCATAAATTTAACTTCTACTTCATCCCCTTCAGCATAAGGAACTTTATCTAAACGAGCCCATTCAATTTCTGAAATATGAAGAAGCCCTTCTGTTCCTTTTGCAATAGCAACGAAAGCACCAAAGTCCATTACTTTTACTACTTTACCATTGTATACTTCACCTACAACTGGTACGAAAGTAATTTCATTGATCTTAGCAACAGCAGCGTTGATTTTCTCTCTGTCTGTTCCTGCAATCTCGATACGTCCGATCTCACCAATTTCTTCAATGGCAATAACGGTATCTGTATCTTTCTGCATTTGCTGAATGATTTTTCCACCAGGCCCGATTACAGCACCAATGAAGTCTTTAGAGATCTCCATTACTACCATTTTAGGAGCGTGAGGCTTCACATCTGCTCTTGGCTCAGAAATAGTTTCAGTGATTTTATTTAAGATGTGTAATCTTCCGTCTCTAGCCTGCATCAAAGCTTTTTCCATGATATCCATAGAAAGTCCCTGAATTTTGATATCCATCTGACAAGCAGTGATACCATCTGCAGTACCTGTTACTTTGAAGTCCATATCTCCAAGGTGATCTTCATCTCCTAAGATATCAGAAAGTACTGTGAATTTACCTGATTTTGCATCAGTGATCAATCCCATTGCAATACCAGAAACAGGTTTTGTAATCTTTACCCCAGCATCCATTAGTGCCAATGTTCCTGCACAAACTGTTGCCATTGAAGATGAACCGTTTGATTCTAAGATATCAGAAACAATTCTGATAGTGTATGGATTTTCTTCAGGAATAACTGCCTGTAATGCTCTCTGAGCAAGGTTTCCGTGTCCTACTTCTCTTCTTGAAGTTCCTCTTAAAGGTCTTGCTTCACCAGTTGAGAATGGAGGGAAGTTATAATGTAAAAAGAATTTTTCGTCGTGTTGAGAGATTACGCTATCCACCATGTTAGCATCCTTAACAGAACCTAAAGTTACCGCTGTTAAAGACTGAGTTTCACCTCTTGTAAACACTGCAGAACCGTGAGCTCCAGGAAGGTAATCAATTTCTGACCAGATTGGACGGATCGTTTGAGGATCACGACCATCAAGACGGATATTGTCTTCCAAGATCATCTGACGCATCGCTTCTTTCTCTACATCATGATAATATACTTTTACGAAAGGAGTTACTCTTTCTAATTCTTCTGCATTATCTGCATATTGAGCAAGGAATTCTTCACGAACCGCTTTGAATTTTTCTCCTCTCTCCTCTTTACCGGATGGAGTTCTTGCTACTTCATATACTTTATCATAAGTTTCTTTCCATACTTTTTCACGAATTTCTTCATCGTGATTTTCGTGAGAATATTCTCTCTTAGGGAAAGCTTTTCCTACTTTTTCAGCTAATCTCTCCTGAGCTTCAATTTGCTTTTTAATTTCAGCATGACCAAAATTAATAGCCTCTAACATTTCCTGCTCAGAAATTTCTTTCATTTCCCCTTCTACCATTACGATTGAGTCTTTCGTAGCTCCAACCATAATGTCTAACTCAGAACTCTTCAATTCTTCGTAGCTTGGGTTAACAGAAAGTTTTCCGTCAAATCTTACGACTCTTACCTCAGACATTGGTCCGTTGAAAGGAATATCAGTAATAGCAATGGCTGCAGAAGCTGCCAAACCTGCTAAATCATCAGGAATTGTTTTTCCGTCATAAGAAATTAACGAAATCATTACTTGTACTTCCGCATGGAAATCTTCAGGGAAAAGCGGACGTAGTACTCTGTCTACTAAACGCATTGTTAAAATTTCCTGATCAGAAGGTCTTGCTTCTCTACGGAAGAAGTTTCCAGGAATTCTTCCACCTGCGTAGAATTTTTCTCTATAATCTACTGTTAATGGTAAAAAATCTACACCTGGGTTAGCTTCTTTATTGGCTACAACAGTTGCTAAAAGCATTGTTCCACCCATTTTTACTACTACAGATCCATCAGCCTGCTTAGCTAACTTCCCTGTTTCAATAGTGATTTCTCTGCCATCAGCAAGAGTAATCAGCTCTGTAAACGCTTGAGGTATACTCATAAATTTGTCTTCTTAATACTCCGTATTGAGTATGAATTAATATTTAAACTCTTTAAATTTTCGTTTGCAAAGATAATATATTTTATTTGTAACTGCCAGCATCCAAAAGAAAAGAGCATCACATGCCAATCATCTTTTACCAACTGCTTAATCCCTCTTTTAAGAGTGTATTATAATTTTCCATATGAAAGCTGTATAAGTCCGGAGATTTATGAGCTCCTCCTTTCTTTCGCTCATTCAGCTTCTGAAGTATTCCTGTATTTTTTATTTTCCTGTAAAAATTACCCCGGTTAAGCTCTTTTCCAAGGATTACTTCATAGAGTTTTTGTAGTTCAGGGAGTGTAAATTTCTCTGGCAGCAGATTATACCCAATTGGTTGATAAGCCATTTTTTCTCTAATCACCAGCAATGCTTTTTCAATAATCATCCGATGATCCATCGTTAAAAGTATATCAGGCAGCTGATTGAGATCAATCCATTCACAGGCCTCACTAAGGGCATCATGTTTTGGTTCTACATTCTTATAGTCTACCAATGCATAGTAGCCAATAGAAATAAACCGCTGCTTATGCCATAGATCCTCATCAAAATCTTCAAAAAAAGATTCATTGCGGTTAAGCTCGCCAAATACCCCAAATTCTTGTAGAAAGACATTTTCCACTCCAGCCCTGTTTTGTAAGATACGCTGTGCCGCCTCATTTAAAGATTCTGATTTTCCTATATACCCCCCAGGCAAAAACCATTGTTTGTTATAATTCATTTTAAGTAGTAAAACTTTCAGTTCACTCTCATTAAATCCAAATATTACAGTATCTATAGAAAGATGAGGCACATAAATTTGGTAAGCCTCTTTTGACTTTTCAATAATCTGTTTCTTAAAATTCATATTTCTAAAACATTGTGTTCAACAAAATTAATATTAAAATCAAACCAATTTCTTTTTTTAATCTGAGGATAAATTTTAGTTAATTTTTAATCTTAAAATTTTCATTTTTTCACTATAAACGGCAATAAAACACAAGTGAAACAAAATGATTATCAGTCATATATATTCAATATTAATTTTTTGTTAACAAAATTTTGATAATGTAAATAAAATTGGTAGTATTGTAATGCTTCATAACGAAGCATTAATAAAAACTGTATTTTATGAATGGATATTTATCATTTTTCACTGCATCGGACTAGAAATTAATCCAGGCTCAAAAAAGCATTAAAAAAAATAAAAAGATCACGTTTATAAGCGTAAATACATCACAAAACATTTTTTAATGTTATTCATATACAAAGTTCAAAAATACAACAGCAGCTTCCGAATACCTGATATGGAATAGCAGAAAGTAAATTTCTGCTATATAAAAATACCATAGCAATAGCAGAAAAGTTCAAATCTATGCAGATGAATATATTGTTGTAACAAGCCCTTTTCCCTCTTACTGATGATCAGAATATAAGATCACAGCAAATAAAAAAAAAAAACATTATTGACATGAAAAAAATTACATTTAAAATTGCAGCTCTAAGCTTGATTCTCTCCTGCTGCAACCAGGTATTTGGACAACAGACAGACAGTCTTTCTGTAAAAAAGACATTAAAGGCTGAAGAAGGTATCAAAGCTTCAGCTATATCCTCTAAGGAAGACAATAACAGAAATGTAATGCTGAATGCTGCCAATAACACCAGCCCCAGAGATGTGAATATTGGTCTTCCCTCTACAGTAGGCGGTATTACTATTCTCGAAAATGATCTACCGTCTGTTTATCTTTTTTGGCCGGAACTTCCTAATAAAACATGGAGACAAAGTGTAGGTCTTCAAAAAACAGGACTTTTGAAAATGGACCAGCTCGCCAATACCATGGGAGATCTTGGTTTTGCCGTTAATTCATACTCACAGACCGGTACTAAAGATTTAAAAGTCAAAGGAAAATTCACAACAAGCAGCTTTGGCTGGCTGCAGGGTGACGTTAATGTCTCCGGGCCTATTTCTAAAAACGGATGGACGTATACTGCCGGTGCATTTTTAAATTATGATCCCAGTACTTTTAAACTTGGATTTGCCAGAAATGTAGATGAAACCAAGATCTTCAGACTTGGGGTGACCAAATATTTTAATAATGATAAAGGGAAAATTACCGCATTATACAAATATGCAGACTCCTACAATATAGGCAACTATGCAGTATTTCAATATGGAGAAAACGGGAAAGTAACCGAACTGGATGACTTCAGAATCGGAAGAGATTCTTATGTGGTCAATGACGGACGTATTAAAATGAAAGACCTCCTTACAGGAAAAGATTACTGGGCCTCGATGGCGGGGAATGACAATACCACCAAATCCCATAACATTGATATTTTTGGTAATTACTTATTGAACAACGGATGGAATTTCAAATTCTCCACAAGAATGCATTTTGCTAAAGTTGCCATATCAACCATCATACCTCTAAGTATTTTTCAGCCCAGTGAATCTGCGGGGTATACCATTGCTTCCACAGGCCAGCCTTATTCTGGGTATATAGGGACACAGCTTGCCATGCACACTCCGGAAACGCCTATCACCAATATTGCCGGCCGTTTTTCTTTCAATAAGCAGATTGGCAACCATAATCTTACTTTAGGAATATTAGAACAATACTATAATGTTGACAAATTTACCTCCAACAGGTCTTTCTTCTTTCAGACAGTGGGTGCGCAGCCTCAAAGATTAATAGGTGCCAATACAGACAGTAACGGGTTCTACAATTACAATATAGGTGGAGAATATCATAACGGCACTGAAAATAAACTCTCCGTATATGCTACTGATGAGTGGAAAGTAACCGACAACCTTCATCTGAGCTATGGTCTCCATATAAGAAATCATATCATTGACGGAGAGTTTTCAATGGTACCCAGAACTCCGGGATTTACTTTTGGGGACTCTTCTTTTACCAATATTAAACAAAACTGGCTGCAGGTTGCAGGAAGTTTAAATGCCATCTATAACATCAGCAAAAACTTTGGGGTACTAGCCAACTTCTTATATACTGAAGAAAACAGACGGCTAGAAAGCTACTCACAAGCATTTGATCCCAATACCCAAAAGATAAAAAGTCCACTGGGTGCCATTGGTGTATTCTGGAATACGGATTACATTCAGCTGATATCTCAGGCAACGATCCTCAAAAAAAATAATAATCTTAACCGCTACAATTTAGTAAATCCTCTTAATACAACAGAGGCCCAGACAACCACTGTTTATTATGATATCCAGACTTTGGGATGGACTACCGATTTGGTTTTAAAACCATTCAAGGGGTTTAATCTTCATTATTTAATTACGTTCCAGGATCCTGTTTATAAGAATTTCAAATTTAATGCCTTTGGAAAAGACTATGACTACAGCAATAACAACGTATTAGGAGTTGCTAAAGTCTTAATGGAAATTGACCCTAGCTATACCGTAGATAAATGGAGATTCTGGGCAAGCTTCCGTTATTTTTCAAAACAGTATGCCAACCTGACGAATGTATTGTATTTCGCTCCGAGATGGGAAACTTTTGGAGGTGTAAATTATACGGTCAACAAAAATATTAATGTAGGGGCAACCGTAATCAACTTTCTGAATCAGAGAGGAGCAAGCGGAACTATTAACGGTGCAGAACTGATTACCGATGCAAACCCATATTACGGAAAACTATTGACCGGAACGTATATCATGCCGTTTACAGCCCAATTTTCAATCAACTTTAACTTCTAAACTTTATCCTATGAAAAAGACAGTACTGAATATAGCCGCTTTATTTCTAAGCATAACGGCATTCTCACAGACCATCCATACCGTAATCAATGCTAAAGGACCTACTTTAGGATATACTGAGGAATCCGGTGTTGCCATTCTTACAGCGGGAGGGCATAAATTTAAAGATCTTAATAAAAACGGAAAATTAGACAAATATGAAGACTGGCGTTTACCTGTAGAAGAAAGAGCAAAAGATCTGGCTTCGAAAATGAGTATCGAACAGATAGCAGGTTTAATGCTTTACAGTGCCCATCAGGCAGTTCCTGCTCCCTCAAAGGGCTTCAGAGCCGGAAAATATAACGGAAAGTTTTTCAGTGAAAGTGGCGCTAAAGCCTGGGACCTAACCGATCAGCAGAAGAAATTCCTGAAAGATGACAATCTCCGCCATGTGCTTGTTACCACTCTGCAGTCTCCGGAGGTTGCGGCTCAATGGAATAACAATCTGCAAGCTTATATCGAAGGGTTAGGACTGGGAATTCCTGCCAACAACAGCTCTGACCCTAGACATTCTGCTTCTGTAACGGCTGAATTCAATGAAGGTGCAGGAGGACAGATTTCACTCTGGCCGGATGGGCTGGCTATGGGAGCTACCTTTGATCCTGAACTGGTAAAAAAATTCGGAAATATTGCCGCTCAGGAATACCGCGCCCTGGGAATTTCTACAGCGCTTTCTCCACAGATCGACCTGGGTACCGAGCCACGATGGTACCGGATTGCTTATGTCTTCAGTGAAAGTCCTGCACTTACCACTGATATGGCCCAGGGATATATTGACGGTTTTCAAACCTCTTTCGGAGAAGACATTATCAAAAACGGATGGGGATACAAAAGTGTAAATGCCATGGTAAAACACTGGCCTGGAGGAGGCCCTGAGGAAGGAGGAAGAGACGCACACTGGGCCATGGGAAAATATGCCGTTTATCCGGGAAATAATTTTCAGACTCACCTAAAACCTTTTGTTGACGGGGCCTTTAAATTAAATGGAGGAACCAAAGAAGCTTCTGCCGTAATGCCTTATTACACCATCAGCTTTAATCAGGATACTAAAAATGGAGAAAATGTAGGGAATGGATTCAGTAAGTACCTCATTACAGATCTGCTCCGTGGAAAATATGGTTATGGCGGTGTGGTATGTACCGACTGGCTGATTACTTCAGATGAAGGAAAAACACCCGGCACGTTTGCAGGAAAACCCTGGGGAGTAGAGAAACTGTCAGTTGCAGAGCGTCATTATAAAGTTTTGGAAGCAGGTGTAGACCAGTTTGGAGGAAATAATGATAAAGAACCTGTACTGGAAGCCTATCAGATGGGCGTAAAAGAACATGGTGAAAAATATATGCGTACCCGTTTTGAGCAATCTGCTGTCCGTTTATTGAAAAATATTTTCAGAACCGGCTTGTTTGAAAATCCTTATGTAGATGTAGAGGAGACTAAAAAAATCGTAGGAAATCCGAAATTCATGAAAGCAGGGTATGAAGCTCAGGTAAAATCTGTTGTTATGCTGAAAAATAAATCGAATACATTACCGATAAAAGAGCGTAAGACGGTTTATATTCCAAAAAGATATTCTCCGGCAGTATTCAACTGGTGGGCAGTCTATACTGCTCCATCCCTGGATTATCCTGTAGACTTAGAATTTGTAAAAAAATACTACAATGTTACTGATGATCCTTCGAAAGCAGATTTTGCTATTGTTTTTGTTCAGAGTCCCTATAGCGAAGAAGCAGGCTACAGCGATGTAGATGTTAAGGACGGAGGAAACGGATATTTGCCAATTTCACTGCAATACCAGGCTTATACCGCCACAGAAGCCAGGGAGAAAAGTATTGCTGCGGGAGATCCGGTTGTCGCTCCTAATGTAAAAGACAGAAGCTATAAAGGTAAAACGACAACTGCCAGTAACTTTACAGATCTGCTGACCATCCAGAATACTCAGAAAGCAATGAACGGTAAACCCGTAATTGTTTCTGTAACCGCATCAAAGCCTATGATTTTCTCTGAGTTTGAAAAACATTCAGATGCTATTTTAGTCAATTTTAATGTGTCTAATCAAGCAGTAGTAGACATTATCGCAGGAAAATATGAACCCTCAGGACTATTACCGCTTCAGATGCCAAAAGATATGAAAACCGTAGAAGCTCAAAAAGAAGATGTTCCTTTTGACATGGTTCCTTATAAAGATTCTGAAGGACATGCTTATGATTTCGGATATGGACTGAACTGGTCAGGTGTGATTAAAGATGCGAGAACTCAGAAATACGCCCGATAATTCCTTTATAAAAAGAATCGTTCATTTATTATTTAAACAATATACAGTATGAAAAAACTAATTACAGCAGGATTATTCCTCATAGGAATCATCACTATAACGGCACAAAGAAGTATTCCGTTATATAGTGGAAAAGCTCCGGGAACAGAAAAATGGAAACAGAAAGAAGCCCATACCTACTCTGATTTGTTTAAAACCGAAGTCGTATATAATGTGACCAGTCCTTCTATATTGGTATTTGAAGCTCCAAAAGAAAAAGCAAACGGAACGGTAATTCTTATTGCTCCGGGGGGAGGCTTTCAAAGTTTATCGATCAACAGAGAAGGGATTGATTTAGCAAAAAAACTTACTGAACAGGGAATTACGGCCATCGTTTTAAAATACCGTCTTCTGGAAACCAACTCTAATGATCCTGCCCGCGAAATGATGGAAAATGTCAAGGATCTCAAAATGTTTGAGGCCAAAACAATGCCTATAAAAATGATGGCAGGGGAAGATATAAAAACAGCAATAACCTATCTCAGAGCTCACTCCAAAGAACTGAATATCAAAACAAACCGATTAGGAGTTATTGGTTTTTCTGCAGGAGCAAATGTTGTTTTAGAAAGTATTTTACATAGCAGCGATGCTTCTACACGTCCTGATTTTGCTGCAGCCATTTATGGTGGCCCTGATAAAGACGCCTTAAATGCTCCAATACCCTCAAAATCATTACCTTTATTTATATGTGCAGCAAGTGATGACCAGTTAAAATTAGCTCCCAAAAGCATTTTACTCTATAACAAATGGCTGGAAGCAGGCCAGCCTGCAGAACTGCATATGTATGAAAAAGGCGGTCATGGTTTTGGTATGGGGGTTCAAAATCTGCCTGTGGATCATTGGATAGACCGGTATATCGACTGGCTGAAATATCATCAATATCTATAGCATTTAAACAAAAAATATTGAGGAAAATCATTCTGCTTCCGTACCTTTTGTAAAATGAGTTGACATTTTGACTTTATTAAAAAACGTGCAAAGGCAAAATACATTTCGAATGGTATGAACAATGTTTAAAGCCCTAAATACCAACGTAAAATCAGATTGATGGGAAGATCCTGAACTTTCTTTAAACAAAAAACCAAAAAGCTCTTTTTTTTGAAGATATTTCATTGAAAAATCCTACTGTTTTTGTATTATTGTCTCAAAAAATGGAAATAATATTTTAATCAAACAAAAAGTATACATTTCACTTTAAAAAATGCTAAAATAATTGCAAAAATATAGTCTGATCCCTATATTTGCCCTACTTCAAAAAATAGAATGCTGTAGGCAAAAAGATAAGGACATTTTCGCCTTACCACAGATAAATAAATGTTTATGAATAATAAAGAAGTACAACTACAAAGCAGGAATTATACGGTTCCATTGATTACCATCACCCTGCTGTTTTTTATGTGGGGATTCATCACATGTATGAATGACATCCTGATTCCCTATCTGAAGCAACTTTTCAAGCTTACCTTTTTCGAATCCATGCTGGTACAGTTCTGTTTCTTCGGAGCTTACTTTATCGGGTCACTGATCTATTTTATAATTTCTATTTCCAAGGGAGACCCCATCAATAAATTAGGTTACAAAAAAGGAATCTTATTTGGAATTTTTCTGGCAGCTTTCGGCTGTATCCTGTTTTATCCGGCAGCTACATTCTCCTATTATCCGCTGTTTTTAGGCGCTTTGTTTATTCTGGGACTCGGTTTTACAGTGCTGCAAATTACGGCCAACGCTTATGTTTCCTTACTGGGAAGTGAAGAATCTGCATCCAGCCGTTTAAATATGACCCAAGCATTCAATGCATTCGGAACTACGATTGCTCCGGTATTGGGAGGCCACTTAATTTTTGAGTTCTTTTCCGCTCCGGACGGATCATTCAGTGCAGTAGCAACAAGAATCCCTTACCTGATCTTTGCAGGAATCCTTTTACTGGTTGCCTTATTGATCTCAAGAGTGAAACTTCCATCATTCCAAACGGGAGAAGAAGAAATTGTAAAAGGTTGGGGAGCTTTAGAATATAGTCATTTGAAATTTGGAGTTTTTGCAATGTTCTGCTACGTAGGTGGAGAAGTTGCCGTAGGAAGCTTTATTATCAGCTTTCTTGAACAGCCTCAAATTATGGGATTCGATGAGATTATCAGTAAAAATTACCTTTCTCTTTATTGGGGAGGGGCAATGATTGGGCGTTTTCTTGGAGCCATCTCTCTAAATCAATCCTTAAGTCAGGGAAAAAAGACCATTTATATGCTTGGAGCGGCCGGTGCTGTATTTCTGGTGATCTTCAGTATTGTAAATCTTAGCTTTGCTCAGATTAGCTTCTTCCTTGTATTTATCGTCCTTAATTTTATTGCATTCTTCATTGGTAAGGCCGCTCCTGCAAGAACACTATCTATTTTTGCCGCCATCAATGTTGTATTATTGATCTCTGCAATGGTAAATCATGGAGAGATGGCCATGTACAGCATTTTAGGAATCGGGATTTTCAACTCTATCATGTTCTCTAACATCTATACGCTGGCAATTTCAGGACTAGGAAAATATACCAGCCAGGGATCATCATTAGTGGTAATGGCTATTTTAGGAGGTGCTATTGTCCCTATTTTCCAGGGATATCTTGCTGATCAGTTTGGAGTACAGCACTCATTTATTATTCCTGTATTCTGCTATTTGGTGATTTTAATTTTCGGAGCCTACTGTACCAAATATCTGGGACATGTAGAAAACACTGAATCTAAGTCAGGACATTAAAATAATTACCTCAATTATACAAAAGCGGGATATCAACAGGTATTCCGCTTTCTTTTTTAAAGGAGATTAAAATGTAACTTTCTTTTAAAAAAAACTACTTATTCATAAAACACTTACGCCTTACTCCAATGAAAATCCAGTTACAACTTGAATATGCCGCATTTCTGTTATTAGGAATACTTGCTTTTGCTCAAACGGAATACTCATGGTGGTGGTTTGCGGGGCTTTTTCTGGCTCCTGATATTTCCATGCTGGGATATACCGTTAATAATAAAGTGGGTGCATTTTGCTACAATCTTTTTCATCACCTTGGGCTAGCCATTGCTGTTTACCTTGCCGGAACAGTCTTATCCCTGCCCTATTTACAAATGATTGGGGCCATTTTATTCTCACACGCTGCCTTTGACAGAATTCTAGGTTATGGATTAAAATATCCTGATAGTTTTCAGAATACACATTTGGGGAAGATTGGAAAAAAGGTTGAATAAATAATATTTAAAACCGGAAACTAACTCCAATTAAAGTTTAATATAAAACAAAAAAGCAACTTCTTTCGAAGTTGCTTTTATTTTGAAAATCTTTATAGATTATTTTCTTAAACCTAGTGCAGCAATAATAGCTCTATATCTTGCGATATCTTTCTTTTTAAGGTAATCTAATAAACTTTTTCTCTTACCTACCAATTTCACTAGAGATCTCTCTGTGTTGAAATCATGACGGTTAGCCTTTAGGTGTTGAGATAAGTGATTAATTCTGAAAGTGAAAAGAGCGATTTGTCCTTCTGCGCTTCCTGTGTCTTGTGCAGATTTCCCGTGTTGTGCGAAAATTTCCTGCTTTTTGTCTGTTGTTAAGTACATTCCAATATTGTTTAATGATTATTATGTAACGGGTGCAAAATTACAACTATTTTTTGATTCTGCAAACATTATTGATTTCATAAATCAAAATTGATAGAAAAAAATGTTAAAAATTTCTTAATAAATTTTATGGAATCCAAGGAAAAGGCAGTAATTTTGCATTCGAATTACAAATGAAAAAAATTATATTCTTTACAGCAGTTACTACTTTTTTATTCGTTGGTTTTGCATCCGTAAAAGCACAAAAAAATACTGACGATAAAATAAAGAAAGTTCTATACTTCAACCCTGAGGTAGAGCCTGATCTTGATGAGATAAAGGAACCTACCAACAATGCATTTTTCGATGCCGTTTCAGACAATTTCAGTGGAAGAAGAAATAAAATGCTCCGTGCTGAAGTTCAGATTCCCTTTGACAGTATTGATAAAAAAACCATCGTGGATTACTGTGTTAACAATGATGCAGACTTTGCCATTGTTTCCAAGGTACGCTATTTCAAGGTAGGTTTTGGAAAATATGTATTTTCAAATCAGGTTGTAGTAAGCATGAAGCTCTTTGGTGCTGATGGAAACCTGGTCACGGAAACCGATCATGATACTTACCGCAAAAACATGCGTTTATTGGGTTCTACAGTAAACTCTATAAAAATAGGAACCGAAGGGGCCATTAAAGACATTATAAAAAAGCTTCGAAAAATAAAGCCTACAGAGAACGAGCTTTAATTTCAGCATTTAATATTTCATTTTTTTTTACTATTATAGAGCAACTTGTGAATAATCAGTTTTGCTTTACAAGCCAAGTGCCGGTGATGTACATTGGACAGCTTTTTATTTCTTTTTATCGTCCCAGTACTCCTTTGGCAAGTCTGCCGGTCATCAATCGTATCCGAAATAATTCATAGCCACTCTTCCTCTTATTCATAGTCTTCTTCCAGTACCACATCTCTGATTTTATAAATAATCAACTTTCTTCTATCCTCTTATTTCCCACACAAAACAGTACAACAAACTGACTTCCAGTTAAATATTTTCACCAATTAATGAATAATTAAAAATTATTTACTATTTTAGTTCAACAATTAAATCTAAATCACATGAAAAATCCAAATCTTAAAAAAATCAGCAGACAAGAGCAAAAAGAAATTAAGGGCAGCGGAGTTATCAAGCGATGTTTTGAACATTTTGAATGTCCAGGCGGATCATGCTGCCATAATGTATGTGTTTTATATCCTTGCCCATTGGAATAAGGCTCTACAAAAATACACCCTGGCATCTGTTTCTTAGCAGATGTCTTTTTTTCAGGAAAACCTAAATAAAAAGCTGATTATCAGTAAAATATTTTCACTAACCGATGAATAATATAAAAATATTTATTATTTTAGTGATGCATTAAAATCTAAATAGTATGAAAAATTTAAAGAAACTCAGTAGAGAAGCAACAAAACAGATTAAAGGCAGTGGTCCAAGAAAGTGTACCGAACATTATGAATGCATTTACGGAGCCTGCTGTAGAGGTGTTTGTATGGAATACGCCTGTATGGAAGACTAAATAATAATTTTTAATTTTAATTATTAAACTTCACCACCATGAAAAATCCAAATTTCAAAAAACTGAACAGAAAGGAACAAAAAGAGGTCAAGGGAAGCCTTCAGATTAAAAAATGTAGAAACAGCACACAATGTGACTCAGGAGAATGTTGTACGGGAGGTTTCTGTCTCCCTTCTCCTATTACAGAATGTGAACCACCTATTCTTGACTAAAGGATATTTTTAAATTTAATTTTTGAACATCTGCCTTGGCAGGTGTTTTTTGTTTTTAGATTCTATGCCTTTACACTTTAATTAATCCTTAAATTTCCCAGTTTATGGCTCAGTTTTAAAAATTTGAATTATTTTTGCATATCCTAAAAATTTCACGTTTTGAATTCTAGAGAAGAACTTATCTTTAATCCTGCCGATATCGCCGAAACTCTCAGCAACCTTCCAGCTGACGAGAGGCTTCTCGCGTTTTTGAAGGTTCCGAAAAATTACAAAGCGGAGGTTTTCTCCCATCTTGATCCGGACTTTCAGGAAGATACGATCAGAAGTATCGGAAGCGACGAGGTTTCTGAGATCCTGAATGCCATGACTCCTGATGACAGGACTGCTCTTTTTGAGGATTTCCCTGATGAACTGATTAAGTATTCCATCAATCACCTTAACCCACAGGAAAGAAGAATTGCCTTAAAGCTATTGGGCTATAATTCTGACTCTATTGCCCGTCTGATGACTCCCTATTATATCCAAATTCGTAAGGAATGGACTGTAAAGAGATGTCTTCAGCAGATAAAAAAGGTAGGAAAAAGAGTGGAAACCATGAATTATCTATATGTAGTGGATGAAAGAAATCGCCTGATTGATGACCTTGCCATCGGAACACTACTATTGGAAGAAGAGGATACTTTAGTTTCTGACATTACAGATAATCACTTTGTAGCGATTACTACAACAACTTCAAAAGAGGATGCAGTTACCTACTTTGAAAAGTATGACCGTGGTGCCCTTCCCATTATTACGGAAGCAGGTGTTTTGGTAGGAATTGTAACCATAGATGATATTCTTGACCAGATTGAACAACAGAACACGGAGGATATTCAGAAATTCGGGGGATTGGAAGCCCTGGATCTTCCCTATATCCAAACTTCCTGGACAGAAATGATCAAAAAAAGGGCAACCTGGCTGATCATTTTATTTGTTTCCGAAATGCTTACTGCTTCTGCAATGGGATATTTCGATAAAGAAATTGAAAAAGCAGTTGTTCTGGCTTTATTTGTACCCCTGATTATTTCCAGTGGAGGAAACTCGGGATCACAGGCTGCAACATTAATTATCCGTGCCATGGCTCTCCAGGAAATCGGATTGAAAGATTGGTGGTATGTGATGCGAAAGGAAATTATCTCAGGAATATGCCTGGGACTTATTCTGGGAACCATCGGATTCATCAGAATTATGCTTTGGCAGCAAATAGGACTTTTCGATTACGGGCAGTACTGGGTTTATGTAGGATTAAGTGTTTCTGTTTCTCTTATTGCTATCGTCTTGTGGGGAACTTTATCAGGTTCCATGATTCCGTTTGTTTTAAAGAAATTAAACCTGGATCCAGCTACTTCTTCTGCTCCTTTTGTGGCAACTTTAGTAGACGTTACGGGACTTATTATTTATTTTACGGTAGCCGGACTTTTCTTAACCGGAAAACTTTTGTAATTTTAGGCATCTTCTAAAATGCCAATATGAAAATCGTTTCACTTGTACCCTCTATTACTGAGGCTCTATTTGACTTAGGACTGACCGAAAATGAAGTGGTAGGCAGGACAAAATTCTGTATTCATCCTCAGGACAGGGTAAAGAATGTAACCGTAATCGGAGGAACAAAAAACATTAATATTGATAAGATAAAAGCTTTACAGCCTGATTTGATTCTCGCCAATAAGGAGGAAAACATCAAGGAGCAGGTGGAAGCTTTAATGGATGACTTTAAGGTTACGGTAACCAATGTTGAAACCATTGAGGACAATTATTATCTCCTCAAAAATCTTGGAAAGCTTTTAGGAAAGGAAGAGAGGGCACAATTATTCAATCTTAAAATTTACGATATTCTTCATCAGGCGAAACTTGAAACTCCTGTAAAAGCAGCCTATCTTATCTGGAAAAACCCCTACATGACCATTGGTGGAGATACTTTTATCAATAGGATTTTAAAAGAAATCGGCTTTGAAAATATTTTTAAAGACAAAACCCGCTATCCTGAAATCAAGACTGAAGATCTGGCAGATGCTGATCTAATCATGCTTTCTTCTGAACCGTTTCCTTTTAAAGAAAAACATATTGAAGAGCTGCAAGCCTTTTACCCTGATAAAAAGATGATGATTGTAGATGGTGAGGCATTTTCCTGGTATGGAACACATATTGCAAAATGTGAGAATTATTTCAAGGAATTACTGGCAGAAATTCATCTCATGCAGCAAAGTTGATTTTTTTAACCCCAAACTTTAAACATTTACCCCCTTATGTCTGGTACAATTATATTATCTGAAGGAGCAGAATTTGATCATGTTATACAAGAAATTTCAAAATATATCAACCTATATGTCATGGCATTTGAAAAGGAAGAGCGAACTTTCATGCGCATTGATAAACGCGAAAATATGTATGGCGGAAACGGAACTGTATATATGATACAAATGTTTGATCAGGAAGAATTAGCCAATAACCGTCTGGCTGCTTATATGGTTTTATTGAACAATGGTGACGAATCGGGGTTTCATACTCACAATGCAAGGAATGAAGAGGAATTGTATGTTGTAGTACATGGAACCGGAGCGTATCGTGAGAGAACCGGAACACAGGGTCCAGTGCGCAAAAAAATGCTCCAAAAAGGAGATATTACAGCCATCAGCTCTATGGGCTATCATTCTGTTGAAAATACAGGAAATGAACCTTTAATCATGTTTGTCATCACCACCAATAATCCATCATAAATAAGCTATTCAATAAAAAACTCCAACTAAAAAAGCTGGAGTCTATCTATTTATTCTTATTGAATTTCAATTATAAAATCTTGGAAACTTCGTTACAAAGCCATTCCAATAGCTCACGATCTTCATTGGTAAAAGGATCTACGGTATGGGAGTCAATATCAATCTGACCGATATTTTTTCCATCTTTAAAGATTGGAACTACAATTTCCGCCTTTGTATCAATTGAGCAGCTTAAGTAGTTGCTTTCTTCATGTACATCAGGGACTACAAATGTTTCATTGGAAACAGCAACCTGACCGCAAATACCTTTTCCATAAGGAATAATGGTATGATCTGTAGGTGCTCCTACGTAAGGGCCAAGGATTAATTCATCCTTATCTCCATTTTTAAAATAGAAACCGGTCCAGTTGAAATAAGAAATCTCCTGATCCAATAAATGACAAACTTTTTCAAGTTTCTCTTCTGTATTGTGTTTAGGACTTTCAAGAATGGAGGAAAGTCTTTTCTTTAATTCTGACATTGTTTTATTTTTTTTAAGAGAATTGTTTTAAAGGAAGTTCGTCTTTATATCCGAACATTCCACGCTCTTTGATCATTTCGGCAACCCCATCTGGAACCTGTGTTTCCCAACCTTTAACACAGCATGCTATTTTTCTCAATATTTCTCGTGAGTAAATTTCCAAAAATTCAGGGTTATGATTGGTAATATCTACAATACGGTTGTTACGTTTGAAATATTTGTATAACTCCTTAAGGTTTTCTTCTACTTTAAGATTTGAAGAGTCTAATAACTGGTGCGTTTCCGGATCTTTATAAGGATACAGATATACCCTCATTCCGTTTCGGAAAAACTTACCAAATGCTTCAAGGATTCCTCCTGAAAGATTTTTATAATATTTCTCGTCAAATACCATCAATAGGTTATTTACGCCCATTGCAACACCAATATCTCCACTTGTATAAGATGCAAAATAATCGATGAGTCTATAATATTCTGAGAAGTTTGAAATAATAACTGTATATCCTAGTTTTCCTAAAATATCTACTCTATCCAGGAAATCCCTTTCGTCAATATCCCCGTCTGCCCTAAGATTGGAAATAGTAATTTCAATAAGGACTTCTGTTTCTTCGTGGGTACAGATGGCGTCCTTGAAGAACATATCCATACCATTTTGAAGCATGTCAATATTTACTTTGGTAACGGGTCTGAAACTTCCTCTTACCGCAAAAATATTTTTTTTGTACAATACATCTGCAGGAAGCATGTTACTCCCCTGAGAGTTAAAGATCACCGCATCAGTCATTCCGTTTTTCACCAACTGAAGAGACATCAATCTATTATCTACATATTCAAAAGCAGGACCACTGAAATCAATCATATCAATTTCAAGGTTATCTTTTGCCACATCATCATATAGAGATTCTACTAATGTTCTCGGGTTGTCGTAGTAATTGAAAGCTCCGAAAATAAGGTTTACCCCAAGATTTCCTAAGGTTTCCTGTTGTAAGGTAGCATCATTTTCTTTGAACTTTACGTGAATTACAATCTCATTGTAATCTTCATTTTCTTTTACCTGAAAACGAATACCTACCCAACCATGACCTTTTACTGTTTTATCAAAATTGATGGTAGTTACGGTATTGGCATAGGAAAAGAACTTTCTATCCGGATTGTTATCCCTTGAAATTCTTTCCTCGATCAATGCTACTTCATAGCGAAGCATTTTACGAAGTCTGTTCTGGGTAACATATCTGTTTTTTACTTCCTTTCCGTAGATGGCATCACTAAAATCCTTGTCATAGGCAGACATTGCCTTAGCAATCGTACCGGAAGCCCCCCCTGCTCTAAAAAAGTGACGAACAGTCTCCTGCCCTGCTCCAATTTCTGCGAAAGTACCATAAATAGTAGGATCTAGATTAATTGTTAATGCTTTTTGTTTAGGAGTTAGTTTCTGATACATTAGGACATGAAATTTTTTGTAAATTTACCAAAATTAAACCAACCTCAAAACAAAATGAAGTTGAAATTTTTAGGAACAGGTACTTCCCAAGGTGTGCCCGTTATTGGCTGCACCTGTGAGGTGTGTATTTCCGAAAATCCCAAGGACAAACGCTTGCGTTCTTCCGTGATGGTGACTACGGAGGAAAATAAAAAAATACTCATCGACTGTGGTCCGGATTTCAGGCAGCAAATGCTTACCAATCATGAACATACCGTAGATCTTGCACTGATTACCCATGAGCATAATGATCATGTAATTGGGCTTGATGACATGCGTCCACTCATTTTTAAAAGCGGGAAAGATGTCCGACTCTACTGCTATTCGAGGGTTGCCCACGAAATAAAAAATCGTTTTCCCTATGCTTTTGCAGATGTAAGATATCCCGGAGCACCAGCCTTTGAGCTTCACGAAATTGAAAACAAGCCGTTTCAGGTTTTGGATACAGAGATTACCCCTGTTGAAGTTATTCATTATAAAATTTCTGTGTTTGGGTATAAGTTTAAAAAGCTTGCCTACATTACAGATGCAGGTTTTATTTCTGATACGGAAAAGGAAAAACTGAAGAATCTGGACGTCTTAATTCTAAACTGTATTAGAAAATTTGACCCACACCCGGCCCATTTTATCCTTCCTGATGTTATCAAGCTGTTTGAGGAGCTAAAACCTAAGCAATTATTTTTAACCCATATCAGTCATCATTTGGGATTGCATGATATTGAAGATAAGCAGCTTCCGTCCGGAATGCACCTTGCCTACGATGGTTTGGAAATAATTTTTTAAAAATTTTTCTTTAAAAAGCTTTTGAACATTGAAAAAAGTTCCTATATTTGCACACCAATTTGAAACAAACATCACGTTTGGAGTAAACATCAAGCCCAGGTGGCGGAATTGGTAGACGCGCTGGTCTCAAACACCAGTTCTTAGGAGTACCGGTTCGATCCCGGTCCTGGGTACAAAAAACCTCTGAAATCATTTGATTTTCAGAGGTTTTTGATTTTTAGGGTGTCAAAAGGGTGGCTGTTTTTCTTTATACATTAAAAGCCAACAACTATACATAATTTTTGATATCAGAAAATAGAATATTTAATTCAAAAAAAGAATTTGATAGAATTAAAAAGAAATAAGCAAGGTTAAAAACCTTGCTTAAAGCTGTCCTGACCAGGCCTCGGCCTGCTATGTTGAATTATATATTCCAAATATCCAAAATGTATTCTGGTATATGCTCTTACAAATACGGAGTTCCACTTGGAGCCTATAATACAATTTCTCATTGTTGTTGTTTTTAAAATTGCATATTAAAAACAACTCGAAATCGATTATTGCATTTTGAATACACATTATTCACATATCCAAATATAATATTTACATCCCCAATTGGTTCATTATATATTCAAAAACAAATGTTGCATTATCAATTGCCTGCTGTGTATCCTGACCACTACCATGACCACTGTTATAATTCATATGCAGAATAACAGGATTAGTTTGTCCAGGATTATTTTGCAATGCTGCAACAAATTTTTTAGCATTCATAGGATCTACTCGTGTATCATTTGCACCTGACATAACAAGCATTGATGGTACATTCACACCAGGTCTGATATTATGATAAGGTGAATATTTTCTTAGCCATTCAAAAGCTTTAGGATCTTCAGAGGAGCCATATTCCGGAATCCAATAACGGGCAATAAGAAACTTATGATAACGTAACATGTCCAATAAAGGAACTTCACACACAATGGCTTTAAATAAATCTGGTCTTTGGGTCGCTGCTGCCCCCATTAATAGCCCTCCGTTACTACCCCCTCTTGCAACAATTTTTGTTGGATTAGTATATCCTTCTTTTATCAGCCATTCTGCACATGCGTAAAAATCATCAAAACTGTTTTGTTTTTTATCCAACATACCATCCAGATGCCATTGCTCTCCAAATTCATCACCTCCCCGGATTCCCGGTTCAACCACTACTCCACCCGCGTTAATAAACGCAGCATAATATCCCATATAGCCAGGCTTAATTCCAGACTGAAAACCACCATATGCTGTAAGCAGTACAGGATTATTTCCATCCATTTTAATATCTTTACGATGGGTTACAAATACAGGTACACGGCTCCCATCCTTAGAAGTGTAAAATTTAATTCCACCGGTTATATTACTCATATCAACAGGTAAATCTTTCCTCTCATAATACAACTTCCATTGATAATCCTCTGGAGATGCAACATAAGTTTTGGGAGGAGAGGTAAAAGTAACAAGTGATATATAAAGAGAATCTTGTTCACGGTCATAACTTATCCCTCCTATACTCCCTTGTTCAGGTAGTGGCATGCTTCGAAGTTTTTTTCCGTTCAGATCATAGATGGTAACACGGCTAACCAAGTCAAACTTATCCTGTACAATGATATTATTTTTGGTTACAACATAGTTCTCTATTACAGTTTCACTTTCAGGTATCAGTGTTTTCCAAAATTTACTTTCAGGCTTGCTTTTTTCAGCAATCATGATTTTATAGTTCGGTGCATTCTCATTCGTCATAATATAAATACTATTACCAATAGCCTGAGGACTAGCATTATACTCTTTGCTTTCAAATATCAATTTCCCCTCATCCAAACTTCCTGTAGTACGCATCCGCAAACTATTAGAATAAAAATCACCTATACTGCTAAAGCTAACATCACTGTATCTGTTATCGAAAATGCTATAATATTCTTTAGCATCACTTGTCGTGCCCAAAAATATACCTTTCTCTATGGGTTCACCAATTTTGAGTAGATACGTTTTAAGCGGACGCTGTTTCTGTATATCCTCTTCACTTCGTAAAGTAACATAAGCATGATTTTGATCTTTGGTCCATTGAAAAGCTGATATATTAGTCAATGGATTATGTAATTGTTTACCCGTTCTGGTTTCGATAAAATAAACAGTTTTAACTTCTGCACCACTTTTTTGAGTTGATACGGCAGCTCTCTCACCATCGTAGCTATAGCTAATCCCAACAGTAGATATATTGCCACTATTATCAATCTGCATCGGATCCCAAATCAATATTTTTTCCCCATTAAGAATAGTATATGTTTTAGAATGCTTGTCCCCTTTACGCTGAATAGTCTGAAAAGTTCTTTTTCCTATACTTTTTAAAGGTCCCTCATAGCCCATATCCAAATAAGCCGCAATCTGTTTTTTTAGACCAGGATGCTCCTTTTGGGTTTTAGCTAGATACTCTATACCGTAATCATGTTGCTCTTTAGTCCACTCGATAACTTTCTGATCTTTTTTATCTTCCAACCATCGATAATTATCAGTAAGAGTAACATTGTGAATAGTTTCTAATACTGGGATCGCTTGTGTTTTAGGTGGATTAAATTTTTGCTGTGCATTGGCTGCACCAACAGTAGAAAAAAATACTGCAAAAAAAAATAATTTATTCATTACTTAACTTAATTAAAATTATTCACAAAAGTAATCTTATAACAGTGTATAAAACACAATAACCTATCTGACAATTTCTAATAGGTAATACCACAATAGCTAATATCTAAGACCTATCAGTTATTTCTATAAGTCTAAATTCTTATTTTATAGTATTCATTATTTTATTTCTATGTTCCGTGTAATTATGATAGCAAATCATGATAACAAAATAGAAAAGTTATCAAAGTAATTCTATTAATTTCACCAAATCTTCAACAAAACGTTTCGATATTTCGGCAGTGTTGGGTCTAAAAAACCTCTGAAGTCTTTTTAATTTCAGAGGTTTTTGATTTTTAGAATCACCAAAAGGAAGCCTATTTTTTTCACTTAAAATAATACTCATCCTCTAAACTATTATTATCTATTTAGTATTTAATTACGAATTTACCCTTTTCCTTATATTTTTTATATTGGCTTAACTTATTCTAAATACCAGAAAGCTATTTTTTTAATGGTCGATTTATGAAACGAAATTTTATGATTCCCTTTAGATGAAAATAGTTGTTTTCGAGTATTGGCTAAAAGGAAAATACTTTTCTAGTAACTTATTTTTTTTACTATTATTGATAAAAATAAGTAAATGCAAAAATCATCAAATTCCTTGCTTCATTTTACCAAGAACTTGGAAGTAATTATAAAAATATTAGAAGATAAGTTTTATGGTAGTTATTGTATTGAGAGTTTTCAGTATCAAAATCTTTCGTATTACCTTCCTGTTCCTAAAATTAGCTTTTGTGATATACCGGAAGAAACAATACGGCAATATACTCATTACGGCAAATATTGTATCGGATTAAGTAAAGAATGGGGGAAGAGGAACCAATTAAATCCGGTTCTTTATATAGAAAGAAACTCTTCTATTGCTAAAAGCTTTATCACAGCTTATAAAGGAACTGATGCTGGTGTTCATCTGGTTAATAAAAGTGTGGAAGAACTTACAATTTTATTTAATAGAATGAAGTCTGACGATTCATTGGGGTTAGAAGAGAAAGATAATATGAATAGATCTATCGAGGAAATGCTTGATCGGATAGAGGCTTTAGGGAAAATAGTAACGTTCGGGCAGTATATGCCTTTTTATGTCAAACCTTATGAAGCTGATTTAATTAGAAAGGATGAGACGACCCTAAATTATAGGTTTTATGATGAACGTGAATGGTGCTTTGTACCTTCAGAGCTTCAAACTTCTAATGAGCATTATATGACATGTGAACAATTTAATATTTGGAGGGAGAAGGATGAAAATAGAAAAAAACCACTTTTAAAAAAAGTTGCATTGTCGTTCGATTTTAATGATATAACCCATTTAATTGTAGAAAATGAAGTGGACTTGGTTAACTTAAAATCTGCGATAGATAAAATATCTTCTCCTTTAATTACTGAAAAGAGTAAAAATCATTTAAAAAGTATCATTACAATTTTTGGAAGATAAAATAAAACGATCGTTTTTGAGATTATTAGATTTAAATATATGAATACTTTTTTGTATATCATAAACTAATAAATATTACAAAAGTAGGTCGCATATAAATCAAATATATTAGTTATATAACTTTTTAAATTAATATATTAAAATAATAAGTGAATAATTTTTTGCCTGTAAAATACTTCTAACATTCAGCAAAGTAGTTTTTGGGGAACTATAAGCATTTATTAATGATTTAGTGATTTTAGATCCTCAGGGATGCAAAAGATTAAGTGTTCTTGTTTAGCCGTAAAAATGGGAAAGTAATTGAGGAAATAGAAAAATTTGTGAAAAAAGAGATTGGAAATATTTTTATTAAAGCTCTATTTATAGATAAAGATATTTAAAATATCTTATGCCCTATTTGATTCTTCTATTTCAAGCCAAATCCCATTAAGTGAACTTAAATCACTACCTGAACAAATTCAAAAAAAGTTAGGTAATTTTAAAAATATTATAGAAATTAACAATAAGAATAGTACTTATTATTACTATTCAGAATTTGAAAAATCTAAAATAAATATTCAGAAAAGTAATAACATTGAAATAAAAGAAGTTTTTTATACCCGTTACAGAATGATCAAAAAAAATTAGTTGTTTTTCTTCATGGCTCAGGTCCACAGGATAGAGATAATTGATAGTTTATGTTATGAAAGATAAACAGGAAATAGAGTCTCATATAGTTTGTAAGGCAGTGGGATTTACACCTTATTACAACTATATAATGATCAAAATAAACAGCATCCCATTGAAAGATGAGCTCGAGATTAAAATGAATTAAAATAGAAAATTGCTTGTTTTCAATAAATTATGCTTACATTTGTAAAATAATCAGGCTCCTGCCGACGCTTCTTCTGAAATTTTTGAACTTACAATTCTCCATCAGTCTTCGCTTTTACAGCCGCTAATTTTTGTCATCAACTTAACAGGTGCAGTACCTTTTTTCAACTTGGATACTTTCAAGATTCTAAAAATACCAACATCATTTTCTTGTTCACAAATCGATTTATTACTGTTTTGATGTAATTATCAATCCCGTAATGGCAACAGCCAAAAATAATTTATCAGTAAATACAATAATTTTATAATACAATACAATGCAACAAGGAACAGTAAAATTCTTTAATGATGCTAAAGGATTTGGTTTTATTACCCCTTCTAACGGAGGTCCAGATGTTTTCGTACATACTTCAGGTTTAGTAAATGATATTCGTGAAAATGATATCGTAACATTTGACGTACAAAACGGGGCAAAAGGCGTTAACGCAATCAACGTAAAACTAGCGTAATAAAAAAACTGTTTGGGTTTTACCAACACAGTAATGGCAGCAGCCAAAAACAATTTATTAGTAAATACAACAATTTTATAATACAATGCAACAAGGAACAGTAAAATTCTTTAACGATGCCAAAGGATTTGGTTTTATTACCCCTTCAAATGGAGGTCAGGATATTTTCGTACATACTTCAGGTTTAGTAGACAATATTCGTGAAAACGATGTCGTAACATTTGACGTACAAAACGGTAACAAAGGGCTTAACGCAGTTAACGTGAAAGTAGCATAAATTAAGACGGAAGTTTAAAAGCTTCTTTCTCAATATATTAATAATTAGCAGAGAACATGTATTGTTCTCTGCTATTTTTTTGTGCAAAATTGTATTTTTAATATTATCAAATAATAAATATTTCTCTATATTTCTTTCAACGAAACAATAACCTGGGTAGCCGTTGTATACGCTTTTAGCTCATAATTTTTTCCTTTATACGAAAAATATTTTTCTGATTGAGCCTTACTAAACATATTTTCACTATATTATGAAATATGATTAATTATTTTCGTTTATTTAAAAAATAACCTTGCCACCATTAACCCACCTATTATCCTTACTCCAACTTCCACTACAATCTCCCTGCATATACTTAACTACGCTCTTCTTGAAAACATCAACAATTACACATACATAATTTTCATACAGCCGCTTATTGAGACCATCCTCAACGTAGCCTTTTGAAATATGATCCAATACCATAAATCTTTTGTCAGGAGATATTCCCAAAATTTTCCCGTCTGAGTAATTGGCACTGCCATATCCCTGTATTTTATACTTTTTCCCTTTGTTTACGATAAAAGGATTTTGATACATTTCAAATTCTTTATCATAGGTCTTAAAGCCCAATGAATATGATTGGGAAATTGGTAAAACAGGCATTTTCTTTTTAGTTTGTGAGAAAATACTGTTTGCCGTTAACAGTAAAAAAGTCAATAAGACATTTTTTATCATTTTATTCTGACTTCTGTTCAAACTCTTTAAGGATATTAAAATAATACTTATTCTTGTTTTTTTTGAAGTAAAGTTCATCTCCAACAATATTATTTCCTAAAAAGGTTCGCTTAATAATGAGTGCATTTTTCTTACAGCAATCAGCAGAAATATCTATTGAGGAATTATTCCAATAATTAACGGTTTTAATATTTACATTTTTACCCAACCATTTATTTTCTTTTTTATTGATAAATAAATAGGTACTATCATCAGTTACTTTTTGATATATTATAATATTGGTTTTTAATATATTATTCCAAATTTTCACTTCCTGAGCATTGAAAAAAACGCTTATCAAAATAAGAGAGAACCATATTATTCCTTTAAAATTCTTTACAAAGCCGCACGCAATCAATATCATGAAAAAGAGAGTTTGTAGTTAGAAGAAATTTTATTTTGATTCTATTCTTGCATGAACATACCCGGGAATCTTTGTAAGCTCCTTTTTTTGAGTTTTCATTAAAGAGGCATATTCCTTATAGTTATTTATTGCTTCATCTTTTTCACCTATATTCCAATAACTGTCTGCAAGGTTAAGATATGCAACGGTTCTGCCTGGAAATTTGGCAATAATCTGTTTCAAAAGCTCAATAGCCGTCTTCTGATTTCCATTTTTTGAAAGGGCAAATGCTATGTTATTATAGTCATCCAGATTGCTTTGAGATAAAGGAAATTTCTTTTTAAAATTCAGTAATATTGTTTCATTAAAACGATAGGCAAGCAAAGAATACCCAGATAAATCTGCATAAAGCTTCTTAAGGTCTTTATAAGGTTTGAGTATTCCCTGATTATCAAAAAATGTTAGTGATTTAAATCCTTTTGAATCAATTTCCAGCTTCTCAGAATCTATATCTTTAACTGGAAGGTTAATGCTTTTTGTCAGGATTTTAAAATTCTGATCTTCGCATTCCTGACATGGATTATAGAAATTGATATTTTTTATACACCATTCTTTTTTATAGAAAACATTTACAGTTCCGTATAATCCGCGGTCTCCAGCATAATATATTGTAAGCTCTGAGGGATTTGTATACCCAATGCTTGTATTATTAAGGGCAGTAATTTCCGGTAATTCAAAGCTTCCTGACTTTTTGTTTCCAAAATGAACCGTTACCAAACCATTTTCCAGCATCACATGATCCTGGAGGTTATCACTATCCAAATCATAATAATTGGATTGGGCCGATAGGAAGCTTAAAGAAAATAAGCAAAGAATGGATACTGTCTTTAATATATTATTTTTTAATTTTATCACGGTTGATGCATTTTGTGTTAAACTTAAATACGTTCGTTTTTAGTTCGTTATAATAAACGTTTCTTTCCGCCATTCCATTCCCGCCACCATTCACGAATTTTGATATTATAGAGAGATATTTATCACCATAATCGGAAACTTCATTTAAATTTTTATGTAAAATTTCCTTGTATTTGGTTTTATTGGCCTTTGCGCTATATTCTACAGTTTTATAGATATCCCAAAACCATCCTGCTGAGTCAATCGCAAAATACAGATTGTTAGCTAGCAGCCCTGCTCCATCCACATCAATTAGATCAACTACTTTTTCTTTTATCTTTTTTTTCTTTTTATCTAACAGCGGCTGCCCTTTTTCATCAAGCTTATATCGGGTATAGATGTATTTTTCCTGATATTGTTTCTTTCTATCAAACAAATCATCTATTTTTTTCCCTTGTACCAATTGAGGTTTTTTTGAAATTACATAGCTGAAATATTCCTTTTGTTGATCTCTCCAGGTCAGCTGCATGGCTCCTCTTCCTTTATATCTAGGACCATCTCCAACAATAGTATGCCCATGCTGTTTAGATTCAGGATGATTCCCAGGGTCATACCCTACACCGCTTGCATACTCCAAAGTAGTTCCCAACCTGGCTGTTTCATGGTAACATTGAGCGAAGAAATGTATTTTCCTTATACAGGTATTGATATGGTAGGTATTAAACATTGCATTTATTTCCTGAAGCAACCTTTCATAGGTAGAATCTGCTTCCGGTAAGGGACAGTTTTCATCAGCAAATATTGCAGTGGATTTTTTCTTTTCGGATGCTCTGAGTTGCTTTACTATTAATTTTAATTCATCTAACGTTATATCTCTGTCACAGAAACATTTTCCGTCATCTTTTTGTTCCGGCACCGGTGCTCCTTTGGCTTCAATGCTTTCCGGCT
Organism: Chryseobacterium sp. SIMBA_028; assembly: GCF_046535285.1. Classification (NCBI taxonomy): domain Bacteria; kingdom Pseudomonadati; phylum Bacteroidota; class Flavobacteriia; order Flavobacteriales; family Weeksellaceae; genus Chryseobacterium; species Chryseobacterium sp. SIMBA_028. Next base: position 68,358 of record NZ_JAWRWZ010000017.1, on the reverse strand, counting down.
GATGAATTTGTCCGCTGTCTGTAATTTTAATATCAACTTTACCATATTTACAGGGGATGGTGCTTTGCTGTAATAGGACAAGTTGTTCCTGAGACTGGTAAGTTCCTACCCCTTTCCACTCTCCTAAATTCATTACCGTAGCACAAGGGAGTTTAGCATAAGGGCTTTTAAGGCAGTTTCCTGTAAAAACCAAGCTTTTAGGACCTTTTTCCTTTACAGTAGCGGTTTTCTTTTCCTGTATCGTGGGAGTATCATAATTCACGACCATTATTCCCTTGGGATTGGTACATTGTGTACACTCTAGGGTTGCTGTATCTATCACCACTTTCAAACCAGCTTCGGCTTTGTCTTTTCTTTCGTCTTCAGCACGTTTATCATCCATCTTCTGCCTGTTATCTGCCTTCATCTGGTCATTGTCCTGTGTTGTACTTGGATTCTGAGTTGCCGGAGCACCTCCTCCTCCATCGTTATCTAACCTACCCATAATAATGAATGTTTTAAATGGAAATTGTCTTTTTTTATTTCTATAAATCCTTCTTCAAAATGATTTCCCTTGCATACAAATAATCCCTTGAAATCTTCAGTATTTGTCTGTTCCAGATTTTCAGCAGAGATCTTTAAAATCATTTTATCGCCGTCTTTTACGGGTGTCATAATCTCTGTAAACCCATCGGAAGATTCTCTTTTTCTTTTCGCATCAAATGATTCTAATAAGCCATTGAAAAGCAGTCCAAACATATTATAGCTTCCCAGAAATTCGATCAGTTTCATTTCATCTTCCAATAGATTACTGATCTGACTGAAATAGCGGTCTACCGCTTCTCCTTGATGTGTTTCAGACAAATCTGACTGAATCTTACCCCATCTTACTCTCAAAAAAAGCAAATTATCTACCGAAGTAATATTTCCCTCTGCATCTACTTTACATTCTACTTCATCAAATAAATAACTGATCTTTTTTAAAAACTTATCCATTGTCCCCTCTTCCTCAGAAAACTTAAAATCAGTAACTAAAATCTGAAAGTCATGTTCATCCTCTACTTTTCCATAATAATAAACCTCAACTTCTCTTGCATAGCTTTTCTTAATGGAGTAAAATGGATTTTTCTGTTCTGTGACAATGGTCTCCAACCGAAATGTTTTCTGATGAAGATTCTGCAATATATTGGACATCTTTCTTAATATACCTTTCTTTTGTAATCACTATTCGGATCCATTCCCATCCAGTCTCTGTTGGCTGACCAGTGAAGATATCCGTTTCTTAAAGTTCTTAATAAATCCTGCCATCTGTCTACATGAATGTTCATACCAGGGATATTCGTAATCTTTTCTCCGTTCTCAATGGTTGTTGTAGGATGCTGAACAGGCTCATTGGCAGCTATTCTTTGTTTTTCCTTTTTAAGTTCTTCGTCATTAACAAATGTCCATGGTTCTCCACCGTCAAAAACATATTGTTTCAATCTGTTTTTTGCCGCAACCAAATTCTCATCGTGGGTTATAGAGTAACTGCTTTCTGTTTTTGAAACTAACTGATGATCATATATTTCTTTTCCGTGCTTCTCCATAAAATGAAGGGGAATATAACTGTATTCTTTTCGTAAAAACCGGATTCCAGTAATTTTCCGGTATGCACTCCCAAATGTTAAAATATTAAGGGCTGTATTATTGATCGTAATCTGAGGATCTTTGAACCAATGTTCATCAATAAGCTGCTGTCTGCGATTTTTCAATGCCCAAAGTGGTTTATGGTTGGAGGTTTCTATTTCGTCTACGGTTTCTGTTCCGTTTTCGTAAGCTCCTCCAATGTCACAATGAACACCTGGAAATTCTTTTTCAATAACATGCGGATTATCTTTTGGATCTTTTACCCCTTTTGCAGTAAATGTTGTCAATGAAAAATTCTCACGATGTTCATTCTCTGCGGTAAAATGAACTGCTTTACGGAATGGTCCGGGATTTCGTAGCTGTAATTGTTCCACATCATCCGCAAAGTTAAACTGAGAACCTATGGAAGCGTGCAGTATTCCTCTATACCCTACTCTTTCCATTGTACCCATATCACCAAATTCTTCATAAGAGGAAACGGTATCGTATACTCCTATGAAACGAACTTCCAGATCCAAATCATCCAACTGCTTAACGGATACTATTTTTTTGCTTAAAAGATAGTATCCTAAAAACCCGAATTTAGGAAGCTTCCCATCTATAAGATATTTTGGATCTACTTCTATTTTATCTTTATCCAGCCAGGTATCTTCATATTCTGCAACCAATGCATCATTTCCATAGGATCCACTTTCTCTATATCCAACTACTTTTCTTGATTTTTTGATCTCAATATCCTGTGTTCTTTTGTTTCCATTAATCTCATAGGCAAAGTTTCTTGCAGCAGCGGCACCACGGCTAAAACCAAATGTATCTATTATGATTTTTGTTAATTTCTTCTTAGTATTTACTTCCAGCAAAAGGTCTTTAATTCTATCTGCAACCAGCTCACAGCCGATTCTTACCTTACCCCTTACCCCTGATTTGCCGGATCCGTATTGAAATCCGTCATCCACATCTCTATTATTATTCAGGGTACCAATTCCCTCTACGTAGACTCCGTATTTTTTCTGCTCACAGCTTTTGTACATACGGGCTACATTGGTATGATCATTACTAAAACTATTATCTACACCCTGACTATCCAGCCATCCTCTGTGACTGGACCTGAGATACTGAGCATATTCGGAATTATCTTTATCATCCAAATTTTCAAATTCTTTTTCCTGCTTTTCTCTTGTTGCTTTTATGGCTTTTTCTTTGGCTTCTATTACTTCTACAGAGTCTGTACTTTCAATTTTATTTTTTCCATCTCTGTAGCTCTCCCGTAGCTCAGTATTCTTTAGATTATTTAAAGTACCATCGAAAAAGACTCCTATTTCCAAATGGAATTCATCTATAGGAGGTTCTGCATTACCTGTGTTATATACAAAAGTCTTTCCCATACTATTTGTTTTAAAAAACCTCTATTTTGTCTGCTTTTATGAAAGCTTCTTTACCGTTTTCACCTTTCAGTTTTATGGTAAAATAACTATTGGCCTCGTTTACTTTAATGACTATATCAGCTTTGGTTGAATTGGGGTTATCACCAAATACGATTTTAAATGCTTCAAAGCTTGATTTCTCATTTAAATCACAATTGGCGCCATATTCTTTACCGTCAGCCCCTACAAAATCAAATACAATTCTTCTTGGTATTGCTCTTGGTTCGTTTTCGGCTAATGGCGCTTTAGCAGTATCAAACTGTTCTTTTTCTCCATTAAGTGTTGATAATTTCACATTAGCCAAAGGGTTTAATTTAGCTTTCTCCGGAAGTTCAAAAACAGGTTTCCAGTTGTATCGTATTCTATAGGTATCCCAAAGCCCAAACGGAATAGGTTTTCCCTTATTTTCTTCTCTCACTTTTGCCGGAATAATCTGCTCACGGGTATGAACCATATCCAGATAATCCTTTCTCCAAAAACGATTCTGATGGCTGTCTAATTTTGCAATCTCCGATTCAGGAATTGTTACTTTTTTCCCTTGGTACCGGCCTATTTCTTTTTGAACTCCAACCCCTTCAACCCAAAGAACCACTACTCCTCCGGGAGCCATTCCCACACAAATTGTCTTATAATTTAAATGTTCAATGTCTCCGCTTCCATTCGTTACTTTTACATCATACCCTTTTCTGAAATATTCTTTAATTTTATTGGTATCAATAGCTGTATCTACAAGATAGAACTGGTTTTCTATATAAGACATCCAGATAAAATCCAGACGGGTTGGAAGACTTTTAAACCCTTTTGACATTCCATTATTAACAGTTCCCCAGATATCATTTCCGGGAATCATTCCATCATCTAAACTTACCCATTCTCCCCCTTCACAGTCTATTCCACCTTTATATACTTCCATCGGATATCCCAAAGATGCAGATCTCCCTTCGGACCATTCATATTTTGTCATTGGTTCAGTTTTTTTGGGGTCTTTTTTTTCCTGACACGAGATCTGAGTAAAGAACAAAAAGCCTAATAGATATTTTATTATTTTATTCATTATGAATGTATTGCAACTATTTATTTAAAAATAATATGCAATTAATTTTATATGTTTATTTTATCCCTTATTCACCTTGGCATCTACTTTACCAAGCATTTTAGCTACACCGGAGCTTTGCAATAGGATATCTCCATTTTTAGCTTTATGAGTGGTGGTAGAGGTGGTTTCCTTTAAGTCGCCTGTTATATTAACCGTTTTATTTTCGTTAACCGTCTGCTTATAATTTTTTGAGGTAAACTTATGATTATTGATGATAGTAATGGCGTTATCATTTCCCACACTGGTCTTCATATCATTTCCTACGTTAATAGCAAGGTTTTCACCTACATTGAAAGTCATATTTTTAGGAGCTGTCACAGTAATATTTCCCTTTCCGTCCATAAAATAATTATTGCCGCTTGGGTCAATAATGGTTACACTTCCCTCTGCATCATTCATTAAAACCCTGATTCCGCTTCTGGTCTGTATGGATTTTAAATGATTATCCACTCCGCCTCCAAGGGCTGTTCCTCCATGAAACATTCCTCCCATTACAAAAGGACGGTCCGGATGATTGTGCACAAAACCTACCATCACCTGATCTCCAACTTCAGGTATGGCTACATATCCTCTGTTTTGGGTAATTTGATCTGTTCCTCCTGCATCGGGGGCCATCATGCGAATGAAATTGGTTGTATCGTGTAGCTGCCAGTCAAATTTTACGGTAATTCTGCCCTGTGCAAGCGGATCTGTGTTAGATATTACCGTTGCCATCTGTGGTTCTGCAATGGGAACAGTAAAATCAGGCGTTGGAATATATCCTGTATCTGAGGCAATGGCTTCAAATCTTCCTTTATAACGGCCTAATGCATCCACTTCATGAATCACCTCTGTCATCATCAGCTTGGTAAAATAAGAGGTTTTATTAGTGTCAGTTTGTCGCATATTGATATCCGCAACACATCCCGGATATAAAAAAGGAATCGTTGTACCACCAGACACGGTAAAGACATCCACCGCTTTACTTCCTGCAGTACTGGTTTGGGAGATCACCACATCCATATCGGTTGCCGCCTTTATTGGAGCGACTTGCAATGATGGAGTCTTGAATATTTTATCGTTATTCTTATAAGCTGTTTTTGCCAGATTTCCCACATGTTTAATGGGGGTTTCCCCAGAGGCAAGCTTAGTATTTGAACTGCTGTTATATCCGTAAAAATTAGGTTTAATATGAACTGCTTTCAATTCAACATTAATATCGGATACATTGCTTCCGTAGATCAGTTCCAGTGCTTTATCCTGAGGGGGCATATTTCCGAAGTGCAGAACTTCACCGTCATAATAAAATTGTTCTCCATAGGCCTCTGCCATTCTGCAGAGATAATTGTAATGGGTTTCGTTATATTGAGAGCTGTAAAGGATTTGAGATGATGCCTTTGCGTTAATTTTTACATCAAACTTACTCCCCTCAATTCCCTGCTTAATGACATTCGTGGCAATGATCCCCATATTAACGGGCTGACCCCCTCCAAAACTTTGGGTATGAGGAGCTGCATCCAATAGCATGGTGGGACTATATCCTTTCAAGACAATATTTCCAAGGCTGTGATTTTCCTGACTGAATCCAACTTTTGTAATGACTCCTACAAAAGTTCTTTCGGGGCTTCCCTCTACATCCTTATATTTGAAAACTAAGGTTAAACGCTTTCCAAGAAACTGTTGAGCCTCTTCCAAGTCATGGTTTTGTACTCCATCTAAGGTATCATGGGCTAATGTAAGTTCAAAATAATGGTGTTTCTTCACACTTTGCTCTAGACGAAAATGCTTAAAATGCTTTATCATCTTGCCTTCAATCACAATATCCAGCTTCACCACACGGTTGATTCCAGGAATATGATTCTCCGAAATCTTTTCGGAATTCGAGGTATTATTATTCATATTATGTAAAGTGTTTGGGTGGGCTGTTATTTTTTGATACAAAAATCTAAAAACAAACAACCTTTATATAAAATTATAAATTTATCACAACATAAAACCTGTTTCTATTAATTTAATACTTTAAAATCATGAGAATTTCATGAGAAAATTCATCAGTATATTTAATATCCTGACAAAACGATTTGAGACGAAAAAACAGAATAATATTCTTCATTTCGGAATACCATTCTGTTTTATGTTGATTTAATTTTAAGAAATCAGATTCTTATGCTGAAGGCCATGCTCCGTCATAAGCAGAGTTTCCTAGGTCAATTTGCTCAGCACTTATAACAAAGCTGATGTACATACTGTTGTCATCCACTGCATCGAAGTCTACTTCATGCTGGATTACATACCCGTTTTGCCATTTCAATGTTGTTAATGTTCCTTCCTCATGAGATTTGTTGAATGTTACTTCACCCACTGTAGGTTTGTACTTTCCGTTAAGAAGACTTTCCAGAATATCAGATTTTTCTGTAGCTTCTACGGTAATCTTGATAAGAGCGTTGGAAGGATCAGATGCTACACGTCCAGAAACGTCTGTAGCTCTTGCTACGCTGTAATTAAGCTTTAATAATTTTTGTCCTTCTCCGTTGTTGAATTTTAAAATTCCTCTTGAATTTCTTTCTGCCATGATCGTAAATTTTAATCGTTAATATTTTGTGATTTGTTGATGGGTTCTTTTCTATATCACCAAAGATAGAAGTAAATGCGATATCAAAATAACATCTGATTGAAAATTTGAAAAAGTGTAGTATTTCTACGACTAACAATCGTTAGGATTCATAATGACTGTTAATCAAAAGATTACCTTATTAAAAATTCAAAAAAAAGAGAAAGAAAGGGGTATTTTAATTGATACTTTCTACTAAAAGAACTAAGCTATATTTACCCCAAAAAAGCGCCCCACCAATGCTGTAATTCCCATGGCTACCGTTCCCCAAAAACAAATCCTCAAAACAGCAGCTTTAATCCCTGCACCTCCGGTTTTGGCTGAAATTGCCCCTAAAAGCATTAGAAATATGATGGAAAATCCGTACTGAAAGTAGACCATCTGCTTAATGGGAGCCAAAAGAGAAACCATAAACGGTAATAAGGCTCCTACTGCAAATGATCCAAATGAAGCCATAGCAGCCTGTAAGGGTTTTGCCTGAGTAATTTCATTGATGCCCAATTCATCTCGGGCGTGTGCTTCCAATGCATTATGCTCAGTAAGTTCAGTGGCCACCAGCATTGCTGTTTCCTTTGTACAACCTCTTTTTTCATAAATTCTGGCAAGTTCTCGAAGTTCAAATTCCGGCATTTCTTCCAGTTCACGTTTTTCACGCATTAAATCAGCCTTTTCGGTATCTTCCTGTGAACTAACGGAAACATATTCTCCGGCAGCCATAGACATCGCTCCGGCAATCATTCCGGCTAAGGCAGCAAGAATAATGATATGACGGTCGGGTTGTGCTGCAGCTACTCCAATTACAATACTGGTTGTGGATAATAACCCGTCATTGGCTCCCAATACTGCTGCCCGAAGCCAACCTACTCTATTTACGTAATGTTTTTCAAGTTGATGATGCATATAAGAATATTTCTGTGATTGATTATTGATGAATAGAAGTAAGTAAATTGAGTTAAAAAAAGTCTCATTTTTTCATCCTAAACTCAGGTTAAAGTTATAAAATGTTTCTTCAAGAATCATTTTAAATTATACGGCATACCAACCTCATCCCATCAAAATATATTGGATAGAAAACAGGGGAAATACTATTTTAAGATGTTATGAAACAGGTCACAAGGCTTCCAAAACCTCTCTGCATTAATCAACAGTTCCTATTTTCTTATATTTGCACTCTTAAATCCAACAACACTATCAATGAATTTATTATACATCGACTGGAATGTCAATCCTGAAATTTTCAATATTTTAGGAATTCCTGTAAAATACTATGGCCTATTATTTCTTGCAGGATTAGTCCTGTGCTTTAATATTTTGAAAAGTATTTATAAAAAAGAGAATTTAAGCATGCAGGCTCATGAATCCCTATTCTCCTATGCTCTTATCGGGATTTTGGTCGGAGCAAGATTGGGTCACTGTATCTTTTATGATTTTGATTATTACTCCCAGCATATCCTTGAAATTTTCCTACCCATCCAGAAAGGACCGGACGGGGTATATCATTTTGTCGGATTTGCAGGATTAGCCAGCCACGGTGGTGGTATCGGGCTGGTAATAATGCTCTTATTATATTCCAGAAAATTTTCTATACCTTTTATGAAAGTTCTGGATGCCATAGCTATTGTACTTCCGTTAGGAGGTGTTTTTATCAGGCTGGCCAATCTTATGAACTCTGAGATCATAGGTACACCCACCAATGTCCCATGGGCTTTTATCTTCCGACAGGTAGATGATCTTCCAAGGCATCCGGCACAGCTTTATGAAGCCATCTCTTATTTTGTGATTTTCCTTTTAATTTATTTCATTTACAAGAAAGATATATTCAAGATCGGGAAAGGGTTCTATTTTGGAATCAGTATTCTTTTAATCTTTATCATGAGAATTCTGATTGAATTCATCAAGGTAGATCAGGTTGAATTTGAACATGGAATGAGCATGAATATGGGGCAACTCCTAAGCATTCCATTTGTTCTTCTAGGTTTATTTTTTATTGGAAAAAGCATACTGGAAAAGTCCAAAATGAAAACTTCATAATCTTTAACTACCAATAAAAATACCCCACTGAACATGATTTTCAGTGGGGTATTTTTTTTAGTTTAATTTAAATTATCTGGTTGTGTATCCTCCGTTGGCAAAAATAGTCTGCCCTGTGATCCACCAGCCTTCAGTTACCAAGAATTCTACCAATGGAGCGATATCTTTAATATCGGTAAGACCTCCTAATGCTGATGCTGACTTATGATAGGCCACTGCGTCGTCAGTTTCCTGTCCATAGAAAAAAGGAGTATCCATTGGGCCTGGAGCCACTGCTGTTACAGAAATCCCTCTTATTCCAAATTCTTTAGAAGCTGCTCTGGTAAAATGCTCCACAGGTGCCTTTGCTCCTGCATACGTAGAATACAATCCTGTATAAGCGGCCAGTAATGAAGTAACAATTGTACAGATTTTACCGTGGTCATTCAGTTTTTTACCTGCTTCCTGTAAAAAGAAATAGGCAGATTTTGAATTCACATTGAACATGATATCATATTCTGCTTCTGTAGTTTCTGAAAATGGTTTTTTCAATACCATTCCTACTGTATTGATGGCAATATCCACTCCTCCAAAACGAGAGATTGCTTCATCAAAAAATTGAGTGATATTGTCTACTTTGGTCAGGTCACCCTGAAACAGGAATGCTTCAGCTCCCAACGCCTGAACTTCTGCCAGTGTTTTTTCACTTTCTGCTCTGGAGTTCTCACTATTATAGTGTATGGCCAGTTTTGCTCCTTTTGCGGCAAAATCCTTACTTAATAATCCTCCTAAGTTTTTACCTCCTCCGGCTATTAAAACAACTTTTCCATGTACATCTTGTGTTGACATTATTTTATATTTTAAATGTTATTGAGGCAAAGATGGATAATAAAAATCATCTCAACATGGTGAATTTTTCGGGAATTATCTTAAAATTTGGAGTCTTCAATAGCTAGAGTTAAAAAATTAAGTAAAAAAATATTTAACTTTACACAAACAGTCTGTTTTCAATACAACACTATTTACCAGACAGATACAAGCAGGTACTATGTTTTTCTATTAAACACTTGCTTTCTTTTTCTAACTTATGTGAATTTTAGGCATAACATTTGATGCTCTCCCATCCGTATTAACACACACCACTTCAATTTTAATATATTTTTTTAATCCTCAGCTCCCTGAGGATTTTTTATCCCCTCTCGGTTTGGTTATATTCGCTGTTATATTCCTACAGCAGCCTATTTTAGCGAAATTCTGTTAAATCCATTTCTGATAATCAATCATTTAAAACTGTATTATTCGTTTTATTGTTGTATATTTGTACATTAATAACCAAGTCAATACTTTGTTTTCTGTAACGACCAGAATATATTTTATTCAGTCTTTGCTTTTTGAGCAGTCCTATTTTTAACATTTTATTCTTCTACCAAGAACAATACTTGTCGGAATTTTAAAGCTCTGTATGATTGGTAAACTCCAGGACAGAAAACATCGGTGGACTTTTAAGGTCTAAGAAAGACCAGTGTGAACAATACAATTTATAGAAACTAAATACTAAAAATAATTTATGGCAGATTCTTTTTCTAAAAAGGAAAATTTCAAGAAAAAAATTCAAAAGCAAAAAGAAAAAGCGCTAAGACGCGAAGATCGTAAAACGAACAACAACAAAGGAAAGGATATGGAGGATGTATTCATGTATGTGGATGAATTCGGAAGACTAACCTCTACTCCACCTGAACAAAGACAGGAAGTAAACCTTGATGAAATTCAATTGGGTGCAGCTCCTATTATTGAGGAAGATCCAAGAAAATTAGGAATCATTACTTTCCACAGTGAGAAAGGATATGGTTTCATTACTGAAGACAGTACTAAAGAGAATATCTTCTTCCATAATAACAACTGTACAGAACTCGTAAAAAAAGGAAACAGAGTATCTTTTGAAAAAGAGAAGTCTCCTAAAGGGTTTTCAGCTGTTAACATTCAGATTGTTAAATAATACTTATTCATACAACGATCTGTTTGATACAGATACGTTTGAACAATACAGAAAGAGACTGTCCCCAAAAGACAGTCTCTTTTTTGTGCCTACAAAAAAGGAATCTCGGTTCTGAGTACGATTCTCCTACAGCAAACCAAACTTTATCTGTATTGATTTAGATTAAAAATCAAAAGAAGCTGCCTCGCTTTGAGACAGCCTCTTTCTTCATCGTAAAAATAAAAATGGTCGGTTTACAAAACCGAAAAACATTATTTGTTTTAAACCATTAGGAGAGTGAAGTAAGCAAGATTCTTCTTGAGATCCTTAAAAAATTACTCAACCTAATGATCATATTTAATCCAATTTTCCTCCCAGAGCTTTAAATAGCAGAACATTATTTCTGGTATTCTGGTGCTGGAACTGCAACAGATCAAGTTCAGCAATCAGCTTACTTTTCTGAGAATTGATAAGTTCAAAATAATTCGCATACCCCGTCAGGTACAAATCATTGGAAACTTCAACACCACGGTCAAGAAAACCTACCTCTTCTGATTTTAATTTTAAAACACGTTCGTAAATCTTGGTCTGTTTCAAAATAGACTGAAGTTCATTGAATGCGGTAGTAATACTCTTTTGATAGTTTAAAAAAGCAATTTCCTGCTCTTTACTAGCCACTTTAAATTCGTACTTCAATTGTCCTTTATTGAAAACAGGAACCATCAGCCCTCCCAATAACTGTCCGGCCAGTGAACTCGGTTTAAAAAGAGTTTCCACAGAAAAGGAATTCATTCCAATGCCTACACCAAGATCAATCTTTGGATAGAAAGCTGCTCTAGCAGCCTTTGCATCTGCCTGAGAAGCCTCCAGGACATAATAGTTTGCAGCAACATCCGGCCTTGAATGAATCACAGCTTCTACATTAATGGTTTTATTTAAAATATCCATATTGGTAGGCATCAGTACCTTTCCGCGCTTTACGTCTCCGCCATAACTTCCCGTTAATGTGGTAATGGCCTGTTCAACAGTAACGATTTCTACTTTAATGTGTTCAATTTCGGCAAGCCAGTTATTATTCTGAGCTTTAAACTGCTGAACGGCAAGTTCTGTAGCTTTTCCTACTTCACGTTGTGCTAAAACAATTTCAAAGGCTCTTTGCTGAAGATTATAGTTTTTCTGATAAATGGCAAGACGATTATCCAGAGCCACCAATTGGTAATACAGATTGGCAATATCGGTGAAAAGCTCTACCTGAAGCAATCGCAACCCTTCTGTGGAAGCCAGATATTTCTTCTGGGCAGCAATTTTTTTATTCTTCAATTTTCCCCAGGCATCAATTTCCCAACTGCTTCGTGCTCCCAGCCAATAATTAGGCGTAAAATCACGGTTGATTTTCTGATCTTCGGTTATATTAGGGGAAAGATTGGTATCATAATTACCCACTCCCTCCATTGTATATTTTCCGTATCGGTTTCCTGAGACTTCTGCACCTACTTCAAGGGACGGCAAAAGATCCATCTTCGATCGTTGTAAAAAACTGTTGGCAATTTCTACTCTTTGCTGTGCAATCTGGAAATCAGGATTAGCCAATACCACTTTATCAAAAAGTTCCAATAAATGAGAGTCTGTAAAATAACCTTTCAGATTAAGTTGCTTAAACTCTTCTGAACTTGCTATTTTAGCAGGCATCTCCGGCAATTCCTGGGCCTTTTTCAGGTCAGCAACCTTTGGTACAGCACATGATACTAAACTTAGTGCTGCAATTCCGTACAATATGCTTCTATGATTTAATCTTTTCATCTTTCTTCTTATTTTCAAGTTTTGCAAAGAATATATACAGCCCCGGAATCACTACCAATCCGAAGATCGTCCCGATTAACATTCCTCCCGCTGCTGCTGTACCAATGGAACGGTTTCCAATAGCTCCGGCTCCTGATGCAATACAAAGTGGAATAAGTCCTGCCACAAAGGCAAAGGATGTCATCAGGATAGGTCTCAGACGCTGTCTTGCACCTTCAATTGCTGCGGGAATAATATCAAATCCCTGTTTGTTTCTGGCTACAGCAAATTCTACAATCAGAATAGCATTTTTCGCCAAAAGTCCGATCAGCATGACCAGAGCCACCTGTGCATAAATATTATTATCCAGCCCCGCCAGTACCAATGCGATATACGAACCGAATATCCCTGTTGGAAGGCTTAATAATACAGGCAGTGGAAGAAGGAAACTTTCATATTGAGCTGCCAATAAAAGATATACAAACAACAGACAGATCAGGAATATGTAAACCGTTTGGTTTCCTGACAAGATTTCTTCCCTTGTCATTCCTGACCATTCAATATCAAAGCCTCTCGGCAGGGTTTCCTTAGCGATACGATCTACGGCTGCAATGGCATCACCAGAGCTGAAACCATCTGCCGGTTCACCATTGATCATGGCAGACATATACATATTATACCTCGTTAGTACTTCAGGTCCGTATACTTTTTCGATGGTAATAAATGTTGAAAACGGAACCATCTCACCTTTATCATTTTTCAGATATAAATTCAGGATACTTTCAGGGGTATCTCTGTGCTCCGGACTTGCCTGAACCATTACTTTATACATCTGGCTGAAACGGATAAAGTTGGTTGCATAATAAGAACCAAGCATCGTTTGCAGGGTTGACATGGCATTGTCTACCGAAATTCCTTTTTTAGCAGCCATATCATAATCTACATTAATCATATACTGCGGGAACGTAGCATCAAAACTGGTAAAACTGTTCTGCAATTCAGGTGCTTCATTCAGCTTCTTCACAAAATCCTTGGTTATTTTATCTGTATTTTCGATAGTTCCCCCGGTTCTGTCCAGCAAACGCAATTCAAAACCACTGGTATTTCCGAATCCCGGAACAGTTGGCGGAGCAAAGATTTCGATCTGCGCATCTGCTATTCCTTTTGTTTTTTCTGAAAGTTCTGTGATTAAGTCATTCACTGAAATAGATCTTTCTTTCCAGTCTTTAAGGTTAATCATCGCCATCCCATAGGATGAACCGGCAATTTCTGTTACAATACTGTATCCGGCAAGTGTTGTTACGTTTTCTACTCCTTTTATTTTCTTGGCAATGATTGTTACTTCATCCAATACTTTTTCTGTTCTTTCCACCGTTGCTCCCTGAGGTGTGGTAACGCTCACATACACCATTCCCTGATCTTCCATTGGAATAAATCCGGTTGGCAGGAATTTACTGGTCACAAAAGTTAATCCGACAAATAAAAATAATATCCCAAACGTAACAGTGGTTCTTGTGGCAAATTTGGACAAAATTCCTACATAGCCATTTGTTAATCTATCAAAGCCTGTATTAAAGCTTTGGAAGAATCTATCTACTATTGTTTTCTTTTTATTGTGATTGTGGGGTTTTAAAATAATCGCACAAAGCGCCGGAGTAAGCGTTAATGCATTCACTCCCGAAATGACAATACTGATTGCTAACGTCAATGAAAACTGGCGGTAGAATACTCCTACCGGACCATCAAGGAACGCTACAGGAATAAATACCGCAGACATTACAATGGTAATTGCTATAACCGCCCCTGCAATTTCCTTTGTTGCATTAATAGTAGCATCCATCGCGTTCATCCCTTCTTCCATTTTTACGTGGACGGCCTCAACAACCACAATGGCATTATCCACCACAATTCCGATGGCAAGAACCAAGGCAAACAAGGTCAATAAGTTTACCGAGAAATCAAGCATATTCATAAAGGCAAATGTTCCTACAAGTGCAACCGGAACTGCCAGTACAGGAATTAAAGTAGATCGCCAGTCCTGAAGGAAGATAAATACGACAATACCCACCAGGATAAAGGCTTCAATAAGCGTCGTCAATACCGCACTAATGGAAGCATCAAGGAATCTGGATACATCATAGGCCATATTATACTCCATTCCCGGAGGGAAAGAAGTCCCTTTTAGTTCTTCCATTTTTGTCTTTACACTCTCAATAACTTCAGAAGCATTGGACCCCGGACGCTGCTTCATCATAATGGATGCTGACGGTCTTCCGTCTGTTTTGGAAACCATCCCATAGTTCATGGCCCCAAATTCCACCTTGGCAATATCCTTAAGCTTTAGAATGGTTCCGTCTACATCGGATCGGATCGGAATTTCCTCGTATTGCTTAGGTTCAAAGAATTTTCCTTTGTATTTGATTACATACTGAAGCTGGCTGGAAGTTTTCCCTGACGTTTCCCCCACTTTTCCGGGAGCTGCTGAAATATTCTGTTTTTGTAATGAAGTGATTACTTCATCCGCCGAAATACTATATGCTGCCATCTTTTGCGGATCAAGCCATATCCTCATGGAATATTCTTTCTGCCCCATGATCTCTGCACGGCCTACCCCATCAATACGCTTTAATTCCTGTAAAACATTAATGTCGGTAAAGTTATAGATGAACTGCTCATCCTGACTTGGATCTGTACTCGTGATATTAAGGTACATCAGCATACTGTTCACCTCTTTTTCAGTGGTTACCCCTGCCCGAATAACCTCCTCAGGAAGTTCATCCAGGATAGTTGTTACCCTGTTCTGAACATTTACCGCTGCTACATCCGGATCTGTTCCTACTTCAAAGAAAACCTGAATTAGGGTAAGTCCGTCATTAGAAGTTACCGTTGACATATACGTCATTCCCGGAACCCCATTGATGGCACGTTCCAATGGAAGAGCCACGGCATTCGCTGATACTTCAGCATTTGCTCCTGTATATTTTGCCGTTACCGTTACTGAAGGAGGTACAATATCCGGAAACTGTGTAATGGGCATCTTTAAAAGTGCCATGATTCCCAGTAGTACAAATAATATGGAAATAACCAACGAAAGAACCTTTCGTCTTATAAACATTTCTACCATAGTAAGTTGATTTAAAGATTATGAAAGGTTAATACTTCTTTTTGATTTTGATAATATCTCCATCCTTTAAAGACTGAGTTCCTTCATAAATGATTAAATCACCTCTTTTAAGACCACTTTCCACCATATAGGAGTCTCTTAATGTAGCTCCAATCTTGATGTTGGTCATTTTCACCTTATTCTGCTTATCTACTACAAAAACATAGGTTTTATCCTGAATAGAGAACGTAGATTTTTGTGGAATAAGAATAGCATTATCCTGATTTTCAGAAATAATAAGTTTTCCGGATGTACCATGCTTGATCAAGCGATCAGGGTTCGGGAAAAGTACTTTATATCGAATGGAACCTGTGGTTCTGTCGATTTCTCCCTCAGCGGTCTTTAAGGCTCCGTTAAACTGATAATTCACGCCATTTGGTAAGGTCAATTCAATTTTTTGATGACTTCCAATCTTATCATTGGCTAAAAGCTCAAAGTATAGATTTTCAGGAATTGAAAAGTAAGCATAAACCTCATTAAGCTGGGATAGTGTTGTTAATAACGTTCCATTTTCTACCAAACTTCCATCTTTAAGAGGAATAACGTCAATAACACCATCAAAAGGTGCCGTGATCTTGGTAAAGTTTATTTTTTGAAGCACCGTTCTCTTTTCTGCGTCAGCAAAGGCATGCTTAGCTTTCGCTGATGAAAGTTTGGCTTTTACCATTTCCAATTCGTTATTGGCTACAAACTTTTTAGCATGTAAACTTTGAATCTGCTTCAGCTCTACCTCTACAATGCGAACATCCGCTTCAGCCTGTTTTAAGCTGGCATTTGCTTTCAATAGTTCCATCTGCAATTCAGCATCATTAATCTTAAATAAAGGTTGTCCCTGATGTACAAACTGTCCCTCATTAACATAAATATGCTGTATAATCCCTCCAATTCTGGAACGCATTTCTACGTTTTTCTTGGCCTGGATATCCGTTACAAATTGGTTGCTTACCAAAGTATCTTTTTCCTTAATTTCCAGAACGGGAACTTCCTTTTCTTTCTGGTTGTTTTTTTTCTTGTCTTTACTGCATGACACAGCGAATAATATTGCAAAACTGCAAATTATTACGTTTTTAAAATACATTCTTAAATGTTTAAGTTATAAAATTTTCGTTAAAATAAATTGAAATTTAATACCTTAAACTAGTACAACTGGAGGAGATGGAGAAAGGATTTGACCCCACAGATAATAGAAACTGCAATAGTAGGCAGCGTAATTTTTGGAGCAATTTTTAGAATGGCTGAAAAATCTCCAACTGCCTGGTCGTCTTTACGGGGAGAGTATTTTACAATCTTGGAAGCAGCAGGCAACGCATACGTGTTCATATCTGCTTCTTCGTAGATATCCAGCAAGTGAATATTACTTACATGAGGTAGATGAGGAATATTCTGCAATGAATTTTCCACCCAATTCGAATTGAAAAGGGTAAAAACCAATATAATATAGAAATAGATAAATGACCTCAGACCTGCCATGTCAATCAGAACACAATTAGTTTTTTAGTAAAAACGATAGTTCTGCAAAAGTAGGGATTTTTAATGGAGTTCCTGTGTCTAAAATGTTAAAAAAACTTAAACAATGTAGATTAAACCACAAAAGTTACACGGTATCTGACGGTTTCTTTGTAGTGTTAAAATAATCTGCTCAGTACCCGAAAACGATAGTCAAAGATGTACTCCAGTTTCTTTTTTACGAATAAAGAATGTGCTATTTCACCTAAAAACCCCATTGGCAGTTCATAATCAATGGTATCTTTCATCAGAACGCCATGTTCATTAGGTATAAACTCATGGTGATGGTTCCATAACTTATACGGTCCTTTGTTTTGGAAATCAATAAAGCTTTTTTGAAAATCTACATGGGTAATTTCTGTCTGCCATTTCATTTTAATGCCAAGCAAGGGTGAGATATAGTAATCAATGAGCATTCCTTCATAGATCTCATCATTATCCATTTGGGTAAGAACAATAAAGCCCATGTTCTTTGGGGTAATTTCTGAAAGGTTATTAGCGGATGAAAAGAATTTCCATGCCGTTTCTATATCGCAATTGAGTTGTTGTTCACGAAAAAGCCTGTGCTTCATAAATAGTTCCTTAAATCATTTTTATTTATAATGCTGAAAAATTCCAAAATCAGAGGGTGTCCACAATGCTGCTTTTTGCCCTGCTGCTTTCAAAGCATCATTACTCCAAGTGTTACAGGTATAAAGAAAACTATAAGTTCCTTTGGCATCGTAGAAAGCATCATTATTACCATAAACGGCATTAGTAGGGATCAGCATGAATTTTCCATTTTGATCTCTGTCAAATTTATCTTCTACAAATTTAATGAGATTTTTATACTGACTTCTGCTGATCATGATCATTTTGCAGTCATCCCCCTCTTTCATTGTATAATAATAAGTAGAATGCATTGCTGAATCACTTAACCAAAATGCAGCCTTTACAGCAGTTGAAAATTTAAGGTCTGCCCAAGTTGGAGTATCCAGATAAAATCCTTTATCTCCCCATCCTATCCCAATGTAATTATAATCTGTTTTTTTTGATCTGGTATCTGCAAAGGGAATCATAAGGCTCCAATCCTGCAGATCATTTTTTACGGGCATTACAATATCAGTATGCACTCCATTGGTATAAATATAGATAGGGATATCTTTTTTTTCTCCGTCATCCTTGGCCGAAACGGGAATATAGGGGATCAATAATCCCAGAAGAGCATAAATAATGACAACTCCTAGAATGATTCCCAAAACTTTCAGGGCAATTATCAATATGGTTTTCAAAGTCATGTTTTTTAATAAAATTTAATAGGTGATTTTTCGTAAAAGTATTTGTTTTAATCGAAAAAATTACTATATTTAGTTACGAAATATTCACAAATATGCGTAAAAACACCAAATCCCAAAAAAGATTTAAAGTCAGAGTAAAAACAGCTCCAAAAAGAGTACAAAAAAAACGTTGATTTTCGGTGAGATCTTAATCTCCTGAAAGTCAATTTTTCTTTTTAGGAAAGGCTTTTAAAGCAATTTATTCTACCAAATCTTAACCTCCTTACTGTAAAAAACATAGGGAATGGTCGATTGTCAGCTTTAATTTGGAACTCAGAAAAATTCCAGATAAGGAATTATCACCAAAAGTTCCGCCTAAACTGAGTCTGAAGACTTCTGCAAAAACTCAATATTTCTCTTTAAACCCGCAAATTTAGTTCTTTTCACCGGTGACTTTTTGAAGATCTCGGAGAAGATTTCCTGAGTAAGCTCTTTCCATTCTCCTTTTTTAAAGTTCTTTAAAGATTCATTCGGCTTGAATCTGCTTTGCTGATTAGGGGCTGAAAATCGGTTCCAGGGACATACATCCTGACAGATATCACAACCAAACATCCAGTCCTCCATTTTATCCTTAAAATGATCAGGAATTTCATTCTTTAATTCTATGGTAGCATAAGAAATACAACGGCTTCCATCAATAATTTTTTCCGAAACAATGGCATCTGTGGGACAGGCATCAATACACTTTCTGCAGGTTCCACAATGATCTGTCGTTTCATGATCGGGAATCAGTTCCAGATCGCAGATAATTTCAGCCAAAAAATAGAAAGATCCATTTTGTTTTGTGATAAGGTTGGCATTTTTCCCTACCCAGCCAATACCAGACTTTCTAGCCCAGCTTCTCTCCATAACTGGTGCTGAATCTACAAAAACCCTACATCCGAATTCTCCTATCTCCTCCTGCAATTCGGCAACCATTTCACGGAGTATTTCCTTGATTACTTCATGATAATCTTCTGCATAGGCATATTTTGAAATTTTAAAATTCTCAAGAATAGAGATCTTTTCTTCGGGAAAGTAGTTATAGGAAAGTGAAATAACAGATTTGGAACCGTCCACCAATAGTCTTGGATCAAGTCTTTTATCAAAATGATTTTCCATGTACTTCATTTCGCCATTGAAGTTATTTTTCAGCCATTTTTCAAGGTGTGGGGCATCTTCCTCCAAAAAATCTGCCTTGGAAATACCACAATTCTGAAACCCAAAACTTTCTGCCTTGGACTTGATCAGTTGAGAATATTTTTCGGCACCAGCATTTATAAATTTCACATTGCAAAATTAAGATTATTTTATCAACTTTCTAATTGGTTTACAAATCCTTTCTTTAACGTTAATCCGGCTTCCTTTCTAAAAATTTATGTTTTAATTAAGATTTTTTTCAAAAAAAAATTACGTAATTTCGTCTATAATTTAATGTTTAAAATAAACAACTATGTCTTTAATAGAAGTAATACAATCTGGAAACTATGAATTGATTGACGTTCGTGAGCCAATGGAGCTTGAAATGGACGGAAATATAGATGGTGCTAAAAATATTCCCCTAGGTGAAGTGGAAGACAGACAAGACGAAATTTTGTCTATTGAGAAACCGGTAATCCTATTCTGCAGAAGCGGAAACAGAAGTGGAAAAGCATTAGAATATCTTAATTCACAAGGACTAAAGGATGGTCATAATGGCGGAGGCTGGGCTGAGCTAAAGGCTGTTCTTGAAGCAAATAGAGGAACTTTTTAAAAGTTCCTTTTTTTATATCTATTTATCATGAATCTAAAGGATCAATTTCAAAAGCTTTGTTTACAGTTTTCGGAAGACCCGAATGTAATCCAACCCTTATGGAGTGAGATTGAAAAACGATATTCTGAAAAAGGCAGACACTACCACAATCTTCTTCATCTTGAAAACATGTTTAAGGAACTGGAGAATGTGAAAAGCAGAATTTCAAACTTTACAATGGTTTCCTTTTCCGTGTTTTATCATGATATTGTTTATAATGCAACTTCAAAATCCAATGAGGAAAAAAGCGCATTATTTGCAGAAACCAGGCTGCCTGATCTCAATCTAAATAAGAAGCACATCAAGACTGTTTCTATTCAAATTCTGGCCACAAAATTTCATCAGAAATCAGAAGATGAAGACACTAATTATCTTTTGGATGCAGACCTTTCTATTCTGGGAAAAGACCCTGAAAGCTATTTAGCTTATACCCAAATGATCAGAAAAGAGTATTCTATCTATCCTGATCTTCTTTACAAGCCAGGAAGAAAAAAGATATTAAAACATTTTCTGGAACTTAACAGCATCTTCAAAACAGAATATTTTAAAGAGAAATATGAAGCACAGGCCAGGCGAAATATCTCAACTGAAATTAAACTCTTATAGTATTCTAAAATAAAAAGAGATGCATATTCGCATCTCTTCAACACATTCACATCAAACATATACTTATAATAATTCTCATCATTAAAAGTCCAAACCTTTTTAACAAACTTATTTCAAAATATTATCATTTTTTAATATCACTAAAGTAAGCTTAAATCACATGATATAAAGGTTTTACATTTGCAATTTTTGTGCATTTTTTTCTGCAAATTCTTTTCTTACAAAAGGAAAAAAAAGAGTTTATTTCTTCTTAAATAGTCAATGATTTTTTAAGCATTTATTTTAAAATCAAATAATACATTCTATGTAAAAATACAATTGATGAATGTTTTAATTTAAAGATATACAGATTATTAAAAAGGCTAAAAACAAATCCCCAACTGTATGTCTGGCTCTCTGTTGATTATTGCATGCAATTTTCCCAATAAACAATTAATATGTACACATTAAGGCCTTAGTATCAATAAAAAAACACCCTGCAAGCAAGGTGTTTTTTTATATTTTATTGATTCTATATCAAAATCTTATACTGATAAACTCTACCGATCTCTCCAATACCAATTCCGGAACTTCCTTGTGTGGTGTATGACCTATCTGTGGAATGATGTATTTCTCAGCGCTTCCGCTTACCTGGGAAACTGTTTTTTCAACCTGATCTAAAGTACCATATTCATCAACTTCTCCCTGAATAAATAAAAGAGGACAAATGATGTCCTTTAAAAGGTATTCGATGTTCCAATTTCTGTAATCATCGCGGGTCCATGTCTCTGTCCAGGCTTTAAACAACATTTCTACTTTATCTCCATGATATTTCTGTAAACGCTGCGGCAAGTTGGTGGTTTTGTAAGCTTCCCAGGCATCATACACTCCCTTTAGAGTTACATCTTCTACAAAAATATGTCCAGCTTCACAAATAACCGCTTCTACTCTCTCCGGATATTTGGCAGCAGTGATCAACGCAATTGTTCCTCCATCACTGTGGCCAAATAAAATAGCATTATTAATATTCAGTTCAGCCAAAAGATCATTAAGTAAATCTGCCTCCAGTTCCATATAATTAACCGGTCTTTCATGGGTAGACATTGGATTGGATTTTCCATATCCTAACCGGTCATAAGCAAGGACATTACATTGTACAGCCTCGGATAATGTAACCGGAAAATCTCTCCAAAGTTGTACAGAACCTAGTGAATCATGTAAAAAGACAATGATGGGTCTGTTTTCAAATGAGTTATTGTATTCTATATATAATTTTTTATCCTTTACATCAATTAGTCTCCTTTCCATTGAATAAAATTATATTAAAAATTGGGCATCTTTGTTTCTTCAAATTCTTTTAACAATTGATTAAAAACTGTTTCTACCGGAAGAATATCATTAATAAGGGCCGAAACCTGTCCTATTTCCAGTTCACCATCTTCCATATCCCCTTCAAACATTCCACGTTTTGCTCTTGCTCTGCCTAATGAAGAAATTAAAGCTTCTTTATTTCTTCCTTCCTGATAAATCTCCTCTAATTCGTTGAAAAATTTATTCTTAACCATTCTCACCGGAGCAAGTTCCTTTAAGGTAAGATGAGTATCTCCTTCCTGAAGTTCTACGATTTTCTTTTTCCAATTCTCATGGGCACTGGCTTCAGTGGTAGCAGCAAAACGAGAACCTATCTGTACACCATCTGCTCCTAAAATCATAGCTGCTTTCATTTGAGATCCCAATGCAATTCCTCCCGCTGCAATTAAGGGCTTTGAAATATGTTTTTTTACATTAGGAATCAGGCAGAATGTTGTAGTCTCATCTCTTCCATTGTGTCCACCGGCTTCAAATCCTTCCGCTACCACAGCATCTACTCCTGCTTCTTCACACTTTATAGCAAACTTAGTAGACGAAACGACGTGAGCAACCTTTATTCCTTCTTTTTGTAAGGTTTCTGTATAGGTTTTTGGATTTCCTGCTGAGGTAAATACTATTTTCACCCCTTCTTCAAGAATGATCTGAATGATTTCCTCAAGATTAGGATACAGCATAGGAACATTCACCCCAAAAGGCTTATCTGTGGCCTGTTTACATTTTTGAATATTTTCTCTTAGGATATCAGGATACATACTTCCCGCACCTATTATTCCTAATCCTCCGCAATTAGAAACAGCTGACGCTAGTCTCCAACCTGAGTGCCAGATCATTCCAGCCTGAATAATAGGATATTTTATATTGAAAAGCTCTGAAATTCTATTTTGGTCTCTCTGCATGTCATGTAGTTTTTTTGCCGAATTAAAATCTATAAAATTGCTCATGTGTAAAAATACTAAAAACAATGGTTGCCAAGCATTTCTATCGATTAAAAAATAGGTAGAAAATCTACTAAATATTATCTTTTTTATAGAGTGCCAAGACTCTATCTATAGTAAAACTTATCTTTAAGAAATTTTGAACCAGTTCAAATACATTTTTCTGTAGTTTCTCTACTTTAAGATCAACCCAGCCCTGCATGAGGGTTAACGGACCACAATCTACACTTACATTAGGCCAGTCTTTCTGGTATTTCAAAAATTCACTTCTAAAGTCCTGTGCAAATTTTCTACTGGATATTGAATAGTTTGTCAATGTTCTTACTTTCAATGCATGAATATTATAGTACACTTTTCTTTCCTTAATAGATTGTTCATTTATCCAGATTGAAAAGAAAATTCTTCCTGTTGCATCTAGTGGTGACAGCGGATCTCCAGACCATTCCGGGTTATAAACTTTAAGAGCAGCAGATTCCAAAACAACTTCTATAGCAACTTCTAAGTTACAACGCTCAAACTCTTCCTTAGGGATTATTTCTATAACGGAGTTGAATTCTTTAAGATAAAAAGTATAATCCATCTTGTGAGTTTTTGTAAAGGTACCAAATAGTATTGTTTGAATTTATAGAAATAGAATACCTGAGCTTAAAGGAGAAAAAGAATACAACTATACCTTTTTGAACATCCATAAAAAAACCCTTCAGAAATTCTGAAGGGTTTGATTTTTATTTTTTAATTGACTCTTTCTTCCAGTTGGACTTAAAGCTACAACTATCGTAGCGTCCGTCTATAGAGATGAAAGTGGTTGGCAACTTAGAGTTAACAAACTTCTCAACCAATTCATTTTTCTTTTTATTAAGAGCCATCTGCTTGATTCTGCTAAAGTCTGTTTCCAGAGTGATCTGGTGTGCAGGAATAACATCTTCCATTTTAATGATCTTTACAGCCTTTCTTCTGTTCTCCTCATCGTCAAAAGCAGTTGTGATATCTCCTTTATTCAAACCAGCTAATTCGTAGCTGATTGTTCCAGGGATACTTTCTCTTTCAATTTTATCAGAACCGTCCGCCCCAGGAATTACCCCAGCATTGAACTTTGTCTTTTTATCATCTGAAAATTTGAAAGCAGCATCTTTAAATGTAATTTTGCCATCTATAATCAGACCTCTGATACTGTCTAGCTTTACTTTTGCTGACTTAAGCTCTTCATCAGTTGGCGTTGCTTTCAACAGGATGTGTCTTGCATCATATACTTTACCAGATCTCTTCAATAACTGAATGATATGGTATCCGAATTCAGATTCAATGGGCTCAGAGATCTCATTTTCCTGTAGGTTTAATGCTGCAGCTTCAAATGGCTTTACCATCTGTCCTTTATTGATGTTTTTGTACAATCCTCCATTGGTAGCAGAGCCCTCATCTTCAGAATAAATTCTCGCCTGACTTTCAAAAGTTTCCCCACCAAGAATATCCTGCTTGATTTTTTTCAATCTGTTGATAAGATCTTGTTTGTGAGCCTCTGTCAAGGTAGGATAAATCATAATCTGAGCTAAAGTGACCTCATCTTTTACCTGTGGCAACTGCATTTTATACATATTATAAAAATCAGTAACCTCATTTGGTGTTACGTCTGCCTTTTCAGTAACTCTTTGGTATTTTGCCTGTCCATAATACTGATCCGTATCGATTTTTTCGATAGCGTTCTTCATTTCATAAGAGTTTCTGAACTTATAAGCAGCAAGTAATGTTTTTTCATCCGGAAATTGAGAAAGCAACTGACGGTATTTTGCATTAGCCTGTTCTTTGATTGATGCAGAACGGTTTTCAATTAATGTATCCTTTTTTGCTTCGTATACAAGAAGTTTATTGCTGATAAGGTTTTCAAGGAACTCACATTTGTCTGTGTTTGTAGCTCCCTGCTGTTTTCCATAATTCATCTGCTCGGCTACATCTGATTCCAAGACAATCTCATCTCCGATAACAGCAGCAATACCATCCACTAAATCTCCTGGTTTTAGCTGGGCATTCATCATATTGGAAGAAAAAATCATGATGAAAATCCCAAGAAGATAAGTGATTTTTAGTTTATTTGTCATTTTACTATTTTAACAAGTTGCAAATTTAGAATTCTTAACGAATTTCACTCAATTTTTTATTATAAATATTTCTTAAAAAGACTTATTTACTGCAGTTCAATATCAAATGTCGTCAATTCTTTGAATTGTCTCAATCTGTGGAACATATCTGACTCCTCTACTTCCTGAATTCTTTCTGTTCCGAATTTCTCTACTGTGAATGAAGCCATTGCTGATCCTACAATTAGAGCTGACTTCATTGTTTCGAAATCAATTTTCTCTTTTTTAGCAAGATAGGCTGCAAAACCTCCTGCAAATGTATCTCCTGCTCCAGTTGGATCGAAAACCTCCTCTAGTGGAAGCGCCGGGATAGCAAATACTTTATTATCATGGAACAATAAAGCTCCGTGTTCTCCTTTTTTAATGATTACATATTCAGGTCCCATTGTATGGATCTTCTTAGCAGCTTTTACTAAAGAATATTCTCCTGAAAGTTGTCTTGCCTCTTCATCATTGATGGTAATAACATCTGTTTTTGCAATCATATCCATCAAGATATCCCATGCACAATCCATCCAGAAATTCATGGTATCAAGGATAACAAGCTTTGGACGGTTGTTCATTTTTTCTAATACCGATAATTGAACGCCAGGGTGTAGGTTTCCAAGTAATAAAATTTCAGCATCCTGCATTGAATCCGGGATTTTCGGATCAAAATTTTCCAATACGTTCACTTCAGTAACTAAAGTATCTCTGGTATTCAAATCATTATGGTATTTACCTGACCAGAAGAATGTTTTTCCTTCTTTAACGATTTCAATTCCCTCGATGTTTACATCTCTGTTTGTAAACATATCAAGGTGTTCCTGTGGGAAATCTCCTCCTACTACAGAAACGATACCAGATTTTACCCCTAAAATAGATGAAGTGATCCCAATATAAGTGGCTGCACCGCCTAAAATCTTGTCCGTTTTACCAAATGGTGTTTCAATTGCATCAAATGCAACACTTCCTACAACTAAAAGTTTCATATATTTTTCAATGTATATTAAAAATAATTATTTTTTCCATTCAAAAGAGTCCAGCAGATGCTTCATATCATTTTTGATATAGTTTACTGCGGGCGCCAGAGAGTCCGGTTTCGGCCTCGTATTAAAGTATAGATAAGCAGTTACGAAATGCTTCGTACTGTCTGTAATGTAAAATTGAAGATTAGAAGCACTTTGCCCTTTCAGTTCATAGAAGTTCCCGTAGACTTTCTTTTCCGGGTATTCAAAGGATTTTGTATCTATGGAACTTGCTTTAATGGTATGTTCGTAAACCATTTTTTCGGCTTCCTTAATGTGCTCTGCAAAGTCATTTTGTATCGGATAATAGGTCACAAAAATTTTCGCTTTCATTTTAGGATAATCCAAATAATACCAGCAAGGCTTTTTAGCTGCTGTAATATTAGCAAAATCCGAATATTCAAATGTATAGGCACAGTTGTTTTCAAACTTCTGATATTTCGGTGCCGGATATTCCAGACGCAGTTCTCCGTAAGGTTTTGGAACCGGATCTTTTCCACATGAAATTAAAAGCAGTGATACAAAAATAAAAATGACCTTTTTTATCATTTTGCAAAAGTACAAATTAGATTTTAGATTTCGGAAGACAAATTTCAGTCTTTCAACGAGTTTTGAATGTAATTTTCCAAAGGCTTCGGAAAGGATTTTTCATGGGACCCCTGGATATCTGTAATTTCATATTGATTTTCAGTAATAAAGTCATCCCAAAGTACCTCTGAAGTCACATTAACATTAAATATTTCAATGCTTACGTTTTTGTGAGTCAGTTTATGAGAAATCATTTTTGAGTTGGTAATAAAAGCTTCCATTTCTGCTGAAATGGATGAAGGAAACTCAAATAATTTTTTCCAGATAAAATCATCGCCTCGCTGACGGATCAGAAACTTTCCGTTTCTGTTAACAAAATAATAGGTCAAAGCTAGATCTTCTGCTTTCACTTTTTTTGTTTTTACAGGATAGTCTGAGATTTTTTGCAGGGAAAATGCAATACAGTCTTCATTAATCGGACATTCTCCACAAAGAGGATTCTTTGGCTTACAAATCTCGGAACCAATATCCATCATCGCCTGATTGAAGTCACCTACATTTTCCGGCATTACCAAAGCAGCTAATTCTGAGAAATAAGTAAATGCCCTTGAGTTTGAGATATCAAAATCGTCTGCAAAAAAACGGCTCAACACCCGGTAAAAATTTCCATCAACAGCCGGTATTCTTCCGCCGAAACATATACTTGAAACTGCGGCCGCTGTATACTTTCCTACTCCCTTTAGTTTTAAAATCTCGTCATACTGAGCAGGAAATACGCCTTGATAATCATTCATGATCTGCTGGGCAGCCTTATGGATATTGATCGCTCTGGAGTAATAGCCTAATCCTTTCCAGTAAAGCAAAACTTCATTTTCCTCAGCTTCTGCCAAGGTTTTTACGTCTGGAAATCTTTTAATGAAGTTATTATAATGGTTTAACCCCTGATTGATCCTTGTCTGTTGAAATACAATTTCACAAATCCATATTTTATAGGGATCTTTCGTTTGTCTGAAAGGCAGATCTCTTGCATTATTCCGATACCATTCTAAAAGCCTGTTTCCTACATGAAGAAAATCTGAGCCTGTATTATTCTTTTCCAAAAACCAATCTATTTAAACCGTAAAGAGATTATTTTCTCTTCACTTCTGAACATTATTTCAGCGTTGCAAAGATAGGTTTATTTTATTTTTTCTTCACAGAATATACAGGTGCTGCTTTTAACCATTGATATTTAAGGTTTCTGTCTTTTGCAATTAAGCGGTATCCCTCAAGATTTTTCAGATATACATACATGGAATCATTTTTAAGCTTTAGTCTGTAAGGAGAAAGGAACTGCATTGGAAATTCTAAGGTAGAATCCCTTACGGTCTTCAACACCTTTCCGGATCTTACTTTATAAATAAAAAATGCCTTTCCACGTCCTTTTGAACTGTCTGCCAGCTTTACATCTGAACTTGAAAGAACAAGTTCACTGCCATCAAAACATTCTTCTTCGTCCATGATATAGGCTTTTCCCACTTGACGTTCATCTGCAAAAAGGTCTTCTTCGTATTGGGCCGGACTTTGGTATTTTTTTTCACAACTTACCAAAAACACCATCAATAAAGCAGGCAAACCGATGATAAGCTTTTTATTCATATTAAATTTCATAGATATTGGTAGAAAAAAACCGATGTAAAATTGCATCGGTTTTTATTATTTAAAATAAGTTTTCTTATTCTTGAGAATATTCTGCATCCCATTCATTACCGTCATCCCCTTTGTGTCCGTCTAGTTTAATAACGAAACTTTTTGTTGGGAAATAAGGGGTCATACGGATATCAAGCCATACTCTGTCTTTGTTTACTCTGTCCTGCTCAAAACGTACAATTTTGAATTTTTCGATCAACTTGTCCGGTCCTTTGATGTTATCAAGGAACGTTACAATTTGTCTTCTTAAATCGTCTTCGTTTTTAGCATTCCAGTTTTCAAAAGCTCTTCTGTTCAGGAAGTCTAGTAATACTTTAGTTACATAGTCGAATACACGAACTACAGAATAGGTCTGAAGACCGATATTGTCTCCTGTAAATAATGTCTTTGCAGAGAAAGCCATAATTTTTCCATATTCGTTAACCATTGGAACAAGACCCATTTTTTCTAATTGAGAAATTTCACTTTTCTTCAATTCGAATTTTACGGCGTCTACTTCGTTGATATTACCATGTTTTTTACCTGCTGCTACCTGAGACATTAGTGTCTTATGGATTTTTCCTGCTAATGAAGTGGAAGGTGGAAGTTCTACGTTTTCTTCTTCACCTACTTCTTCAGCTTTTCCACGTCCTACCAGCCAGTTACACGTCATAATAACGTTACTTCTGTGAAGTTCACCTCCTGTAAGGTTTGCAGAATGGAATAGGTCTACTACATCATCCGGTTTATCAAGGTTGGCGAAGTCTGTAACCATCATTACTTTATTCTCGTTACAGATTTTTGCCCATTTCTCAATTACCTTATTGGATCCTAAATATCCAGGAATGGCAAGGATAGAATAGTTATCTCTAAGGTCTAAACGGTCGTAGTAGTTCTTAAATTCTTCAGAAATAGCATCAATGAATAAAGGGTTATCTAAATCTGAAACCTGATCGATGCTTGCGTTAACGATACTTACGTTATCTACTTTGTCCAATTCTGTATTTTTGTAGAATTGAGCTACTGTTCTATAATTCGTTTCTAACAAACGAACTTCGTCCAGGGTATTTTTAAGGTTTTTCTTTAAGTTCTGATCGGCTTGCTGTGCTTTTGTTTTGCACGTTTCAGCCATTTTATCTGCAGATTCATTTCCTTCTAAAAGGCTTACCCAAAGGGCAATCTTTTGAAGAAGTTCTTTTCTTTCTTCTGCTTTATTTCCGTCGTTAAGAAAGATTTCTTTCCTAGCTTTTCTTGTTGGGTTCATATTGGCGATACCGTCT
This sequence comes from Chryseobacterium sp. SIMBA_028, assembly GCF_046535285.1. Taxonomy (NCBI): domain Bacteria; kingdom Pseudomonadati; phylum Bacteroidota; class Flavobacteriia; order Flavobacteriales; family Weeksellaceae; genus Chryseobacterium; species Chryseobacterium sp. SIMBA_028. The sequence continues at coordinate 38,617 of NZ_JAWRWZ010000017.1, read as the reverse complement.
ACAACGGATTCAACAAAGCCAAAACCTCCCATTTTATTGAGTTCCGCAAGCGGATTACCCTTTGGTTGTCCTGAGTGTTGTTGTTGATTCTGCTGCTGGCTTTCCTGCGCCTGTAATTTGCTATCCATGATTTAATGTAAAGTCTTTAATTATTTTTCAAGTTCTTGTGCCACATCTTTCAATACTTCTATGAACGCAGCTCTTGTCTGATCGTTCTCCAGCATATTGCGTAGAATTTTATTTGTTTTCAGTTGGCGTACAATTTTGTTGTACTGCTCCTGCTCCATGCTCAGTTGCTGTAGATAGTCTGATTTCTGAGTAAGGCTTTTGGGAGTAAAGTCTCCAAGATTTTGAAAACGGAATTCTTCTTCAACTGTTCCTCCATCCTCTGTTTCATGCTGTACGGATACAGAAGGCTGAAAATGTTTGAAAACGTCTTCCACTGTTTTTAATCCTGTTACAATTTCAGGGGTATAAGATTCTTCTGTTGTAAGCTGGCTTACTATCAGTGATTTATTTTCCTGTATTTCCTGAATAGCTTCATTAGCATCTACTTTTACTTCGTTTCCGCCAACACCATAATTAAACATTGCCATATTATTATTATTTTGAGATTTACTATTTTGGTTTGGATCTGTTTTTGAGTAATTTACAGACGTATCAAATAAATTACCAATCCAATGTTTAAATTTAAAAAAAAACTGTAACATACAAAATTTTGTAAAGATTTTTCTTGAATTATTTAAATTTAACTACACTTATTTAACATAAAATCAAATTCTTATGATGTCACTAAGCTATGAAAAAATAAATAAAAATAAACCATAGGGAGATAAAATAAAATCCCGGTATATTTTGCATTTATAAAAAAACACCAAATACGTGTTAAAATAAGAATTCCTCCAACGTGGGGAAAAAATATTCTTTATATTTAAATAAAGTAAACAGCGTAATGAAAGATGTAAAGATTGCTTTTAGAAAACCAATATATCCTGTTTCAAAAGCATTAGAGCAGTATTTGGAAAAACATAACAGAACGACCAAGATTCAGTTTCTATATGAAGACCTTCTCAGATTCAGCGACAGTGTAAATATTCTGGATAAGGAGGGCAAAGATACTTTGTGGCTCGGTGTACTGTATTCTGAATATGAGTTTAAAGAAATAGAGGCTAACTTAAATAAGATTTATACTCTTCTTCATTCCGACGGAGATGAAGCGACTTTACCTTATCTGAAAGTGGATACGATCGACTTTTGTACTTTCGGAAATTCTAAACCTTTTCGAATTCGGGTCAGAAATATCCTGAACGATAATTATACTAATTTTTATATTAAACAGGCGGACGCCTCCCGAATCTATGGACTGGAACTTGAAGACCTGCTTTCTCCCAACCGAATTAACTTTCTAATTTACAAAAACACCCTAATTGAAGAGCATATTTTAGGAATCCCCGGGGATGTATTTATTCAGAAACATATATCTAACTGTACAGAATTGGAAAAGGCGCAAATTTCAAAAGAGTTTGTAAAGTTCAATGAACGCTGCCTCATTGGATTGTTGGGTGATATGCGTTCTTACAATTATGTTATTATTCCTATACACGATTTTGATCAGGTAATTTACAGAATTCGTCCCATTGATTTTGATCAGCAAAGCTATGAGGGAAACCTAAAAGTCTATCTTCCCCAGTATTTCAAAGAAAACAGCTTTATGGTTAATATGGTCCTGGAAAAACTGAAACCTAATTCTATAGAGCAGTATCGGAAAGAAGTACGCTCACAAATTGTAAAAAGGGTGACGAGCAGCAAAAACAGATTCGATGAACTTATTTCTATTATGAAAAAAGAAAATATTGCACCGGAAGCCAATGTTATAGAGCTAAGAACAGCTTTGCAAAAACTCACCTATGATGTCAATTTCAAGTATTGTAAAACCATGGGAGATATTCTAGAAACCGGAATAAAGTTTGTTATCCGAAATTATAAGAAAGCATATTAAAAAAGAGAATCCGCCTCCATTATATGTGAGGCGGATTCTTTCTTTTCTAACAATTTTGCTGGTAATAATCCTACCAGATTTTTATTCTGTCTTCAGGAGCTTTATACATTTTATCTCCTGGTTTGATATCAAATGCTTTGATGAATGAATCCTGATTTACTAACGGGCCAAAAGCTCTGAACATCCCCGGAGAGTGCGGGTCCGTCTTCACCTGATTAATCATATACTGATCAGTTGCTTTTGTTCTCCAAACGGTCGCCCAACTCATAAAGAATCTTTGATCCTGAGTGAATCCGCTAATTTTTCCTGGATTTCCTTTATCTTTTAAGTACATCTGAAGGGCATCGTAAGCTACTGCTACTCCACCTAAGTCACCGATATTTTCTCCACTTGTAAATTTACCATTCACAAAGCTTCCTTTTACAGGCTCATATCCACTATACTGAGCAGCCAACTGACCTACTTTTGCATCAAAGTTCTTACGATCAGCATCTGTCCACCAATTGTTTAGGTTTCCATCGCCATCGAAACGAGAACCACTGTCATCAAATCCGTGAGAGATTTCATGTCCGATAACAGCTCCTATTCCTCCAAAATTTACAGCGGCATCAGCTTTAGGGTTATAGAAAGGAGGTTGAAGAATTGCTGCAGGGAATACAATTTCGTTGTTTGATCCGCTGTAATATGCATTCACTGTTTGTGGAGACATTCCCCATTCTGTTTTATCAACCGGTTTTCCTACTTTATCCAAACTTCTTTGGTACTGCCAAGCTGATACATTTTGCAGGTTAGAATATAATGATGCTCCTTGTTTTGGAGATTCAACCTTTAATTGGGTATAATCTTTCCATTTATCCGGATAAGCGATCTTCACTGTAAATTTGGATAGTTTTTCCTGAGCCTTTACTTTTGTTTCAGGAGACATCCAGTCTATGTTGGCAATGTGAGATTTGAATGATTTTAGAAGATAATCAATATAGGTTTCCATCTGCTGTTTTGCTTCCGGAGTAAAGTATTTGTCTACGTATAATTTACCAAAAGCCTCACCAAGAACAGTATTTACAAGGGTAAGACCTCTTTTGTTCATAGGACGTTGTTCTTTTTGGCCCTGTAGATCTTTTGCATAGAAATCAAATCTAATCTGCTCCAGACTTTCATCAAGGTTACTTGCATTACCATTAATCAAATGATACTTCAGGTAGTCTTTCAATAATGGAAGATTCTTCTGAGTCATGAACTGATCCATATTCTGGTAATATTTCAGTTCACCAATAATTACTCTGTCTGTATTTACACCTGCCTCTTTAAGGTATTTGGCAAGATCAACATTCTTAACTAAACCTGACAGTTCTGATACATTTTTAGGGTTGTATCTTAAATTGGCATCTCTGTTCTGCTCAAGAGTCAACAAATAATTCGCTAATTGCTTTTCAAAATCTACAACATTCTGTGCTGCCTGAGCTGAGTTTTTATATCCTAAAACACCAAATAGTTTTCCAATATAAGTCTGATATTGTCCTAATGTCTTGGTATTGGCATCATTTACTTTCTGATAATAATCTCTTCCCAAACCTAGATCCGGGCCTCCAAGATACACTGCATTCATATTAGAATTCTTCATATCTGCTCCGGCTCTCCATCCGTAAAATGAGTTATCCCCTAATCTTGTTGCTTCCAAAAGGTATTTTTGCAAATCGCTAAGGTTTTTGATGCCATCAATTTTTGCAAGATCTCCCTTGATAGGAGCTAATCCATCTGCATTTCTTTTTGCTGTATCCATAAAAGATGCATAAAGGTTCTGGATCTTCTGCCCTTCAGATCCTGCAGGATAGTTTTCAGTAAGGATTTTATTTAATATATCTAATGAAGCATCATCTACATTTTCTCTCAATGCATTGAATGAACCCCAATTGGCCTTATCTGAAGGAATCTGAGTAGTTTTCACCCAATTTCCGTTTACGTAGCTAAAAAAGTCATCCTGCGGACGAACAGCTGTATCCATATGGGATAAATTGATTCCCTCTTCTTTCACTTGTTCTTTTACAGGCGATGCGGCAATTGCCGTAGCCTCAGTTTTTTTCTCTGTCCCTGCAGTCTTTGCTGCACCACACGAATGTAGAAATACAATACCCGAAAAGGCAAGTATACCAATATTTAGCTTTTTCATTGAAGATAATTTTTGATTTTACACAAACTTATCAAATATACGAACTTTAACAATATATGATGAGGATAATTAAAAGGAGGATTAGAAAAAGGACTAAATGAAAATGATGATTAAATCATTTCGTGAATTTTAACCTCCCATTAAATCCTCGATTTGCCAACCTCCGAAAGAAAGGAATGATAGGAACCGTTCCTTTTAGATTATAGTTAATGCAACCTCGCCGCCCTAACGCCTAACTTCTTTCAACCTGCTACCTAAAAAAACAAAACCGCTCATTGCTGAACGGTTTATATTTTTTACCAGATTTTAATTCTATCTTCTGGAGCTTTGTATAATTTGTCTCCTTTTTTCACATCAAATGCTTTATAGAAAGCGTCAACGTTGATCAACGGACCGAAGCTTCTGAAGTAACCCGGAGAGTGCGGATCTGTCTTCACCTGGTTGATCATATATTTTTCACTTGATAACGTTCTCCAAACGGTTGCCCAGCTTAGGAAGAATCTCTGATCTTGAGAGAATCCGCTAATCTTTCCTGGGTTTCCTTTATCTTTTAAATACATTTGAAGGGCATCATAAGCAATGTTTACACCACCTAAATCGGCAATATTCTCACCGTTTGTGAATGTTCCGTTTACAAATGTTCCTTTTACAGGCTCATATTTGTCATATTGAGAAGCAAGAGCTTTTGTAGCTTTTTCGAAGTTAGCTTTATCTTCCGGTGTCCACCAGTCTACCAAGTTACCTTCTGCATCAAACTGTGCCCCGGAATCATCAAATCCGTGGCTCATCTCGTGACCGATAACAGCACCAATACCACCGAAGTTTACAGCTGCATCAGCTTTAGGGTTGAAGAATGGCGGTTGAAGGATCGCTGCAGGGAATACAATCTCGTTAAATACCGGGTTGTAATAAGCGTTTACAGTTTGTGGAGTCATTCCCCATTCTGTTTTATCAACCGGCTTACCGATTTTAGCTAAATCCTTGTTGTATTGCCACTCTCCAATGTTCTGAAGGTTTTGGTATAATGTTCCACCTTTAGCCTCAGGAGTGATTTCTAGTTTAGAATAATCTTTCCATTTGTCTGGATAAGCAACTTTTACAGTGAATTTATTTAATTTCTGCATTGCTTTCTCCTTAGTTGTAGAAGACATCCAAGCTAGGTTATTGATGTGAACAGCAAAGCTTTTCTTTAGATAATCGATCAACTCTACCATCTGAGCCTTAGCTTCAGCCGGGAAGTATTTCTCAACATAAAGTTTACCAAATGCTTCTCCTAAGTTTCTGTTGATTAATTCGAAACCTCTCTTGTTCAATGCTCTTTGTTCTTGCTGACCTCTTAGATATTTTCCGAAGAAATTAAACTTCATGTCTCCCAGCTTTTCGCTTAGATAAGAAGCGCTTCCATTGATCATGTGGAACTTCAGATAATCCTTAATTACAGGAAGATTCTGAGCGTTTACCAATTTGTCGAAGTTTTTGTAGTATCCTAGTTCTCCTATGATAATTTTATCAGTATTTACGCCCACTTTTTTAAGGTAAGCAGGAATATCTGCTCCTTTTACCAAAGCTGAAAGCTCAGCCATTGTCTGCGGGTTATACTGAAGGGTGTTATCACGGCTTTGTTCGTTTGTTAAATAGGTTTTTGCGATGCTTTTTTCATATTCAACAATACCTTTTGCTGCTGCATCAGCGTTTTTATATCCTAGCTCTGTTAACATTGAAGCTACATATTTCTGATATTCAGCAATAGCTTCTGTATTTTTATCATTTACTTTCTGGTAATAATCTCTTCCTAAACCAAGAGAAGCTTCACCTAAATAAACGGCATTCATATTAGAATTCTTTAGGTCTGCATATACTCCCCATCCGTAGAAAATATTTTCACCTTCCTTAGTTACAGAGATCAGATAATTCTGAAGATCAGCCATATTTTTGATCGCATCAATTTTACTCAGGTTTTCCTGAATAGGCTTGATTCCGTCTGCATTTCTTTTTTGCATGTTCATGTAAGACGCATACAAATCCTGGATTTTTTTACCCTCGCTTCCATCAGCAAATTTATCTTTCAAAAGAGAGTTCAGGATCGTCATGGAATTGTTATCCGTGTCTTCTCCAAGTTTGTTGAAACTTCCCCAAGTTGGTTTATCAGATGGAATTTTAGCTGTTTTCATCCAAGTTCCACTCACATAGTTATAAAAATCATCTTGTGGACGTACCGACGTATCCATTAAGCTAACGTCTAGACCTTTATCTGCGTTCGCAACTGCTGTTTTCACAGCTTTAGCTTGTGCACTCACTGTATTTTGAGTACAAATCCCTGCTATTAGAAACAAAGAAAGTGTTAGTTTTTTCATTATGATAACAATTTATACAATAGGTATGATTTATTTACTATTTGTTACTTTACCAGAAAACAAATTTAAACAAATCTTAAGAAGTTGCTATCTCTTTTACATTTCCTGTTCGTTTTAAGAGTTCCCAGGATTGTATTTCGTCTTTCAAAGCCTTTCTGAGACTTTTAAACAATACGATATACATCAGCCATCTATACCCGAATCTTTGCGGAATAATATACAAGAGGCTGGTTAATTTTTCCCGTTGCAAAATAAATCCTGTTAAAGCCAGCGAAGCATCCACTAAAAGGAAAATCAGGTAATAAGTAAATATCTTGTCTCCATTTCCAGATAAAATTCCAAAAAACATAATCAAATCTGCCAGTGGTGAAAAAAACGGAATGATGTATTGGAACAGTAAAATATTAGGCATTGCCCAAAGTCCTAATCCTTTATACTTGGGATTAAGGAAAGTCTGTTTCTGTTTCCAGAACATCTGCATAATTCCATAAGTCCATCGGAAACGCTGTTTCAAAAATTGTGAAAAATCAGATGAAAATAAATTAAAAAACTAAAACTTTAATTTACTGGTTTACAAGAAGTCCTACCAGATCCTGAATCACCTTTTGGGAAACAAAATTCATAAAATCCAGTCTTTCCAGATGAGGCATGTATAATTTTGAGGTTACTTCCTGATCTTTAATTCGTATCGTGTAGAAAACCGTTCCTATGTCCTTGCCATCCTCTCCTTTTCCCGGACCTGCTACTCCGGTTGTAGAAAGGGAAATATCTGTATCAAATAAATCCTGACATCCTTTCGCCATTTCCTGAGCTACCTGCTCACTGACTACCGTAAATTGATCTACTGTTTCTCTGGAGACGTTTAAAATTTTAATCTTTTTCTCTGTGGCATAGGGAACCATCCCACCAAGAAAGTATTTTGAACTTCCGGAAACTGATGTGATCATCTTGGCCAGCTCGCCTCCGGTACAGCTTTCTGCCGTAGAAATAGTCAATTTTCTTTCGGTAAGAATTTCTGCCAGAATAGTCTCAATTTTATCTTCAGAGACTGCAATCACATTATCCTTTATGAGAGGAAGAAGTTTTTGGATTTCGTCTTCCGTCTGTTTCTTTAAGACGTCTTCGTTATCACCGGATGCGGTCAACCTCAGCTTTACACGGGTTCCCACCGGAAGATAAGACAGAGAAATATTTTCAGGAAGGGCTAGTTCCCAATTTTCAATGGTATCTGCAAGAATACTTTCAGGAATCCCAACTACAGAAATAATTCTGCCGTGAATATAATTAAGATTAAATTTTTCTTGTAAATAAGGTATAATCTGATCCTTGATTAATGGTTTTACTTCATAAGGAACACCAGGCAGACTGTAGGATAGTTTTCCGTTCAGTTCCATCATCATGCATGGTGCAGTTCCAAAGTGGTTTTGAAAAACAATGGATTTTGTAGGAACAAAGGCCTGTTCTTTATTTCTTTCAAGAATATCCAGACGTCCGCGACTTTCCATATATCTTTTAAGATGGTTAAAGGTAACCTCATCCAATGCAATTTCATCATTAAAGAACTCTGCAAGAGCTTTTTTGGTTTTATCATCTCTGGTAGGACCTAATCCTCCTGTTGTAATAACTAGATCACCCAGCTTAAAGGCTATATCCAATGTATCCTTGATGGTTTCAATTTCGTCTGAAATTGTAAAGATCTGTACCACCTTGATCCCGATATTCTTAAGTTCGGTGGCAATAAAATTGGAATTGGTATCTATCGTATTTCCGGAAAGGATTTCATCACCAATAGTAATCAGAACAGCTTTTTCCATATATCAATTTCTTGAAAAAAATTCTCCTGCAAATGACGTGAAAATCTACGGCTGTGGCAATATAAATTGATTTTTTCTATTTTTGACAAAAATTAGTTAAAATTATGTCTAAATATGATGATGCTTCATGGCATTATGGTGGTGATTTCCCCAAAGAACTTCCTGAAAAAAATGGAGCTACCCATACAGGAATGTTCCTGAACTGGTGCATTAATAATGATCTTATTTCTAATGAACTAAAGGAGGATGGAGAAGAGGAAATTGAAAAATTAAAAAGAAGAGAAATTACAGGAGCGGAATTCGTTATGGATTTTTGTGACGGGAAGTTTTCAGAACATGACCTGAGTGATCTTGGAAACAGTTTTGCAAAGGATTACTACGCAGATGACACTGATTTTGGAAATAGATACAGTTCATTTGCTGATGACTATGTTAATCTTTTTGATACCAAAGCAGAGGAAAATGATTATGAATACGAAACATTCTACCATATTGAAGATACCTACGAGAATTATGATCTGATGAAACCAGTTATAGATCATCGTTTTGAAGAATGGAAAGAATACATTCAGAGTTAAATAACAAAAAATAAAAGGCAAAATCGTCACCATGTATTTTACGATTTTGCCTTTTTACCTAATTATGTTTCACCCAAATCAGTTCTTCTGTATTATAACCAATTTTTCTTGCTTTTTCAATAAAGCGTTGCCTGATACTTTCAGGGATTGTAGTCGTTCTGGAAAGTATCCACAAATATTTTAGACTGCTTCCAGCCACCAGGGCGTACTGATAGTCTTCGTCTATATCTATGACATTATATCCGGCCCAAATGGGTTTAAAAAAAGAGACTTTAAGTCGGGCTTCGGTTTTATCCTTTACAAATCTGGCTTCACCAATAGATTCATTCCATAGTTTTTTCAAATAGTTATAGCCCTTATTTCTCACCTGAACAGTTCCATCAGGGTTTTCTGAATATTCTGCTGTAACATTATCCATATTTTTCTCGAATTTGTAATCAAACCGTGCAATTTCATACCATCTTCCGAGATATTTTTTAACGTCAAAATTCTTTACTGCAGCTCCTCCTTTTGGAATTCCCACAGAATACGAATGAAAGGCGATATACGCCAATGCTCCTAACGAAACGGGAAGTATAATTTTATGAAAGGTCTTCATGACAGAAATATTTTGTGTGATTCTGATAAAAGCGTCAAAAATAATGCCTTTGGGTTGTTAAGGAACAATAAATTCTATGAAAATACTCTCAGAAAGTTATCCTTAAAGCTTCCCGAAACCTCAATTTCAGTATCATCAGCAAGCATTACCGTTCCGCTTTTATGGTAGGATTTTACAAAGGCTGTATTGATAATATGGGAACGGTGAACTCTTACAAAAGGACTTTCCAACAGGTCATCAAAATGCTTTAAAAAGCGGCATACCATTTTCTTTGAACCATCGGTAAGATAAACCTGCGTGAAATTTCCATCTGCCTGAAGTCTTACTATGTCTTCTGTTTTTACGACATCAAAGCCCTGTAGAGTTGGGAGAATAAGCTGCTGCTTTTCCGGTTTCAGTTTTAGGTTCTCCAAGAGAATTTTGTTACGGTTAAGCTCATCCTTTTTCTCAAGACTTTCAGCAACTTTGTTCACTGCAAGAATCAATTCCTGAATATCGATGGGCTTTAAAATATAATAACTTGCAGACTTATTCAAAGCCTGTAAAGAATATTGTGAAAATGCAGTAATGAAGATCGTTTCATAAGAAAATTCCTTAGTAGCTTCCAATACATCAAAGGCATTTCCAAAGGGCATTTCCACGTCCAGAAAGACCAACTGTGGTTGTTTTTCAGCAATCAGGGGAACGGCTTGCTTGATATTTTCCGCTTCACCGAGAATTTCTACCTGAGGACAATATTTAGTAATATAGCTTCTCAGAACCTCTCTTGCTATGATTTCATCGTCTACGATTACGGCTTTGATTTTCATTGGGAATAAATATTAGATGACAAATATTGGATTGCGAAGATCTACTTACTGGTATTTTCCATTTTTGAACTTCAGTATTTTATAGGAGGTCTTTGATATTTCCTTACTTTCACAATCTCCTTTCACCTCCTTGTTGGCGGTGGTAACAGAAATGGTCTTTATTTTAAGATCTGTAAAATTATTGGTTTTGGATGGATCCATAATGATATACGCATGATTATCTTCAAACTCTCCATTGCATCGGGTATCCCACTCTCCACTGTATAAATCCAGAGTAAACTGATCCAGAACTTTCTTAAAAGTTTTACTTTCCGGATAATACATTGAAATTGTACTTATCTCATAAGGGTTAGGTCTGCTGCTTCCTACAAAATCTGCTTTCACCCCAAAGGCACGGATATTTGTTCCAATAGTATATAATCCCGTATCAATTGTAAAGCTTCTTAAACTTAGGGCATCAGAATTTATATCTGTTGGATCAAGATACTTATTCTTTATTTTCCCATCAGCATCTGTAATTAAAATATAATTCCGGACTGTAAAAACGTAATCATCATTTTCCTGCTCTACTACAACAGGAATGACTGCAATATAGGAATCTTCTGTATTGGGCATTTTCTTCTCAGTACAAAGCTCTTCCTTGATTTTTGTTTTATCTAATTTTAAACTTTGCAGGATATTATTCAAACGAATACTATCAAAATCCTGTCCGGACAAAACACCGGAAAACAAGCAAACACTCAGTATTATCAGGAATATATTCTTTTTCATCTTTGGTTTATATCAGATTAATTTGAATGGTAACCAATACTCCTCTATTATTTTCTTTATCTTTTACAGAGCAGGTAATATCTTTTTTATACAGATCATTTAAAAGTTGAATTCTTTCCAGCGTATTTTTCATCCCTCTACCCTCTCTTGTCTTTTGATGCTGGGTTTTCTGCTTTTTGCTTTCTTCAATTCCTATTCCATTGTCTTCAATAATAATCTTCAGGTATTGATCACTTTTTTCAAAACTTAGCTTTAAAAATCCTTTGTCCGTTCTGTAACGAAGTCCATGCCAGATTGCATTTTCAAGAAACGGCTGTACCAGCATTCCGGGAACCTGCAGACTATGCATATTCAAGCTTTCATCTACCTCTATTTCATAATCAAACTTATCTGTAAATCGTGTTTTCTCCAGAGCCAGATAATTTTGCAGAAGATCCAGTTCCTGTTGAAAAGGAATAAAATCATCTGTAGAGTTTTCCATCACTCCGCGCATCAGCTTGGAGAATTTTGTCAGATATTGATTGGCTTCCAATTCATTATTGGTTGCTATGAAATGATTGACACTATTTAAACTATTGAAGATAAAATGCGGATTCATTTCCCGCCGAAGCGACTGTAGCGCAATTTTCTTATTCTTAGTCTGTACTTTTTTTAGGGTTCTAAAAATAAAAATAACCAAACCTGTCAATAGGATTAAAGCTCCAATTAAACCATAATTGAAAACATTTTTCTTACGAATCAATTCGTCTTTCAATTCTTTTTCCTTTTCCAGCTGTGAAATTCTCTGTTCTGTATCTTCCAGAATCTTATTATCCACAAGGCTTCTATCCTTAGACACCAAATTTGGGAGCTTTCCTAAAAAGTCTCTGTATAATTGAACGGAAGCATCTGTATTCCCCGAAATAGCATACAGACTATCCAGTCTTTTCACACTTTTCTGGGCTTCCAGTGTATGGCCTTTATCCAACGCAATTCCGTAGGCATTTTTCAATAAATCTACTGCTTCTTTTGGATCATTCTTTTTAATATAAATATCCGCCAATTCTTGAATCTGATTGACTTTTTCCTGTGAGTTTTCCTTTACAAAATCTTCTTTCAGAACTTTCTTTTTGGCTTCAATGGCCTTGTCATAGTTTTTATTTTCAACATAAAGGTCAGTTAATTTTTGATTGATAGCCAGAGCCTGCTGTGGAGCTCCTTTTTTTGAAATTTTATAGGCATTATTCAGATTTTCCTCTGCCTTATTGATATCTTTCTGTTGTAGATTGATCTCTGCCAACTGACTGTAGCCCTCTGCTACGCTGGCCTGCTCGTTCTCCTTTTTGCTAATATTAATATTATCCTGAATCGCTTCTGCTCTAAGTTCGGGTGTAGGAGAAGAAAGCCTTGCCACATCATTGGAGTTTACCGCTTTGCTTTTCTCGCTATAGCCCATTTGTGCTGCCATGCTGTAATTACTGAGAGCAGGTGTTATTTTATTCTGTTTTTCCTGTGCCTGAGCCAGTTTTCTGGTAACAGATTCCAGATTTTTCTTATCACTAAGCTTTTGAAAAAGAGCTTTAGCCTTGGTTAAATACTCTTCACTTTTAGCATAGTTTCCCTGATTATAGTAATCACCCGCCATTCCAACATACGTATCAGCAATGGCCTTATCATCATTTTTATCCACCGCTTTCTTTAGCTTTGCAGCAGACTTCAACACTTGCGATACCTTTGTAGAATCCTGTGCAGAAAGGAAATTCCCCACAGCAAGCATTGAAATAAACAATATTTTAAAAATTAATTTCACAGACTTTGAATCTTTACTGCAAAGTAACTAAAACTTTATGTATCGTCTTCCATTCCTTACCAAGTCAAAACCTTACTTCACCAAGTTACTCAATTAAAATACTACCAATCATCATCTTACCATCAATGTTCCTTATTATTCACCTTAAAGACAAGCCTCTTTCTGGCTAAAGCAAGGGCTAACTTAATATCCTTACCTCTTACATTTTTAAATAGGGCGTCCTTTTCACAACAACTCACCAAGTGAAAGCTTCATTTCACCAAGTCTCCCCCATTTTCAGTTCCAGGTCTGACTAATTTTACATCAGAATTTAAACTTAAAAACAGGAAATTATGAAATTGAAACATTTTTTATTAATCGGAATTTTAACGCTGGGAAGTTTTGTAAACGCTCAGGAGATAAAGAAAAATGCAATAGAGGTAACCGGTGTTGCCGAAATGGAAGTAGAACCGGATGAAATTATCTTTAGCATCGGAATAAAAGCAGATAACAAAAATGATCTGGCAGACAATGAAAAGAAGATGTTTGATATTTTAAAGAGCGCCGGCATAAAGAACGAGGATATCAAATTCAAGTCGATGTACCAGAATATCTATTCAAAAACAGCAAAGTTTTCCAAGAACTATCAGTTTAAGGCAAATACAAAATCAAACATTAGTAAGATCTTTGAAGACCTAAACCAAAAATGGGTAAGCAGCCTGAACATTTCTGAGGTAAAGAATACCAAGATTGCTGACTTCAGAAAAGCGGTAAAGATCAATGCCTTAAAAGCAGCTAAGGAAAAAGCCGATTATCTGTTGGAAAGCATGGGCAAAAAGATAGGAAACGCCATTGAGATTGTAGAAATAGAAGACTACACCAGTGACATGGTAATGTCTGTTGCCTATAAAGGCAGAATGAACAATGTACAGATGGAAATGGCCGATGCTTCTGCTGATATTTCTTTTGACAATATAGAAAATATCAAACTGAAATACAGTATCAAAACGAGATACGAAATCCTTTAAAATAACAGATTTAAGAAGACAGCTCCTTTTGGGGCTGTTTTTCTTTTGTACCATTATCAGGTTACCAAGTGAAAGCTTCATTTCACCAAGTTTCCCCATTTTCAGGGCTCAATACGAGTAATTTTACTTCATAATTTAAAATAATAAACGATGAAACGCTATTTTTTAATACTCATGACATTTTCGGTTGCTTTCCTAAAAGCACAGGAAATAAAAAAGGAAATTGATGTAAAGCAGGCTACGGTATTTCTTCAGGGGGCAAAAGTCTTTGGAACTACCAATGTGAGTCTTCAGAAAGGACGGAATATGGTAAGAATTGTCAATCTACCCAATGATCTGGATGAAAATACCTATAAAATCAATCTTGAAAAAAATACCACTCTTCTTTCGATCACCCCTCAAAGTAATTTTTTGAAAAATGATGAATTATCTGATGGTGAAAAGAAGCTTGATGATGAAAGAAAAAAGCTTCAAAGACAGGTAAACCTATTGAATATTCAGGTTAAAAACCTTACTGGTGAGCAAAATATCATCAATGATAATTTAAAAGTATCTACCAATGATAAATCTACACCACAAGAGCAACTCATTAAGCTTACAGAATTCTATAGAAAGAGAATGCTGGAAATTGATAATCAGATATTTTCACTGAATGAACAGAAATTTACAATGGATGAAAATATTGCAAAGCTCAACAAGCAAGCTGCAGAGGAACAAACTCATAAAAATACCAACAGAAAAGAGCTTTTGCTTGAAATTCTTGCAGATAATGATATCAGTCTGAATCTTGGAGTAAGCTATATTGTTTCTGATGCTGGCTGGGTACCATCCTATGATCTCCGTGCGGAATCTATAAAGAAACCTCTTGAAATGGTCTATAAAGGGAAAATCTATCAGAAAACCGGACAGGACTGGAAAAATATAAAATTGTTTGTGTCTACTTACAGGCCATCATACAATCAGGACAGACCTATCCTTTCTCCGCTCTATGTTGCAGAATATACAATCCACAATCCAATACAGGAAATTGCCGACTATAAGCTTAAAAAAACAACAGCTGCCGTAAATGCCTACCAAATGAGGGAGGATGCCATAGCAAGGCCAAGTCAGGTTCCTATTGCTTCTGTTTCTGATAACCAGATGAATGTAATCTATGAACTGAACTATAGTCAAACAATTTTAAGCCAGGAGAAAGAACAATATGTTATTCTGGATAAAAAACACATTGATGCTACCTACAAATACCACACAGTTCCAAAGGTTAACAATCAGGTCTTTCTGATGGCATTTGTAAAAAACTGGCAGAACCTCAATCTTATCAATGGCGAGGCCAATATCTACTTTGAAGATAATTATATCGGAAAAACTAATATTACCAGCAATTATGTGAAAGATGAGTTCCCGATCTCCCTTGGTGTGGATGAAAGAATAACGGTAAAAAGAATCAAGCTGGAAGACAAGACCTCCCAAAAACCGATGAACTCAAATAAATGGGAAACTGAGTCTTACCAGATAAGCATCCGAAACAATACCAAGGAAAGCATTGAACTGGAGGTTCTGGACCAGCTGCCTATCAGTGAAAATTCCAAGATTATGGTAAAAACGATAGATTTGGGTGATGGAAGTCTTGATGAAAAAACAGGAAGTATTCTTTGGAACAAGAAAATCAGTTCCGGAGGTTCTGAAAAGATCAACTTCTCTTATGAAGTAAAGTATCCGAAGGAGATGCAGATACAATATTATAGCAGATAATCTTTAAAGCGGTGACTAAAGTTTAGTCACCGCTTTTATTTTGAAACTGTTTTTTTTAATACACTTATAAACCACAAAAGTCGCAAAAGATTAAACACTTTAGTTATTTTTAAGGGACAAGCTTTGTTTATATAAAAGCTATCTTCCGAATTTAAAGTATCTGGACAATGGGTGTTTTTTATTCTTTAAAAATGAGGAAACCATTTCCATACCCGTCACTGAGAAAGTAATTCCGTTACCTCCAAAACCTAGTACAAAATAAGAATTCCTGAATTTTTCATGTTCATCAATATAAGGCAGTCCATCCTTAGTTTCACCAAAAGTTCCTGCCCACACAAAGTCGGGATAAAAATGATAATCAGGTTTTATTTTCTTGAGGTTTTTCAAAATCTCTTTTTTCTTTTTCTCCAATAGAGCATCACGCTTTTCAGCATTATAAAAATCTTCATCTCCACCACCAATTAACAACCTTCCATCATCCGTTGTACGCATATAGATATACGGATCATCCGTATTCCAAACCAATGTGTTATTGATATTTTTGAACTTGTCTTTATCTACTTCAGAAACAACAGCATAGGTGCTTTTTAGGTCCACGAAATTTTCTTTCAACAGATTTTTGCTTTCATAGCCTATGCAATAGATGATTTTTTTTGCCTTAATCTGAAATCCACTGTCTACTGTGGCAAGGTTAAAACCATTGTGATATTCCACATTTATCATTTCAGTTTTATCAAATATTTTCAACCCTTTCTTTACATTGTGCTTACACAATTCATGAGCAAACTGAAAAGCATCAATGCTGGCTCCCTGCCTGGATACTATTCCGCCATAGGTATTTTCAAATTCAAAATTCTTCAGGATCTGTTCCGAATTTAACCACTTCACCTCAAAACCTGCATTTTTTCTGGCCTCGTATTCTTTTTTCAACCATTCTACATCTTTCTTTTTTGAAGCAAAATACAGTGACTTTTTACGTTTGAATCCGGCATTGGATCTTATCTGTCTTGAAATTTCATCAATAACATCAATAGCATCTGAACAGGCTTTATAACTTTCAACAGCACCTTTTTTTCCTATTTTTCTGATCAGCTCATCAAGAGGGACATCTATTTCATACTGAAGCATTGAAGTTGTGGCCGAGGTGCTTCCGTTACAAAGTTCCCGTTTATCAATAAGAATTGTTTCATGACCATCTTTTATCATCTGATGCGCTATAAGACTTCCTGTAATTCCGCCGCCAATAATTAAGACATCACATTTTTCATCAGATTTTAAAGACGGATAGGAAGCCATCAATCCATTTTTTAAAAGCCAAAAAGGTTCATTTGATTTGAGATCCATATTAGTATTTTATATTAAAAATAACAATATTTATACCTATTTTAACAATCTATGTGGAAATTATGGTGTAGTTATTGTTGCTTTATTAAGTTCCAACCACCATAAAATATTCACTATGATAACAATTATTCCAGAAGTTCCGGAGAATGTTGCGGCATTCAGTGCAACCGGAGAAGTAACAAAAGAGGATTTTGAGAAACTGGTAATTCCGCGTGTGAAAGAGAAAGTAGACCAATTTGGTGAGCTGAATTACTTACTGTACTTGGATACTGATCTGGATAAGTTTACCATGGGGGCATGGCTTGAAGATTTACTTTTAGGATTCAAAAACCTGGCAAAGTGGAATCGTGCAGCGATTGTTACAGACAAGCAAAGCGTTCAGAATTTTACGGATATTTTCAGTGTTCTGATGCCGGGAGAGTTTAAATCTTTCCCAAAAGAAAATTTATACAATGCGCTCTACTGGTGCAAAAACGGCAATGAAGTAGAGGTATAAACCTATTAATAAAAAAATAGCCTGTTTCCGACGTAGAAACAGGCTATTTTTATTGTAAGTCTAAATTAATTTCTTTATTTATCGCAAGAAACACTTTCTTGAGCCATCTCCTCTTCATTAGACGTTTTAGAACCATACAGATACATATACCTTACACTGATCACAAATCCTATAAAGGTCATTCCCACACCTACCAGTGACGGATAATTGAACGGCAAGTCATATTCCAAAGGAATACCGCCAAGAAAAGCTCCCATGGCATTAGCAATATTAAAGCCTGCCTGCATAAAGGCAGCAGCCATCATTTCACTTCTTGGTGCAGCTTTCATCATCATAATATTAATAGGTGCTGCAATAGACATTGATAAAGCCCCGCACATAAATGTCAATATGAAAGCAATATTCTGATACTCGGAAAGGAAAAATACGCCTATCAGGGAAATCATCATCAGAAAGATGAGAACAGCACATGTTTTCTCCGGTCCCAGCTTATCTGAAACAATACCCCCAACGAGGTTACCAACCACCATTCCGGCTCCGGCAAGAACCATTACATAGGCCATCTGACTGCTTTGAACTCCTGAAATAACTGTCATTAAAGGGGTAATGTAGCTAAGCCATGTAAAAAGCCCCCCAAACCCAATCGCAGTGATAGCCAGTACCAACCAGGATTGCTTATTTTTCAGAAATTTCAGTTCTTCCAGAAAATGGGTATCTTGATTTGCTTCCATGGAAGGAAGCCATAATTTCAAAAATAATAAGGCAAAAAGTCCAATCACTCCTACAATAACAAAGTACCATCTCCAATGGAAAGTATGTCCAATATACGTTACCAAGGGAACCATCGCGAGATTGGCGACTGTGAGTCCTGTAAACATCATTGATATGTAGAATGCCTCTTTACCTTTTCCGGCCATTTTTGAAGCTACAACTGTTCCTACTCCAAAGAATGCTCCATGAGGAAGCCCAGACATAAACCTAATAATCAACATGGTTGTATAATTCGGTGCAATAGCAGAAAGTCCGTTAAATAGTGTAAAAAGGATCATAAAGGCAATCAATACCTTTTTAGGAGGAAACTTTACTGAGTACCCGATAAGGAGAGGAGCCCCAATAACTACCCCCATAGCATAGGCAGAAATTAAATGTCCCGCCTGCGGAATGCTGATTTGTAAAGTATTTGCAATATCAGGCAATAGTCCCATAACGGTAAATTCCGTGGTTCCTATTCCCAACCCACCTATTGCCAGTGGTATTATTCTTTTATCAATCTTCATTGGTATATTCTTTTTCTGAATTAATCTGTAGAAATTTAGAATGGTTGCCCATCTTATATTTTGAAAGTGCAAAAATCGAAAGAAAGATTGGATTTTACTTCTCTTTGAATGATAAAAATTTGCTCCATATTAACCTTTTTATTTAATTTTAAATTCACAAATAATCAAAACAGAACAAAATGAAAATCCAGAAAGAAATTATTGAGTTTGAAAAAGGGAAATCTTTCAAGCTATTTTCTCCTTCTCTGAAAAACTGTTTTTTCTGGCATTATCATCCTGAAATTGAATTGGTATATGTGGAAGCATCCAATGGAATCCGGCATGTTGGAAAAAATATTTCTGGTTTTACTGACAGTGATTTGTTATTGATTGGTTCCAATGTTCCCCATCTTAATTTTGACTATGGCATCCAAACAGAATGCAAACAACTGGTACTGCAAATGCGTGAAAATTTTCTTCAGGACATTATCCTGCCAATTCCTGAGTTTGAAAACATCAGAAAACTACTGGCTAGGTCTTACCTTGGATTATCATTCTTTGGGGAAACAAAAAACATTGTTGTTGAAAAACTTCAAATCATTAAAGATAAAAACTCTTTTGAGTCATTGATGGGAATGATTGAGATTTTACAGATTCTGGCAAACTCTTCGGAGGTAAAAGAACTCAACAAAGAAGATACAAGGATCAAATGGTTTTTGAATGATAAGATCAGAATGGGAACCATCTACAACTATATTCATGAGAATCACGATAAGAAGCCGAATGTGAATGAAATTGCCAAAATCGTTAGCCTCAGCACTCCTGCTTTTTGTAGATATTTTAAAAAGCAAACCAATATGACGTTCACAGATTTTGTAAATAATTACAGAATCAATCAGGCAAAGATATATCTGCTAAAGGATTATTCTGTAACGGAAGTCTGTTTTCAGGTGGGTTTTGAAAGTCTGTCGTATTTTAATAAACTGTTTAAGCAGCATACTGATGAAACCCCGTCAGAGTTTAAAAGAAAACACTTTAAGCCTATTGAAATAAATGGGCGGATAGGAACTATTACGAGGGACTCTTCCTGTAATAAATAGATTTTTAAGATAAAAAAGTCCTTATTGATGTGAGTGACTTGAAAAACATCCTGTCAAAATTATAGATTTTAATACCGCTCCAAAAGAGAGGAATGATGAAAATAGTTTCTATATAGTTAAGGAACCCCACTTCCCTAGCCTCTAACCTCTTCTCCCTATCATCCACTCTCTACAACCGCTCATCTAAACTAAAAAAACCGCTCATCACTGAGCGGTCTATATTTTAATGTATATGTTTTTCTGCATGGTAAGAACTTCTTACAAGAGGAGAACTTTCAACGTGTCTGAAGCCTAGACTTCTTGCAAAATCTCCAAACTCATCAAACTCTTCCGGTGTAATGAATTTTTTTACAGGAAGATGCTTTTTAGTTGGCTGCAGGTATTGCCCTAGGGTAATAACATCTACATTGGCATTTCTGATGTCTTCAATCGTTTGGAAAACCTCATCTCTAGTTTCTCCTAAACCAAGCATTACCCCTGTTTTAGTTCTTCTTTGTCCTGCTTCCTTTAAATATCTTAAAACCTCAAGGCTTCTTTCATATTTCGCCTGGATTCTCACTTCTCTGGTCAAACGTTTTACAGTTTCCATATTGTGAGAGATCACTTCAGGAGCTACTTCTACCAATCTATCGAGATGCTTTGTAATTCCCTGGAAGTCCGGAATTAATGTTTCCATGGTTGTTCCCGGAGAAATTCTTCTTACAGCATTTACTGTTTCACCCCAAAGAATAGATCCCATGTCTTTCAAGTCATCACGATCTACAGAGGTAAGAACAGCGTGTTTAATCTTCATTAATTTGATTGAACGAGCCACTTTTTCAGGTTCATCCCAGTTTACATCAAGCGGTTTTCCTGTTTTTACGCCACAGAATCCACAGCTTCTTGTACAGATGTTTCCTAAAATCATGAACGTTGCTGTACCTTCTCCCCAGCATTCACCCATATTGGGGCAGCTTCCGCTTTGGCAAATGGTATTTAATTTATATTTATCAACCAAGGTTCTTAGTTCTCTGTAATTCTTTCCGGTAGGAAGTTTTACACGAATCCACTTTGGTTTTTGAACGGTAGTGTCTTGAACTGAATTTTCCATTTCTAAAATTGAAGTTCAAAGTTAAGGATTTTTTAATGGAAACCATCAACTGGAAAAATTGATGAAACTAATAATATAAATGTAAATGTGTTGGAAAACGTCGAAATGCTAAGATTTTCAGTGAGAATAATGACTATAATCAGTTATCCTCAAACTCATTATTTTTCAATAATTCGGCAAGAACTTTTTTAGCCCGCATCACCCTTACCTTAGTATTGGCCACGGAAATACCCAACTCTTCAGCAATTTCCTTAATGCTTTTTTCTTCAAAAAACCTTAGTTTGATAATGTCCTGATAATTGGCGTCAAGAGATTCTATGGTTTTGATAATTTTTTTTTGCTCTTCTTCAGAAATGAGAATTTCTTCAGGAGATTTTGCGTATTGGTTTTTAACCTCATCAAGATTCTCAACAGCATCTTCATTTTCACGGTTCTTCTTTCTCCAAAAATCAATAACCGTATTTTGAGCAATGGTTAAAATCCAGGTTTTAAACTGAAAATGTGGATCGAACATATCTAATTTAGACAACACCTTAGAAAAAACATTTACAGTGATTTCATCGGCATCATTTTCATCTCTTACTTTCTTCATCACAAAGGAGAAAACATCCACCCAAAAAACATTGATGAGTTTCGTCTGTGCCTTTTGGTCTTTATCCTTGGCCTTTTGGATGAGCAGAAATAGCTGTTCGTCGTTCATTAATAACAAATATAGATTATTTGGGGCAAAAAGGCAAATCTGGGAAAAGGTAAAAAAGTAAAGAGGAGAAAGAGTAAAACAAGTAAATTATGAACATCAATATAAATTTCTCTTAAGAATAAGAATTTGCAATTTTGCCTTTTCATCCTTTTGCCGTTCATACTTCTGAATTTACTATCTTTGCACCGTTAAATTTTAAAGTAAAAATCAATGAATTCCTTTATAGAAGAACTGAAATGGCGTGGTCTATTTGCTGATATGATGCCCGGAACCGATGAACAACTGAATAAAGAGGTAACAACTGCATATATTGGTTTTGATCCAACTGCCGATTCTTTACATATCGGAAGTCTTATTCAGATAAAAATCCTTGCTCACTTTCAACAGCACGGGCACAAGCCCATTGCTTTGGTAGGAGGAGCTACAGGTATGATTGGTGATCCATCCGGAAAATCTGCAGAAAGAAACCTTTTGGATGAAGAGACTCTTTTACATTATGTGGATTGTTTGAAAAACCAACTATCTAGATTCCTAGATTTTGCAGGTGATGAGCCTAACAAAGCTGAACTGGTAAACAACTACGACTGGATGAAGAATATTTCTTTCCTTGATTTTGCTAAAAATATAGGAAAGAACATCACTGTTAATTACATGATGGCTAAAGATTCTGTAAAGAAGAGATTCTCAGGAGACGGAGGTGCTGATGGGATGAGTTTCACAGAGTTTACGTACCAGTTGATTCAAGGGTATGATTTCCTTCACTTATACCAGAATAATAATGTAAAACTACAGATGGGAGGTTCTGACCAGTGGGGAAATATCACTACAGGAACAGAATTGATTCGTAGAAAAGCCCAAGGAGAAGCATTTGCTCTAACGGTTCCTTTGATTACAAAGGCTGATGGTTCCAAATTCGGAAAGTCTGAAAGTGGAGAGAACTACTGGCTGGATAAAAAGAAAACTTCTCCGTATAAATTCTACCAGTTCTGGCTGAATGCTACGGATGAAGATGCTGAAAGATTCATCAAGTTTTACACGTTCCTTGGAAAAGAGGAAATTGAGGTTTTGGTTGAAGAGCACAAAACGGCCCCACACGAAAGAAAGCTTCAGAGAAAATTAGCCGAGGAAGTAACCGTTTGGGTACATGGAAGAGAAGAGTATGAAAAAGCTCTTAAAGCCTCTGAGATTCTTTTCGGACGTTCTACAGCTGAAGATTTAGTAAGCCTTGATGAAGAAATATTTCTTGAGGTTTTTGATGGAGTTCCACAAAAAGAGGTTGCAAAAGCAGATGTATTGGGAATCAACATTATTGATCTTCTTTCTGAAAAATCAGGATTCCTGAAATCTAAAAGTGAGGCTCAGAGAGAAATGAAAGGAAATTCAATCTCTGTAAATAAGCAAAAGGTAAATGATACTTTTACAGCTAACGAAACAGACCTTATTGATGGTAAATTCTTATTGCTTCAAAAAGGTAAAAAAAGTTACTTCATAGTAAAGGTAATCTAGTTTAACGACAATATAAAAAACGGGCGCCGAGATTGATCTCGGCACCCGTTTTATTTAGAAAGTTATTAATTTTTAAAATACATAGCTTGCAGAAGCTGCTAAGATTTCACCACTGGAAGTTCCTTCTTTCTTCAATTCTCCATCCACCCAGATTTGAACTTTTAAAGTAGAAGAAGCATTGGCTCCGAGCGCATTTACTGCTACATTTGCATTATAAGCCCCTGCTTCAGATGTTACTTCAGGACTTGTCCACGTCGTTCCGCTAAGGCTTGTTGCTGTTGTAGGATTACCATCAATTCCGTATACCGCTCCACTGATGTTACTTCCTGAAGAAGCGATAGCTTTAAAAACTACTTTATGACTTTTACCTGCTCCATTCACATTGTTATCATCATCATCATCTTTACTACAAGAGGTTACAAACCCGAATAACATGGTTGCCAACAATACAAAAAATGTTCCTCTTAACAGTTGACTCATTCCCGTTTTTTTCATAATCTTTTTGTTTAAAATTTAGTTACTTTATTTAATATTTTATGAGTAGTGATTCTGTACCTGCAAAGCTATTGGAGTCATCAAACTTTATCAATCCTGAAAAATGTGTAATTTTTTCTACCTAAATTCAGGTATTTTTTATACTAAATTTTTTAATTAAATTGAACAGTTAAAAATATTCTACAGAACTGATTATCTAATGAAGAGATTACTTATCCTGTTAAACATATTGCTGTCCTTTAGTCTACAATCACAGCAAATAACTCCGCTCAATGAGAAACCTTATTTGGACAGTTTACAAAATATAGTAAGAACTAATTCTTCTGGTGTTTCAAAGTCCAATGCCTACTTTATCTTATCAAATTATTACAGAAACACTGATTCCTTGTTAAGTAAAAAGTATCTGGAAAGAGGGAAAGCATTGATTAAAGGCAACCCTCTTCTTTCCGCAAAATATGATTATTACAAGGCTCAGTATTACCTGGACCGAAACAAAGAGAAAGCCGGGGTATCTTATCAACAGGCTATTAAAGCGCTATCCAAGATTAAAAATGAAGAATCGGATCTCCTTCAGGCTTCAGCATGGTATAGCTATGGAGTAACACAGAAAGATAAGGAAGGTTATCCTTTTTTAGTAAAGACCATATTTGAAAAAAGTATTCCATTGGCCAAAAAATATGAAAACAGCAGAAACCTGGGATTTTTATATACTCAATTTGCTGTAATTCTTACTTACAATGCTGAATTAAAAAAATCTGAAGAGTACAACAAGAAAGCGTTGAAAATTCTCGAAAAAGGTTTTCCTAAGTCTTCCGAGCTATTTTTCACCTACCTAAACTTTTCCAATAATTACTGTTATCAGGCAAAAGGAGATGAAGCCAAAAAGTTTTTGGATAAAGCTGAAAACCTAATCAATCCTTATCCGGAATCTTCAGTCAATGCTTTCTATTATTATAGTAAAGCTCTTTATGGTATAACCAGGCAAAAAAACTTAGAGGCGCTACCCGTTATTGAAAAGGGAATCTTTTATACAAAAAAGTTCAATCAGAGTCTGTTGGCCCAGATGTTTTATTTTAACAAATATGACATCCTGAGAAAATTAAAAAGATATGACGAGGCTAAAAATGTACTGGAAAACATTTTAACTGAAAAATCCCTTGCGCTTGATCTCAGAAACAGGAAGACTATTTATAAGCAGCTTTCTGTATTGAATGAGGAAATGGGAAATTCTAAAGAGGCCTTGGTATGGGAGCAAAAATACTCTAAGCTTAATGACAGTCTAAATACTGAAAATGTAAAACTTGAGATCAATAAAATTGAATCTAAGTTTAATGCTGCAGAAAAAGAAAGAAAAATTGCGACCTTAAATGCTGAAAAAAACCAGAAAGATCTTGAGGTTAATAAGAAAAACTCTTATTTATGGGGGCTAAGTCTGGTATTACTACTCGTTATAAGCCTTCTGATTTTCCTTTTTATCATCTTTAGAAAAAATAAAAAGATATCGGAACAAAGGATCAATGAGATTAAACAAAAAGAAGAACTCTCATTAACCAAAGCCATTCTGGATGGTGAAGAAAGAGAACGAGAACGTATTGCAAGAGATCTTCACGATGGTTTGGGTGGAATGCTTGCAGGGGTAAAAATTAATTTTTCAACCTGGTCTGCCAATCATTTGGATTATGAAGAGGATAAAGAATTTTATAAGATTTTGGGACAGCTGGACAATTCCGTGAGTGAACTTCGGCATGTTGCAAGAAACCTGATGCCTGAATCATTGCTTAATTTTGGTTTGGAAACTGCAATCAATGATCTATGTGAATTTTATAACAGAAAAGATCTTGAAATCGACTTTCAGGCCATCAATATTGAAAAAAATCTGCCTTTAAACATTCAACTCAATATCTACAGGATTGTACAGGAATTATTAGCCAATGCCATAAAACACGCTGAAGCCACTAATATTTTACTACAATGTTCTCAGTCTGGAAAAAACTTCTTCATTACCATTGAGGACAACGGTAAAGGTTTTGAAAATAATACTGAACAAAAGACTAAAAGCATGGGACTCCGAAATCTAAAAAACAGGGTTGATTACCTGAAAGGAAATATGGAAATCAGTTCGGACAATCAAGGGACCACAATTAATATAGAACTCAATATAGATGGAGAATGAAAGAATAAATATTGTTATTGTAGATGATCATCCCATTGTCATCGAAGGAATAAAGATGATGCTGAACAGTCAGCCTTTTATCAATATAGTGGGAGCCTTTACATCTGGTTCTGAAATTATCAGCTTTATAAAATCCAACAAGGTAGATATTATTCTTCTTGACATTACTTTACCTGATGTCAATGGCACAGAGCTGTGTAGGGAAATTAAAAAAATAGGCCCTGATATTTCAGTAATTATGTTCAGTAACCGTTCTGAAAGAAGCATCATTATGCAATCTATACAAAATGGAGCCAGTGGCTATCTTTTGAAAAACACCTCAATACATGAACTGGTGATATGCATAAAGGGAGCGTTATCTGGTGATATTGTTTTCTGTAATGAAACCAAACAGATCATCAGCCGGCCTTCTCAAAACGAACTGCAAATTCCAAGGCTGACTAAAAGGGAAAAACAGATTCTCCAACTGGTAGCCCAAGGTAAAACAAGTAATATGATTGCGGAAGAACTATTCTTAAGTCCGCTTACAATAGATACTCACCGTAAGAATCTACTACAGAAATTTCAGGCAAAAAACTCTACGGAACTCGTTAACTATGCCATACAGTTTCATATGATTGAAGAATAAAAAAACCGCTCTGCGAGCGGTTTTTTTTATATTAAAATATTTTAATTTACGGTTCCAAGAAACTGAAATCGATTGATGCAACTGCTACCCCTTTTCCTTTTTTCTTATCAGTTCTTACGATTTCTCCATCTATCCAAAGATTAATAATCAGCTCTGCATTATCATCTGGTAATGTTGCGTTAGCATCAAGGTTTAATTGTGCCTGGCTGGAATTCACCCATACATCTCCACTAGTCCAAGGGGATGTTATAGGGGATGTTGGAGTATCATAAATGGTATTTTGAGTGGTACCTACCTGTCTTACAACAGATATGATTTTTCCTCCTCCAGTTGTTTTCACTTCAAATTGAACCATATGATCCTGAAATTCTTCATCGTCATCCTTTTTACAGGAATTCAAAACAGTGATTGCCGAAAATAATAAAACGAATAAAAAAGAAAGTCTAAGTAAACTTTTTGAATTGTAAAATTGCTTCATTTCTCCAAATAGATTTTTTAATGTTTCAAATATAAGTTTTTTATTAATATAAAAATAATTTTTATAGAAAATTTCCAATAAAAATTTACAAACAATATCAAATTGATAAAAAGTAAAATCATCTTATAAAATCCAATAATACAATTCAAATAACCAATCCTTAAACATAAAATAACGGGATATAGTTTAAATAGTGAAAGCCGAAATATGCATTTAGATTTCAATGGTTTCTGTCTGTCCTTTTCATGATTAAAATTGACTATTATTTGAATAGCAAAAGTTAGGATTTACAATGTAATTTATTAATTATATTTGCTGTATGAATTTAGATTACATAGTAAGAGAGCCGGAAAACATTACCTCTACTACTCCTATACTTTTTATGCTTCATGGCTACGGCAGCAATGAGCAGGACCTTTTCAGCTTTAGGGAAACCCTTCCTAATGATTGGATTATTGTAAGCTTCAGGGCTCCCAGAGACACACAATTTGAAGGATATTCCTGGTTTGATATCAATTTCAATGAACCTGAAAACTTTATGGATGTTTCCCAAGCCAAGGAGTCTTTACATTCGGTATTGGAAAGTATACTAAAAGTGATCAATCATTATGGGCTTACTGAAAGTAATGTACACCTATGCGGATTCAGTCAGGGAGGAATATTATGCTATGCTCTGGCACTTAAATATCCTGAACTGTTTAATAAAATAGCCTGTATGAGTTCTTATCCTGAAGAAAAAATTCTGGATGGTATTGTAAAGGACAAAAAGAAACTGGAAAAACTTCGATTCTTTGTATCTCATGGTACAGATGATGCTGTTATACCACTTGAATGGGGAAGAAAGGCTGCTGATCTTCTATATGACCTAAGCTGTTACTTCACTTTCAGAGAATATATGAGCGGGCATGGTGTCAATCAGAAAAACTATATGGATTTAATGGAATTTTTCTCTAAATAGGCCAAAGTCAAATTTCAAATAAATTCAACAAATACTACTATATTATTGTAGTTTATACAAACATTCCTGTATTTGGAATGTTTTTTTATTACAATAAAGATAAATTCAGTAAATTCAGTAAATGAAACCAAGGCTCTTTTTACTGGGATTACTTTTATGCATTTTTGCCCATGCCCAGAACTCTTTTGAGTTAATTAATACAAAAAAAGCAGTTATTCCTTTTCAGTTTATCAACAACCTGATCTTTATTCCTATTAACGTGAACGGCGCTGAGCTTACCTTTCTATTAGATACCGGAGTTGCAGAAACCATTCTTTTCAGTCTGGAGAATAAGGAACTTAAACTTGGAAATGTTGAAAAGATAAAATTTTCAGGTCTTGGCGGAAGTTTAAGTATTGATGGCTTAAAATCTGATCGCAATATCGGACGAATTGGAGAGGTCCTAGTAAATACCTCTATGGCTCTTTATGTGATTATTGATGAAGAGTTCAATATTTCATCCCACGTGGGAATCCCTGTAAACGGAGTTATAGGCTACCACTTCTTCAAGGATCATCCTATTTTCATAGATTATATTTCAAAAAAAATCACGGTTTATGAGAACACTGACCTTTTAAAGAAAAAAATAAGAAAGTTTGAAGAACTTCCTATCACCATTGAGAGAGACAAGCCCTATCTTTATGCCGGTGTGGAAATGACCAGTGAAAAAAAGGATTCAAAACTGTTAATTGACCTTGGAAACAGTGATGCTATATGGCTCTTCCCTGCCCTCATCAAAAACTTTGTGTACAACAGACCCAATATTGACGATTTCCTCGGACGGGGATTCAATGGAGATATTTATGGTAAACGAAGCAGAATTCATAACTTTTATCTGGGAGATTTTAAATTTGAAAAACCACTTACTGCCATGCCCGATGAATTTTCTATTCAGCATGTGAATCTTGTAGAAAACAGAAAAGGTTCCATTGGTGGAGAAATTACACGTCGGTTTACAGTGATTTTTGATTATCCTAACAAAAAACTATATTTGAGGAAAAACAGAAACTTTAATGATCCTTTTCATTTTAATATGAGTGGATTAGATTTCAAACAGGATGGTCTGGAATGGAAGCAGGACAAAATTAACATTGAAACTCAGAACTTAGCAACCATGGGAGCTGAAGGATATAAGAATTCCTTTCAGTATAAGTTCAGCCTCAAACCTATATTTTCTATTGCAGGGGTAAGGAAAGATTCTCCTGCCTATGAAGCAGGTTTACAAAAAGATGACAGAATTATCAGTATCAATGGGAATAGATCCTCAGATATGACCCTGGAAAAAATCATAGAACTCATGAAATCTGATGAAGGACGAAGTATTATTATGGTTATTGAAAGAAAAAACGAAGTGCTCACTTTACGTTTCACTTTAGAAGACCCAATTCCCTATCAAGAATAGAATATGAAAACCGAAGAAACTACCTTAGACAGAATAAGAACCCGACCGAGATTTAAGATGTTTACCCATCTTACGAAAGAAGAATATGCCGAAAACCTTAAAAAATATCTCATAGAGCATAAAGATGAATTTTCTGGTAATATCAACAAGGAAGTTGCTACCATTTGGGTAGAAACAGAATATGATAATTACTGGAAACCCCGCCTTGCGCTGCGAGTTGAAATGGAGGATGATGATACTGTAATACGTGGAGTATTCGGCCCCAGCTCTGCAGTATGGACATTTTTTATGTTTCTATATTTTTCCTTTTCTATTCTTTGGATGACCTTTTTCACCATGTACTATGTAGAACAACAAATAAAAAGCGCCGAATACCCTTGGGCACTGAGCGCTTCTTTTGTTATGTTATTTTTTATTCTTCTTACTTATCTCGCTGCAAGGTTTGGGCAACACAAAGGAAAAGAAGAAATGCTTAAATTAAGACGGTTTGCTGAAGAATCTACTTTACAATTTGAAAAGAAAATTATTTAGACAACGTATCTGAAGGTCTTTCGTTTGGAGCAGGTGCAGCCATGGCTCTTGCTGTTTTAATGGAGTCGGCTACTTTTTCTCTGTTAGCCTGCTCTTTCAGCATTTTTGAAACATCCGGTTCCAATAGCTTCGTAAGTTCTTCCACTGAAATATTATTGGCATTGGGATCATCCAGAAGTTTTTTCCAAGGTCTTCTTCCTCCCCAGTTATAATCACCGAAGACCATTACTGCCGTACCCTTTGCCTTTGTGGTAGCACCACCAGGATTCAATATCCAAGTATCAGCATAGGAATACAACCATTGTGCATCTTTTCTTAGTAATCGCAGACAAGAATGTGAAGCCGGATATCCGGGAAGGGTATATTCATGCCATCCAATACCTCCTATGTTGTGAATATTAAAATTATAAGGAAGCTTCCATTCAGTGCTTACTGTGGAAATAGACAATTTCTTTTTCCAGTTGGCAAATGTAAGCCCTCTGGTCGTCTGTGCTGTCTTCTTCCCCATACTCGTCGGGCCCCATTTAACAAGGCTTCCGTTGGAATACACGCCATATGCCTGAATAGGATATGAGAATATTACAAACTTTTTCACCCCACTTAGCACATCCAGCTGCATGGGGAACGGGGAGTAAGCCATTAGCGTAGTATCTATTTTAGCAGGAACTACCAATGTATCAGCATTCCATTTGCTTTTAGAATCCAATCTGTTTAAGGCTAAAATAGCTGTACGTTCTTTCTCGTTATATTTTTTGCTGAACTCTGCATATAAGGAGTCCCTCATTTTTTTATCCTTTGGAATGACAAATGCGTTATAGAAACCATTCTCCTGCATAACAGGCGGAACAGATTCTTTTTTCACCACAGGCACAGAATCTTTCTTTATAGAATCTTTTTCTGCTTCAGGAGTTTCGGAGGCGGAAACAGTATCTTTAAAAGTATCGCTTATTTTTTCTATTTCTTTCTTACAGGAAACAAGGAATACTGCACATAAGCAAGCATATAGAAATGATTTTTTCACAAGTATGTTCTTCATAAATAAAACAGGTCATTTAGTTTGGCTACCCAGTACAAATATCAGACCTAAAATCGAATCCCAAAAGACATTCTGAAAAATACCGTAAAAAAACGGTGGTAAAAAGATTTTTTTAAAGCAATTTATTGGTTTTAGCGTAAGATAATGCCTCCGCAATATTGTTAACTCCAATTTTTTCAAAAAGCTTTTTGCGATGAAATTTTACTGTATCTGCCGTAATAAAAAGTTTAGACCCTATTTCATTAATTGTCAATCCACTAGCGTACAAACTTAAAATTTCATATTCTCTGGAAGATAATTTTATTTTTTCGCTTTTTTCCCATTTTTCTGCCGTCAGATCATACCTCCAAATTTCATTGGAACCCTCCTTGCTAAGCATTACATTTCCTGAAGAGCTATTATTAGAAAGTGATACAGCGCATAAAGCTTTCCAAACCTGTCCCTCTTCTGTAAGGAACATGGGTGCAAGCTTATGATTAACAAGCACCAGATTCTTTTGGCTATTGATAAGATAAAAATCATAGGAAATAGAATATAGTTTTCTTTCCTCTATCGGAATTGTATCAAAAAACTCAAATCCTGCCTTATTAATCTTAATCAGCATCTCTACATCCTCAGGTTTTACATTCTGAAAATAGAAAACATATCCCAGCTCCTTTACTTCCTCCGAGGTTTTACCACACAGAAAGAGAGGGTTTTCTGAGACATATTCGAATCCTTTAGTTTGATAATTGATGACATAAAGACTTTGATAAGTGGTTCTTGCAAGAGCCTTTATAGCCTCCAGATAATCTCCTGACTGGCTGAAATCAATATCAGCATCTTTACTGACCTCATTTTTATCATTGAAAAATCTTTTAATTCGCTCCATTTTTTTTTAAAACATCTATTTACTACACTAAAGGATAGTTTTTGATTTGATACCACAAATCTACACAAAAGTGTAGCGACTTTCAAAATGCCGTGATATAGTTTTGCAAACGATTTGCATGATTGTACTTTTTGTTAGAAAACCATCTCAAGATGAGTCTAAAAATCAGTACATACAGACTATCTATAGTATTGTCATCAATAACCATGATATAAAGAAGCTGCCCACACAATTCGGTCTAAAAAAGTTGATTCGTCAAATGAAGTTTTTATCGTAAATAACTTAGAATGCGACCCCTAATTCAGACAAAAATATTAAATGACATGGACCGAATGTAAAGCAGTTCAAAAAGATCAGCCTTTTAAACAGCATAAATCTCTGCTTAGAAACATACACTGATCTACACCCTATCACAGATCATTACTATTACTGTCTCATTTGACAGTAATTTTTTTTTGCCCCATTAATAACCTTGTGCCAGATTAGCCAAAGCCCTTACCATCCATAAAAACGCAATGAATAACAGTATAAAAAACTGAATTTTATTTACAACCTTATTACCAAGTTTCCAAACAAAGATCCTATCAATAACAGTTACCAGCACCACAGGAATCATCCATAGCATGATAAATATTCCATACAAGGCATCTGGTGCTGAAACTCCCGTCATCAACATAATGGCAACTACAGTTCCTATTATGAAGGTTAATAAGCCTAAAATAAGGAATAGGGTCCAGTTTTTAAATTGTCTTTTTATGAAGTTCATCAATTTTATTTGAATCGGGAATTGAATTTACTGTAATAAAATACCCAAAGAACAAACCAAGGCAAATAAGTAATCAGAAATAAAGCAATATCATCCCTATTAATTTTTCCGTCTGCAACTGTGCAATAATATAAAACGAAAGAAATTAAGGGAAGCAGGAACCAACATAAGGCTTCTTGCACTTTTCCATGAAATGACTTTAAAAGGGAAAACAGACTGCTCAATGATAAAATACTGAGAAATAATATCCAAAAAATCACAAAGGCATAAGCGAGCCCACTCATATCACAATTTCTTGGATGCTCCCTTACCGGTTCTCTGGTCAATGTCATAAATACAATGAGAAGAACGATTGAAATAACTGTTGAAATCAACCAGGTCTTCAGTATTGACCATAAAATGTATTTCTTTTTTGACATCAAATTCTGCTTTAACTGCTAAAATAATGATAACTATTGAATCTGCAAAAATCATCTTTTATTGATGTCCTGAGTAATATTTAATAATTTGTTAAAGAGACCATGCCCATATTATCTATAATTTTGACAAAATATCAGTTATCATGTTATATATCATTATGGTAGTTGTACTACAGGCACTTATCACCCTCACCTTATTACTCTATCTCATCAAAAACAGGGAATCTGTCCTGAATATGCTGCTATTGTATATCGGAGTCGTTGCACTAGACATGGGATATGAATATTTCATTATTCAAAGATTCGGCTATGAGCCTGTTCTGTATGAAATCCCGGGAAGCCTCCGTGTTTTTAAAGGGCTCATTTTCCTATACATTACCACTTATTTAATTCATTCAAAATGGAGAGACAAGCTTAAATATCTGATTATTCCACTTACCTTAGTTGTTGTTCATCATGCTATCGCCCTGACTGCAAAGATATTTGACCTGTCCTGGGCAGATATGGCGATCAAATCTTATCAGGCTTATTTCAGTTATTATAGCTATTACTGGTTGGCCTGCCTTGTTATCTGTATTTATTTTCTGACAAGGTATCGTAAAAACATCACTCATCCCGTGGCCAGTAATTTCCGTTATCTGGTTAGCTATGTATTATTGGGAGTATTGGTTTTTTGGGTCGTTTATCAATTAGGCTGGGATACATTGATCTATCAAAAGATCTACAGTCTGTTATTCCTTTTTCAGTTTGGATGGATTTTGTACGTTTATATTTTAACGTACCAACACAGACTGCTGGAACAACAGAATACATCTCACTTTTCAGCACCTAAGGAAACCTATCAGTATAAAGACCTTTCAAAAATAGATTTTGATGCGGTACAAAATGCTATTGTCTCTTTTTATCAGGAAAGTCATGTTTATCTGGATGAAGAATTTACATTGGATCAGCTCTCCAGTCATTTAAAAATAAGTAAAGCCGATTTAAGCATTACTTTTAATAAACATCTCACTACCAATTTCCACGAATATACCAACAAAAACCGTATTCAGCATTTTAAGCAGATATTATCTGAAGATCCTTCTGCCAGTGTCATTGATCTTGCTTTTCAATGTGGCTTTAAATCCAAATCTACTTTTTACAAATATTTTAAGAAAGAATTTGATTGTCTTCCTTCTCAGCTTATTCACTAAGTTACAATTATTTAACATTGGTAATATGCTGATTTACAACAAAGTTCGCTTCGAACTCTACAGAAACAGTTGTTTGAAATTTAAATGAACTAAAACTTTTTAATGAGCTGACATCTTTGCATAAAATTTCACTAAGATGTCACGAGAAAGTCTTTTTCTAACAAAAGCAGCATTTTTTCTTTTGGGCCCTTTGGCCTTTGCACAAACCTCAGTTCACGGAACTGTAGTAGACAGTCAGGGAAACCTACCCAACGCCTTGGTGTCTATTGAAAACAGCGGGCAAAAGATTACTTCCAACACCGATGGATCATTTGTTCTGAATAATGTTCATGATGGTAGCTACAAGCTTGTTGTAGAATACAAGGGATATGATACTGTTTACATTCCTTTCAGTATAGCAGATAAAAAGGAGGTAGATCTTGGATTGGTTAAGTTCGGAAATAAGCTTAAAGAAAACAGTATTCAGGAAGTCATTGTTACCAGTGTATACAAAGCTTCGCAGGCCAGAGCGATTACCATGAAGAAAAACTCCAACACCATCACAGAAGTACTTTCTGCTGATGCCATTGGAAAACTTCCGGACCGTAACGCAGCAGATGCTGTACAACGAATGCAGGGAGTATCTATTGAACGTGATATGGGAGAAGGACGCTTTGTAGCGGTAAGAGGAACCCCTATACAATGGACTGCTTCTACTTTAAATGGTAACAGAATGCCTAGTGCAAGTGGTGATAATGCCAACCGTGGTGTACAAATGGATATCTTTCCCTCTGAACTCATACAGAATGTTCGCTTATCTAAAGCCTTAACTCCTGATCTGGATGGAGATGCTATTGGTGGAAATGTAGATTTCATTACCAAAACGTCTCCTAATAAAGAAACTTTAGCCATCAGCATGTCTACCGGATACGTCAATATGTCGAAATCTCCTACATATAACTCTTCAATTGTCTACGGAAACAAGATTACCGATAAGCTGAAGTTTATCTCTTCTGCTGTGATCTGGGAGCGCTCTACAGCTATAGATCAGATGAGAAATATTTTCAACTATGGACTGAAGGACAAAACAGCCTCCTACTCTATTAATCAGTTGCAGCTTCGCGATTATCTGGCCAACCGAAGAACACTTGGGTTTAATTTAGGCTTGGATTATGAGATCAATACCAGAAATAAGCTATATTTTAAAGGTTTATACAGCCAATACAAGGACGGGCAATCTGTAAGGGAAACTTATTTTAATTTTGACAATAAAAATGTAACACTCCAGGCCCGCCATGCAGATTATCTTACGGACCTTTATTCTATGCAGCTGGGTGGAAATCATCAGGTGGGGCAACGTTTGGAAGTGAATTGGTCATTATCTAAAGCACGATCAGAATTCAAATTCAATTCTCCGGAGAATCTTGATAAAGGCGAAAGAGGCTATCCTATGGTCAATTTTGTACAGTCCATGACCTATGGGAATCTTTCCACTGATGGGCGAAAGTATATGGCCATGGATGCTCCTGACGGCATTGGAGATACCGGAAGCTATACTTTACCTTATAACCAACAAGCTATAGCAGCAGATAAACTGAAATTAAATCAAGTTATTCTCAGCCAGAATCACAACAGTGAAACAGACCTCAGAGGGCAGATGGATTTAAAGTATAAGGTATCTGATACCTTTGAACTTAAATTCGGAACGAAATATAACAATAAGAATAAAATTGTCGACAGTTCTTTATTGGTATGGATGCCTAAATCTTCTCTTGGAATACCCGGAACCCCTATACCCTATATGAACCAGCTTGAACGTGAGGCATTCCCTTATAGAGGCGGCTTTATGAACCCTCTTGGAAATCCTTATAACCCGGTTATCATTGATCAGATTACTAATGGACAGATCGATCAAATGTACAATCCAACGACACAGAATAGCTTAGGCATGATACAGGTAAGCAGTAAAGACAGCAGTTCCAATATTACAAGTTCTTACCGTGGTACCGAAAATGTATGGGCAGCTTATATGATGGGAACCTGGAAAATAACTGATCAGCTTCAGGTATTGGGAGGCTTCAGAAATGAATACAATGACATTACATTCTGGGGTAAAAAAGTAGTTTCAGACAAGGATAATAAAATAGAAGAAATTAAAGATAGGAAAACCTACAATGTCCTGCTTCCTATGGTCAACATGAAATGGAATATCAGCAATGACCGTATTCTAAGGCTTGCCTACACCCGTTCTTTTGCAAGACCTGATTTCAATGACCTCAATCCCGGAACCATTGTAAACGACATTACCAACACGATCACTCAGGGAAATACTAAGCTGGATCCTACATTTTCCAACAATTTTGACCTTATGTTTGAGAACTACTTTGGAAAACTGGATCTGATTACAGCCGGAGTGTTCTATAAAGACATTACCAATCTTATTTATAAAGATCAGTCGGTGGCAGATATTGGAGGTAGAACCTACACTTTCACTGCTCCTAAAAATCTGGAAGGAGCAAAACTGTTTGGTTTTGAGCTTGGAATCTCCAAGCGTTTTGAAAATCTCCCGGGATTTTTGAAAAATTTAGGTTTTGAAGGGAATTACACTTATATCTCGTCCAAAATGAATATGCCAATCTATGAAAACGGTCAGCAGACCGGAACTATGTCTACTACGATTCCAAATCAGGCCAAACATATCTTCAATACCATCTTATTTTATGAAACCAGTAAACTGATGCTCCGTGTTGCCGGAAACTATAAAGGAAATTATGTAAGTGAGATCAGAGCTGCTGCCGGGGCAGATCATTACCAATATTTCGATAAAAACTTTACGGTGGATCTTTCTACTTCTTACAGCATTTCAAAGAAAGTTCGGCTGTTTGTAGAACTTAACAATATTTTCAATGAGCCCAACCGCTACTATATGGGAGTAAAAAACCGTGTAGAAAATATTTCCTATTCAGGAATGCGTGGGCAAATGGGATTCACTTACAACTTTTAATTAAAAATTTTATTCATCAATGAAAAAGTATATATACGGCGCTGTATTTTGTATGACAGCATTAGTACAGGCACAGAGTCAATGTAAAAATCCAAAGATCAATCAACTGCAGATTGTAGGAACGCATAATTCATACGCTCAGCCGGCAGATCCTAAAGTTTTGGATATGGTCACCCCCATCATTAAAGGAATGATGCAAAAATATGACAGTATGATGTCTGAAGAACAAAAAGCAAAGTTCAAGGAATACCATCCGAACGGAATGGACATAAAGGAAGGATTAAACTATGACCATCCTGATTTTACGGAACAGCTTAATGCCAATCTCCGTGGTCTGGAAATAGACGTTTATTATGATCCGGAAGGCAGCAGATTCAGGCATCCTGCCTCCTATGAAGCTTTAAAAGCAAAAGGAGTAAAAGATTTAGCTCCTTTTACTACCAAAGGATTGGATCAACCTGGATTTAAAGTATTACATATGGCTGATATTGATTTCAGAACCCATTATCCGACTTTGAAAGATGCCCTTACCTCCCTTAAAGCATGGTCAGACCAACATCCCGACCATACACCTATTTTTATGATGATTGAAGCAAAAGATTCAGGGTTTCCTATTCTTGAAAACAGCACAAAGGTTTTACCATTCGACAAAAATGCTTATGATGATCTGGATGCAGAAATTGTAAAGTATCTCGGAAAAGATAAGATTATCACTCCAAAAGAAGTTCAGGGGAAATACAGCACTTTAAAAGAGGCCGTAACTCACAATAACTGGCCCAAACTCAATGATAGCAAAGGAAAGTTTATCTTTATGCTGTTACCCGGCAGTGCAGGAACCTTATCTTCTAAAAACAACCCTTACCTTATAGATGGTTCTCTAAAAGAAAGAATAATGTTTCTGAACAGTGAACCTGAAGACTCCTTTGCCGGATTCATATTGCGGGATAATGCCATTGTAAGACAAAAAGAGATTCAGGATCTGGTAAAACAAGGTTATATGGTAAGAACAAGGTCAGACATTGAGACCTACGAAGCCAAGATCAATGATTTTTCACGTTCTAAAGCAGCGTTCAGCAGCGGAGCCCAGGTTATCTCCACTGATTTTTTCCGTCCGGGAAATACCTATGGTACTCCTTACTTTGTACAGCCACCTCAGGGAAGAGATTATCTTAATAATCCAGTCAATACTTCATGTAAGTAAATTAAAAAGCCGGTTCTATTTTCTGAAACCGGCTTTTTAAGTATTTCATTAAGATTTCTTACATTCTTTACAGTAAATCACCTTTTCATCTTTACAAGCTCACTATATACAAAAGCTATAGAAATAAAAACGCATGATATAAACAAAAAAAAGTCTTCTATTTCTAGAAGACTTCTTGCGATCCGGACGGGACTCGAACCCGCGACCTCCGCCGTGACAGGGCGGCATTCTAACCAACTGAACTACCGGATCAATTTTTTTAAAGTAAATTGACAAAACTTCTGCGATCCGGACGGGACTCGAACCCGCGACCT
>NZ_JAWRWZ010000597.1:0-252 GCF_046535285.1 Chryseobacterium sp. SIMBA_028 | reverse complement strand
ATGGATGCCCAGACATGGTTGGTAGCGGGGTTGACGGCGTGGGTTGGTTCCCTGGTGTTCGCCGCTCTGGGACTGTTCGTAGGGTACTTGATGCCAAGCCAGAACGTGATGCAGATCCTTGGCCCGGCACTGGCGATCCTGGCGATGCTTGGCGGGCTTTTCATGCCGATTGAAATCATGGGGGACACCTTCGGCCAGATTGCCAAGTTCACCCCGGCATACGGGATCGGCCAGCTCGCAAGGAGCCCCATC
>NZ_JAWRWZ010000596.1:0-252 GCF_046535285.1 Chryseobacterium sp. SIMBA_028 | reverse complement strand
ACATGACATCTACTTTTGATTTTATCGTAACGAAATCAGAGGTTGGGTTAGAGTAACTGCTGACGTCTATCGTCTTAATATCCTTCACATCCAGAGCGGTGCTGCCTTTACCCTGCATATAAACGGATAAATAGACATCTCCCTGCTGTTGGTTAAAAACAGCGGTTGGAATAGTATGTTTCAGGGTATGATTTCCGGCGGTCATAGTAGGTAAGGTAAATCCTCTGATCGGAACAGCATTCCCCGGGCACC
>NZ_JAWRWZ010000595.1:0-252 GCF_046535285.1 Chryseobacterium sp. SIMBA_028 | reverse complement strand
CACCAACCAATGTACCGACTACAACGACTATCGAAGGTTTAACAGGTAGCGATTATTATTTTGGAGGTACCAATGCTGCCCATAATGCAGGTACATTAAAATATGTTCGTATTGAATTTGCCGGATACGATTTTGTAGGCGCTAATTCTGGTAACGAAGTAAATGCCTTGTCATTAGGAGGTGTCGGAAACGGAACAACATTAGACCATATCCAGGTATCTTACGGTCAGGATGATTCTTTCGAATTCTTCG
>NZ_JAWRWZ010000594.1:0-252 GCF_046535285.1 Chryseobacterium sp. SIMBA_028 | reverse complement strand
CCGACGCGGCTGAAATCGTCGACCGCGCAGAGGTAATCCAGTTCGTTGAGCGGCCTCAGATCAGGCTGCGTTCTACGCAGCCTGGCATGCGCGCGATCAATCACGCGCCTGCCCCACGCGTCCGGCTCCGTATCCGCCAGCGCGAAATGAAAGACCGAGTCGACAGGGCGAGGTGCGCGCCGCGTCTGGTAGCCTGGCTGCAACGGCAGATCCGGCGACACTTCGAAGCGATCGGGATGCGTCAACCACGCG
>NZ_JAWRWZ010000593.1:0-252 GCF_046535285.1 Chryseobacterium sp. SIMBA_028 | reverse complement strand
GCCCCCCGGGAGGACTTACAGCTTCTAGCGCCGGAACGACCGACCGAGCTAGCTCAATGCGCCGGCAGCGGTGTACCGAAAGCCTTCCTTGCCCACGATCACAGGATCAGCAAAGAGGCGGTCCACCAGTACCTGCGCTACGCCAAGCTGGGGTTAGCCCAACCCCCTCCCCCATCAGCGCGGCCGTCAGACCCTGGCCGAAGCGGCCGTAACCTCACGGAAGGGTGCTTATCGGCTTTTCAAGCCGTGGCA
>NZ_JAWRWZ010000592.1:0-252 GCF_046535285.1 Chryseobacterium sp. SIMBA_028 | reverse complement strand
CATGAACTTCGGATTCTTAAATAATTTTGATAAATCAATTTGTACACCCGTTGTTTTCATCTTTTCAATGTTACTTTCAATCATTGAATCTTGAGATACTGACAAATAATCTCTATAAATAGATTTCTGTTTTGTAACATCTAGGATTGTTAATTCTTTTTCTACTCTTGAAGAATCTTTATTGGGTTTAAAAGAAAACTCATAAAAGAATCTGCGAGCCTGCCCATTAGCAAATACATAAAGAATCATTAA
>NZ_JAWRWZ010000591.1:0-252 GCF_046535285.1 Chryseobacterium sp. SIMBA_028 | reverse complement strand
GCGGTCATGTCGATCGTCGTCGATCTCGCGGCCGCTGATGCGACGGGTGAAGAGATCGGCAACGACAGCATCAGCAATTTCGAGATCATCAAGACCGGGGACGGCGATGACACCCTGCATGATAATGAGGGCGCCGATCTTCTCTGCACCGGAGACGGCGACGATATCGTGGTCGCGGCAGCCGGTGCATCTGATGACGAGTATCGCGGTGAAGGCGGGTTCGACACGATCGATTATTCGCAGGCAGCGCAC
>NZ_JAWRWZ010000590.1:0-252 GCF_046535285.1 Chryseobacterium sp. SIMBA_028 | reverse complement strand
ATATGTTTATCGTATCGATAATGATCCGAAAGCTGAACTGGTCCTTTCAAAATATGACAATACCGTAGCCGGAATGTATTCTTCAGGATCCGGAGAAAAAGTAATGTTTCACCAGACTTCCGCTGATATTTTCGCCTTATCTTCAGTTAGCAATTCAAAACTTATCAGCCAGGATTCCAAAGATGACTACATTCTAGACATTCCTGCCGAAACCCTTGCTAAAGCAAATTCCAATGTATGTCTGGACACTAC
>NZ_JAWRWZ010000589.1:0-252 GCF_046535285.1 Chryseobacterium sp. SIMBA_028 | reverse complement strand
GCGGCTCGTCGCTGACCAGGCGGTTCAAGTGGAAGACGACGCCCCCGGCCACCGAAACGGTGCCGAAGACCACAGCAGAGCCCGTGGGTGCCGACGCGAAGTAGCGCCTGGCAGCTCCAAACGGCCCGCATCCCGCCCTGTTTTGCACGGCGGGGTGCGGGCCGCATTGCCACCACCCGTGGCGACAACAGACAGCGACAACAGACAGCGACACGCAAAGCGACAACAGACAGTGAGGTTCGGATGTCTCCC
>NZ_JAWRWZ010000588.1:0-252 GCF_046535285.1 Chryseobacterium sp. SIMBA_028 | reverse complement strand
AAATCTACCGGGCGATTATATCTTAGAATTTACCGGAAACGGAATTTTTTATCCTGATAATTCTCAAACCCAACAAACAGGAATCAGAATGAATGAATTGATTAAATATAAAGATCAGGACATTCTGGAAAACCGCGATCTTGAGTTTGAAAGGGTTTTTGAACTTCTCAAATAATTTCATTTGATATTATCGACAAAAACTATAAAAGATATTCAAAATTTTATTTTGTACTAATCGGTACAATTATATAC
>NZ_JAWRWZ010000587.1:0-252 GCF_046535285.1 Chryseobacterium sp. SIMBA_028 | reverse complement strand
CCTGACAACGGGGTACCGCAGCAGGCCGCGCCGCCGTTTTGGCTTGGTCTTGGTGGGGGTCGCCGTCCGCAATTCAGTCGCGTCGGCGGCAGTCTCCATAGGGTTAAGCCTGACACATTAAGTTGCCGGTTCTTCCCAGAGTGCGCCCGAGGAGGGGTCCGGTAGCTCCCCGATGCCCTTCCACCCGGGGACAGTGCTGCAGGCGGGCCTCGCACGGCCGAGCGGTATCCGGGCTTAGAATCCGAATCATGC
>NZ_JAWRWZ010000074.1:0-387 GCF_046535285.1 Chryseobacterium sp. SIMBA_028 | reverse complement strand
AATACCACCTGTCCGCTTCTGCTGGTAATCGTCTTCAATTTGTTCTGGAGAAATATAAGGCTCTTCGTACCAGTTTCCGAATATTTTGTTCTTTCATCATATGCCATTACAGCTACTTCTACTCCCAACGGATTTAGAATCCTGCTCAGGTAGTAGGATGGTTTATAATAATTTCCGCCTATAATAAGCTCTCCACAATCGTATTTTGCAGTGTCTGCTTTATCAAAAAAATACTTATATCCGTTATCTGCTGTTATGGTAAAGGCATCTGCTTTAAAAGTGGCTGTATTACTATCCCTTGCATATTCTATCTTAGCGTTATTTGGCATAAGATTAATTAGTGAAAAAGTATTATTTGTAACATCCCTTTTTATTCTAAATTTACCG
>NZ_JAWRWZ010000586.1:0-252 GCF_046535285.1 Chryseobacterium sp. SIMBA_028 | reverse complement strand
CCTTGATCAACAATGCAGGTTTCGGCACCCGGTCCCCTTTCGCGGAGGAGGACCCTGACGCGATTGCCTCCGAGATATCACTGAACGTCGCCTCCTTGGTGGACATCACCCGCGCTTTCCTTCCAGGCATGCTGTCATCAGCAAAGGGCGCGCTGGTCAATGTTGCGAGCACCGCAGCTTTCCAGCCCATCCCGGGCATGGCTGTATACGGCGCCACCAAGGCTTTTGTCCTGAGCTTCACTGAGGCTGTAG
>NZ_JAWRWZ010000585.1:0-252 GCF_046535285.1 Chryseobacterium sp. SIMBA_028 | reverse complement strand
CAGGACTTGAACCTGAACAACAAGAGTCAAAGTCTTGTGTGCTATCCAATTACACTATGAATCAGGATAAAGTCTGAATGATCAGTATACTATGTATGATGATTCATTCTGTGTGGATCAGAACCGAATTGAACGGTTACCTCTTGTTTTTCAGACAAATGTGCAGACCTTCTACACCACTAATCCGGGTTGATAATGATTGATTAATTGATAACCTATTCATTATGAGTACGGGAAGGGGGAGTCGAACCC
>NZ_JAWRWZ010000584.1:0-252 GCF_046535285.1 Chryseobacterium sp. SIMBA_028 | reverse complement strand
CGGTCCTAAGGTAGCGAAATTCCTTGTCGGGTAAGTTCCGACCCGCACGAAAGGCGCAACGATCTGGGCACTGTCTCAACGAGAGACTCGGTGAAATTATAGTACCTGTGAAGATGCAGGTTACCCGCGACAGGACGGAAAGACCCCGTGGAGCTTTACTGCAGCCTGATATTGAATGTTGGTACAGCTTGTACAGGATAGGTAGGAGCCTTGGAAACCGGAGCGCCAGCTTCGGTGGAGGCATCGGTGGGA
>NZ_JAWRWZ010000583.1:0-253 GCF_046535285.1 Chryseobacterium sp. SIMBA_028 | reverse complement strand
CTTGCTTCCAAGCTATTTGGAAAAACAAAATTCTTCCTTAATATATATGGTAGATTATTTGATGAAGAAATCTGCCAAGCCTGAAAACGGATATTTTCTTTACAATCATTCAGATTTATTTGAGCTTCTAAACACTCTGAAAGATAAAAAAGTCATTCTTTTCGGAGTTTCTTTTGCACTTTTAGATTTTCTGGATTTTTGTAACTCAAACACTTCAACATTCCAACATTCCAACAATTTTACAATTATAGAA
>NZ_JAWRWZ010000582.1:0-253 GCF_046535285.1 Chryseobacterium sp. SIMBA_028 | reverse complement strand
CCAATGCCACCTTGCCTGCGAGGGAATAGCTCATGTCATGTCTCCTGAATCGGGGAAGTTCGACCGACGGAATTTCTTACCGGTCGGTATGAAATAAACCCTAAACCGATCGGTACGTTATTGCAATGCATAGGCCTTCATCTTCCCCGACTCCCGATACCTGATGAGCAGATGACCTTTCAGAAACGCCAAGGGCCCTCCTGAGAGAGCCCTTGTGGGACGATATCAATACGCAGAGTGAATCAGCGCAGCG
>NZ_JAWRWZ010000581.1:0-253 GCF_046535285.1 Chryseobacterium sp. SIMBA_028 | reverse complement strand
ATGACGACCAATATGTATATCTAAACGGAAAATGGCTGATAAAGGAACGTATTGCTTATTTCATAATTCTGGAATCGAGATCCATTTCTTAAAAGTATTAATTTTTTCAAACCTATTTTATAAATAATGGAGAGCTCAATGCTCTCTTTTTTTATGATTAAAAATCAGGAAATTTCTAATAATTGTAATTATATAATACAATTTTCTGTTCCTACAATTTTTTAAAATCAGAAAACTTCCTGAAATTTGCAGC
>NZ_JAWRWZ010000580.1:0-253 GCF_046535285.1 Chryseobacterium sp. SIMBA_028 | reverse complement strand
ACAGGACCTGCATGGTGGGCGACTGATCGCGCGATCTCGATGTGTTC
Source organism: Chryseobacterium sp. SIMBA_028 (assembly GCF_046535285.1). Classification (NCBI taxonomy): domain Bacteria; kingdom Pseudomonadati; phylum Bacteroidota; class Flavobacteriia; order Flavobacteriales; family Weeksellaceae; genus Chryseobacterium; species Chryseobacterium sp. SIMBA_028. The sequence goes on along the minus strand of NZ_JAWRWZ010000580.1, from coordinate 206 downwards.
CGGGAACCGCACAGGATTCCCGACGGCGTTGAAGATCCCGCTACTTTTCTCCTCCGCGAGGTGGAGGAGCCAAGTAGCGAGGTCGCGGACATCAATGAGCGCGGTCGGGAGTTCCGCCGTGTCTGGCACAAGCACCGCGCCGGCGTCGTTCGAGGGGTTTGCGAACCGGCGAACCCAATACGTTGTGCGCTCCGAAGGATCACCAG
>NZ_JAWRWZ010000579.1:0-253 GCF_046535285.1 Chryseobacterium sp. SIMBA_028 | reverse complement strand
CCCAATGACACGCTTCCAACCCTCAAGCTCGGGCAGGCAGAACCGGACACGGTCAAGGTGTTGTCACTGGCCGTGGCGCTGATCGTGACCACCACTTGGTCAGCATTGTTGCCCCTTTGCGTCTGGGTGGTTGTGTTGTCGGTCCAGGCACTGCAGATGCTGTTAGCGCTGAGTGACTCGGAGAACTTCAAAACAACCTTGTCGCCCTTGTCCACTATGTTGAGGGTGCCGCCGTTGCTCAATTGGACTCCAG
>NZ_JAWRWZ010000578.1:0-253 GCF_046535285.1 Chryseobacterium sp. SIMBA_028 | reverse complement strand
ACTACTCCGGCAACGCTGCCGGTCGCAAGCGGAAACTCAGAGGTGCCGCCGATCGAAATGCAGATTCCGATTGCCGATATCAACGTCGCCTTGACGGAAAGGATGCGCGAGGCGGATGTGAGGGCAAACGCAGTGCAACTGCGTGAGCTGTTGAGTAAGCCGGAGCCGTACACAGTGGGTGCGGGCGACGTCCTGCAGATCACCGTGTGGGATCACCCTGAACTGATGGCGGCGCTGGGAACCCAGACGCAAG
>NZ_JAWRWZ010000577.1:0-253 GCF_046535285.1 Chryseobacterium sp. SIMBA_028 | reverse complement strand
CTACCGTATTTCTGCTGAGTTTAAAATGTTTGGCCAGCTGACTGTTATTGCATCGGTACTTTTTCTGATAGTATAATATTTCAAGTATCGTATCCCGATCGTATGTCCTGTGTTTTTGATTAAAATTGAAGGTATTTTTATCTTCTTTTGTAAAAAGAATTTTATTACACTCAATGACATCTAATATTGAAAAGTTTTCTTTAGACAAAATAGCCTTATATTCTTCTTTTTTCTCAGGATATTTTTCATTAAC
>NZ_JAWRWZ010000576.1:0-253 GCF_046535285.1 Chryseobacterium sp. SIMBA_028 | reverse complement strand
CAATAAGTTTTATTTCAACAAATTTAATGTACACATCGGCCCGACTATTGATATCGTTGTAGATAAAGACTTTACAATGGCTAATGAAATTGATTTCGGAATTGTAGGAGGTGTAGGTTATGACATTACAGATAACTTTGGAATTGAAGCCAGAGCAAAACGAGGATTTTTTCAAACCATAACTTTTGAAAGCCATCATACGAATGTGGTATTCCAGGCAGGAGTTTATTATTCATTCAATCTGAAAAAAAAG
>NZ_JAWRWZ010000575.1:0-253 GCF_046535285.1 Chryseobacterium sp. SIMBA_028 | reverse complement strand
CCGCATTTCTTCCTAAAAATTCAGATAAAAAAACATTTATAGAAGCCATAACAACGGTCTATAAAAATGGAGTTTTCTTCACAGCGGAAGACCACCAGATGCTCTTTTCCTACATGAACAGCTCTGCGAAAAAGAAATCCCTGTTTGAAATGGAAGATGAGCTTTCCGAGCGTGAAAAAGATGTGGTAAAGCTGATTTGCCAGGAATTTACCAACAACGAGATCGCGGAAAAGCTTTTTATCAGCCCTAGAAC
>NZ_JAWRWZ010000574.1:0-253 GCF_046535285.1 Chryseobacterium sp. SIMBA_028 | reverse complement strand
AGATAAAAGCAAATAATAAAAATGCTCCATATTTTTTCATAATTATTAATTTTGAGCAAATATAAATATTATAATTTATACCATAATAATCGAAATAGATTTGAGCTAATAACTAGAATTAATAAGATTTTTTTAAAACTAAATTAATCCTAAATTATAAAGTTGTATCCTTATTTAAGTTGATGATAAATCATGAGCCATAAAAACAGATTTATAAATCGTCAGCAAAAAGTGTTGTTTTTTCCTTTTAAGG
>NZ_JAWRWZ010000573.1:0-253 GCF_046535285.1 Chryseobacterium sp. SIMBA_028 | reverse complement strand
CGAATAGTCCTCATTTTTCAGATATTTGTGTGAGTGACGTCGAGGCCTCGTCAGTCAATGACGCCCTGCCGCAAGGCGGCGGCCACCAGCGCAGTGTCCTTGTAGACCGCGAAATTCGTCTTCAGCGCCTCGATATGGGTGCGGACGGTGTGCACCGAACATCCGAGGATGAGGGCGATTTCCTGCGCCGTCTTTCCCGCGCACATCAGCGTGAGAATTTCCTTTTCCCGTTTGGTAACCTGAGCCGTCATCC
>NZ_JAWRWZ010000572.1:0-253 GCF_046535285.1 Chryseobacterium sp. SIMBA_028 | reverse complement strand
CCCTGTGACCAATGACTGCTCAGCCACGGCTGCCTACGCGGTTGCCAGCACGGGCCCCGTCTTGGCCCAGCCAACGGAGGGTGGCGCGGAGGATTTGCGCGACGTTTCCGCCTTCGGCCAGTTCCGGCGAATCGACCATGGCCTTGTCCACACTGCCGGCGGCGTCCTTTTCCGACCATCCCAGGCTGGTCAGTGCGGCGACTACTTGGGGCTTCCACTCCGCGCTCAGAGCCAATGCGGGAGCCTTGCTGTC
>NZ_JAWRWZ010000571.1:0-253 GCF_046535285.1 Chryseobacterium sp. SIMBA_028 | reverse complement strand
CGTTTTGGGTTGGATTTACTTTTCCAGGCATAATTGAAGATCCAGGCTCATTTTCAGGAATATGAATTTCACCAATCCCTGAACGTGGACCAGAAGCCATTAACCTGATATCCTGAGCAATCTTAAATAAAGAAACGGCCAGTTGTTTTAGAGCTCCGTGAGACTCAACAATAGCATCGTGAGCAGCCAAAGCTTCAAATTTATTTTCAGCCGTTACGAAAGGAAGATTGGTGAATTTTGAAATATATTCAGC
>NZ_JAWRWZ010000073.1:0-388 GCF_046535285.1 Chryseobacterium sp. SIMBA_028 | reverse complement strand
GAGAGCAACGCTCAAGGCAAACAGGCTCAGCGCACGCAGCACGACGAAGCACTCGCATCCTTCAACGCCACGATGGCAGAGTATGGGAAGCTGGTCTCATCGGCCGAAGAGCAGCAGATATTCGACGATATCAGGAAGGCGTGGGCAGCATTTCTTGCGGCTGACAGGAACCTGCTCGAGTTGTCCGAGTCGGGCGATCCCGGGTTTGCAGCCGCGAGACAGCTCGCCACCGGGGAGTCTGCGAGGCTCTTTACCGGGGCGCTGCAGCTGATCGAGCGAGATGTGGAGCTGAACCGCACTGGGGCCGCGACTGCCAGCGCAGAAGCTGCAGTTAATTACCGCACAACCATCCTGCTCACCGCAATCCTTTGCGGCGCCGCTGTGCTCC
>NZ_JAWRWZ010000570.1:0-254 GCF_046535285.1 Chryseobacterium sp. SIMBA_028 | reverse complement strand
CTGGCCGCCATGTCGCCGGAGGCTTTTGTCCGCGACGTGCTTCTGGATGGTCTCCAGGCAAGCCACGTGGTGATCGGCCACGATCTCCGTTTTGGCGCCGGCAACTCCGGCGATGTAGCCACCATGGAGGACTTGGGCGAGCAGTTTGGCTTTGGCGTCCAGGTGGTCAACGAGTACGGCGCCGGAGTATCCATCGACGACGGCGGCACTGACCGCCGCTGCTCTTCGACCTGGGTCCGGGAAGCATTGTCAGA
>NZ_JAWRWZ010000569.1:0-254 GCF_046535285.1 Chryseobacterium sp. SIMBA_028 | reverse complement strand
CCCCATCGGTTTCCAGCACCGGAAGGGTCGCAACAACACGCTGACCCCCGGACCGCAGGATCCGGGATCGCCGTGGGCCATCGGCTCTAAGGACGGTGGCCATGACGCCATCCATCCGGACCTGGGTACGTTCGCGGATTTTGATGCCTTCGTGGCACGCGCCGGGGAACTTGGGCTGGAGGTGGCTTTGGACCTTGCACTGCAGGCTGCTCCCGACCACCCCTGGGTCACGAGTAATCCCGAATGGTTCACCA
>NZ_JAWRWZ010000568.1:0-254 GCF_046535285.1 Chryseobacterium sp. SIMBA_028 | reverse complement strand
GTAAGGGTCTTTTCTATCGATTGCAGTGTGCACAGAATCCTGAGGATAGTTGAAAACAACTACATCATTTTTCTGAGGTTTATTAAACTGTAGAATTCTGGCATAAGGTAATTTAATACCGTCTACATATGATTTCGGATCATCTTTAGGATTCCCTTTTTCTCCTGCGTCAAAAATAGTTCCCTGAAGGAAAGGTATTGATACGGGACGCATGGGAAGTCTGTATCCGTAGCTCCATTTGTTTACAAAAAGGA
>NZ_JAWRWZ010000567.1:0-254 GCF_046535285.1 Chryseobacterium sp. SIMBA_028 | reverse complement strand
CCAGGGGGCATCATGACCGAACTCCAACGGCACCTGCCCAAGGAGGAGATGGTGGCCGCCGGGTGGATGGATGCCGAAGGGAACGTCCGCGAGGGCTTCAAGACACCGGAGCAAGGAGCGGCCACCTCCGTGTGGGCGGCAACGTCACCGGCTCTGGACGGCCATGGCGGGGTCTACTGCGAAGATTGCGACATCGCCAATCCCACGGACCCTGAATCGCCCCTCGCCAGGTACCAAGGAGTAGATGCCCACGC
>NZ_JAWRWZ010000566.1:0-254 GCF_046535285.1 Chryseobacterium sp. SIMBA_028 | reverse complement strand
CTGCACGCGCTGATCAAATCGACGGGTGCCGAAACGGTGCTCTGGAACCGCCGCTACGATCCGCCTGGGATCGCCATCGACACGCGCATCAAGCACGAACTGGAGCGGCAGGCCGTACAGGCGCAGAGCTTTGCCGGGCAGCTGCTGCACGAGCCTTCTAAGCTGAAGACCGGCGGCGGCACGCCCTACCGGGTCTACACGCCGTTCTGGCGGGCGCTGGAGGGCTCCGGAGAGCCGCCGCATCCGCTGGAAGC
>NZ_JAWRWZ010000565.1:0-254 GCF_046535285.1 Chryseobacterium sp. SIMBA_028 | reverse complement strand
AGATCCTTGATTTCCTTGGCCGCGCTTGAGGAACGCTGAGCGAGACTACGTACCTCGCTGGCAACGACCGCAAACCCACGCCCCTGCTCCCCAGCGCGTGCAGCTTCAACCGCCGCATTGAGCGCGAGAATGTTTGTCTGGAATGCAATCCCTTCAATGATCCCGGTAATCTCGGCAATTTTGTTCGAATTTCCACTGATGTCGTCCATGGTTTCAACCACCCGACCCACTGCGAAGCTCCCGCGTCGAGCTAC
>NZ_JAWRWZ010000564.1:0-254 GCF_046535285.1 Chryseobacterium sp. SIMBA_028 | reverse complement strand
TCGGCAGGGGATGATATTACGGTGATTTTGGATGGAGACAGCGGAGTTACTTTGCAAGACTGCCTTGATGCGAGTCGTGCAATAGAATTCAATATGGATCGCGAAGAACATGATTTCAGCTTACAGGTGATGTCTGCGGGATTAAGCGAACCATTGGCAACTCCAAGACAATTCAATAAAAATCTAGGAAGAGACATCGAAGTTTTACTTACAGATTCTTCTGAGATTGAGGGTGAACTGTCTAAAGTAGACAA
>NZ_JAWRWZ010000563.1:0-254 GCF_046535285.1 Chryseobacterium sp. SIMBA_028 | reverse complement strand
CCGGCACCGGAGCGCGGGGTACGGTGGCGACCTGCCTGCCCGCCTGTGACCTGTCCACGCGCCAACCCCTGGCCCCGGGCCGGGCGTTGCTTGACGCCGGTGTCCAGATCGCGCTGGCTGCGAACTGCAACCCTGGCACGTCTTACACGAGTTCCATGGCGTTCTGTGTGACCACCGCTGTCCTGCAGATGCATTTGAGTGTCCACGAGGCCGTCCGCGCGGCAACCTACGGCGGCGCCCTGGCGTTGGGCAGG
>NZ_JAWRWZ010000016.1:0-114199 GCF_046535285.1 Chryseobacterium sp. SIMBA_028 | reverse complement strand
TCAGAAGATCCGTAGATATCGAGAATATTATATATACTTGCACTATTCAAAACAGGCGGTACGGAACTTCCCGAAAAGGTAATATTCCGCATCTTCGCAGGAACGTTTACCGTTACCGTTTTACTGGTTGCTGTAAAGCCGGAATTGCCATCGAAAAAAACATCGTCCGTTTGCCCAGGTACAACCAAAGGGATTCCTGAACCTCCTGAAGAAGTCCTCCAGTGGATAAGCTCACTCCAGTTTCCGCTGCCTCCCACCCAATAATAATTGGCAGCAAATCCTTTTACCGAACATAAAAACAGAAAAAGGAATAGTACATATTTAAAATTTTGTTTTTGTTTTATCATAATTTCCAATCCATTAATTAATTTAATCTATTATTTAACAGACACTTACTTCACCACAAAAACAACATTCATATACGTTGGCTTGCTCTTATCCGCTGTACTTTTAACTTCATAGGTGAGTTTTCCACTCGCATCAATGACTACGTTTTCAAAAATGGTATTGTCATACCACGTGACATAATACTCCAGGGCATTGGCTGCATAGATGGGAATACTGCCAGATGCACCGGTACTGCTGGCCATAGGGGAGGAAAACTGTCCCGTATAATTGGTATACAGGTCTATAGAACCTGAAGCCACACTGGTTGTGATGGGAATAGAGGGAGAATAGAAGAATTTGGGAGCATTCACCAATACCGGCTCCCATTTATCGGTGGCATCTTTCCAGTACCAGTAGCCAATTCCTGTAATGTCTTTGGCAGCTGCCGTAGATGCTGAGGTACTGTAGACCAAAGTTCCGGATTTCAACCCGGAAGTATTAATCGCTTCTATATCATTTCCAGATAGTTGCGGAAAAGCTATTCCGGCTTTGGTTCCAGAAGCATATCCGGCAGGCAGGTTTACATCCAGCGTTGCCTGAGGATTTGTTGTGTTTATTCCGACCTGCGCACAGGTAATACCTGAAATCATAACAAACAGGGGTAACATGTTTTTTCTCATCATATTTATTTAAAAAATGTTTTTAGTACAATGAAATAGAAGCGGACTCTGTAAAGAAAAGTATTAAACCCATTCCAAAATCAAAATGTTGCTTATGAAAAAAGAGTCCACTTCTAAAGAACGGTAAACATATATCGATGTAAAGAATCGCACAAGGCAAAGGCTGTCACTATTCGCGAATAGTGACAGCCTTTGTCTCGTAACCAGTTATAAAACAACTTTTTAAAAAATTATCATTTTTAATAATTTCTTATTGGTAATCCCGGATTAATCATATTAGGTATACATCTTTTCACGGTAATACTTTCTTCCACTACACAATAATCACCAGATCCTACGGTAGAATACGTTACTTTAATATGGTACTTTCCATATCCGAAACTTCTCATATCCAGAGAATTTTCGGTTGATATAATGCCCGGATAAACCAGGTCATCAAGTTTAGTCCATTCATATAAGGTAGATGGATTTCCATAAAATCCGGCAGAACTTAAAGTATAGGAAGAGGAATCATTGTTATTGAATCCCGCACAGTTCCAGTTCTGTCCGGCAAAACCAGAAAAAGATCCAGGACTATAGGGATCAAATGTAATATGATCATTGTTCCCAGTATCTGAAGACTTGCTTCCAAAATGCAGAGGCTCTCCCACAGCACTGATATCTTTTACATTGGCAAAATCAAAATGGGTAGATGATGCCTGTACATTCAGATTTGCTCTTGTTCCGCCTGCAGAACTCTTTAAGAACAGGATAAAACATGAGTTTCCACTTGCGTATAACTGATCGGTCACGGTTTGTGTTTTTCCGGATTCAAGGGTATAGGTCCTTCCTGCCATTAAGACCAGTTCTTTGATCTGGTTATCCATCATCAGTTTTCCATTTCCTTTAAACTCTACATAATCATAAAATGCTTTGTCTGTCTGGTTCTGGCCCAGCTGGCCTGAGGTACTGCTTTCATCAAAGCTTATCTTATTAAATACGTGACCTGCATAAGGATCCATTATTGCATTTTCTCCTGAAAAATGAATAAAAGAAGTTCCTGAATGTAAGGTCAGCGCAGAAGCATTGGATGAAAAAGTTCCGTTATTACCTGTTATATAAAAATCAGAGCTTCCCATATTAATCGTTTTGGGTCTTGTTTTAAAATAATTCCCAAAATATCCGGATCCTAAAGTTACTTTATGGTTATCTGTTGTCCATGTTCCTACATTATGCTGCAGTTTTCCTGAAGCAGCAAAATCATCCAGGAGGCTTATAGAATCTTCTTCATCAAAGTAGACATCTCCCGTTATTAAACTTCCATTGCTTTTTATAGTTTTAGCCTTACCACTGTTTCTGTAATATATAGACCGGATGTCTACTTTCATCCCTGGCTGCCATTCTGATGATCCGTAAATATTAAGTTCTCTATTGATACCTGTTACTGTAGGTACAGCCAGACTTCCTGAAAATAATATATTGTGACAGTTGGCGGTCACATTCACCGATACTGCTTTATCTGAAGCACTGAATCCTGAGCTTTCGTTAAAAAAAACATTGTCAAAAGGTCCGGGTATACAGAATCCGCCTGTTCCTCCGCTTGTCTGCGACCAATGGGTTTTATCATTCCAGCTTCCGCTTCCTCCTACCCAATAGAGATTTTGAACAGCAGAGGTTGAAAAATTCCATCCTGAATTGTTACCGCCATCTGCTGAAGCTGATGTAGTAAATGCAGCCCCACCTGATGCAGCGATATCTCTGATGATAGTCCTTGAGATATCCATGGCCACTCCGTGCGCTGCCACCAGTCGTGCCTGTGTACCAGATGTTGAGGAATTGATCATAATCCAGTCCCCGCAATCCAAAGCATGAGCGACCAATGAAGAAGTTACCGTCTGTGTGGCAGTATCCTGTAAGCTGTATGTTTTTCCTTCTGCAAAAATCAAATCTTTAATCTGATTATCACCAATAAAGCTTCCGTCACCTTTGAATTCTACGCGGTTATAATATGCTTTAGCCGTTTGGTACTGTCCCAGCATTCCTGTAGTTCCCGCTTCAAACGTTATATTATAAAAAGTCTGATCTTTGTATGGACTCATAACAGGTGCTGTGCCCAGGAAATGAATATGAGAGGTCCCCGCATTCACGGTAATGGCCGTCGAGCTGTTGGTAGAAAAAGTACCGCCGCTGCTTCTTGAAATATAAAAGTCTGAACTTCCCATATTAAGGACTCTCAGCCGAGTTCCCGAATCTCCGTAGAAACTTCCCAGTGTAAGCTTATGGTTATTGGTATTCAGTGTTCCAGCATTATGGAATAGGGCACCTGCTACTGTTAAATTGTCTAAAAGACTTATAGAATTTTCTTCATCAAAGAAGACATTATCCCCCACCATCGATACTCCATTGGTTTTTACGGTCCTGTTTTCTCTGCTGTTTCTGTAATATACAGACATGATACCCACGGACATTCCCTGCTGCCATTCTGATGATCCGTAAATATTAAGTTCTTTTCCTGATCCTCTCAATGCAGGTGCTACAGAACTTCCGGAAAACGTTATATCATGACAGTTGGCAGTTACATTAATAGTTATCATCTTAGCTGCTGAAGTAAAACCTGACTGACTGTCAAAAAAAACATTATCTGTAGGTCCGGGCATACAGTATCCACCTGGCCCGCCACTGGTCTGAGACCAGTGGCCTTTATCGTCCCAGTTACCGCTTCCGCCTACCCAATACAAATCCTGACTGGCAGAAACCGGAAATGTCCACCCGCTGTTATTACCACTGTCAGCTGATTTTACAGCTGTAAATGCTGCTCCACCTGATGCATCAATATCTCTTATAATGACTCCTGAAACATCTATATTGACTCCAGGTCCGGCAACGATGCCTGCCTGTGTTCCGGACAGTGAAGAATTGATCATGATCCACGCTCCGCAATCCGGTGTATGCGCTTTCAGCGAAGATGTTATGGTTTGTGTCGTATTGTTCTGAAGACTGTATGTTTTGCCTTCTCCCAGGATCAGTTCTTTGATTTCATTATCTCTGGTCAGTTTTCCATCGCCTTTAAACTCAACCCGGTTATAGTATACTTTGTCGGTCTGGCTGAGTCCCAAACTGGATTTGAGTCCACTGTTTTCAAAGGTTATATCATAGAATACCTGTCCTGCATAAGGATCTAATGTTGTACTATTTCCTGTAAGAATGATTCTGGAGGTTCCGGAATTCAATACCAGTGATGGAGTCTTTGAAGAAAAAATCCCCGAAATATAGAACTCCGAACTTCCCATGGTGAGAGTCCTTGGTTTTGCACCGGAATTTCCTATATAGCTTCCTAAGGATACTTTATAGTGATTAGTCAAAAAAGTTCCTGCATTATGCTGTAAGTTTCCAGACACAGAGAAATCATCTGCGAGGCTTACTGTACTTTCTTCATAAAAAAACACATTGGAAGCTGTAACTGAAACCCCATTACTTTTAATGGTTTTTGGTGTATTTTTGTTTCGGTAATAAATGGAGGTCACTGTGATTGACATCCCTGCCTGCCATTCTGATGATCCGTATATATTGAGCTCTTTCCCGGTCCCTGTCAAGGCAGGAGCTATTCCACTTCCTGAAAACATGATATTGTAGCAGTTGGCTGTTACATTCAGGGTTATTGTTTTACTGGTTGCTGTAAAACCGGAATGGGAATCAAAAAAAACGTTATCAGTAGGTCCTGGAACGACTGTAGGCAATGCAGTTCCACCGGAAGCCGTACGCCAATGCCCAATTTCACTCCAGTTTCCACTCCCTCCTACCCAATAGTAATTGGCAGAAAATCCTTTTGCTGATAAGCAGAACAACATGAGAAGTGAAATGATAGATTTAAAAATATGTTTCTGATTTTTCATAAGGAATAATCTGTTCGTTAGCAAAGTATCTTGGGTGAACTTTTCACGGAAGTACTTGAAGTACTTATTGTTTTAATTACTTTTCCGATGATAGGACAACATTTTTTGAAGCAGGTTTCCGCTACCAAAAGAGTTCATCAGATCATGACTTAAAAACAGAAACCGATCAAAAAATCTTTGCAATTTTCTCCTATCTTATTTTACTTTTAAAAGAGCGAAATAAAAATAGGATGCTGAAATAAATGTCATTTCCCCGCAACCAACCGGCACTGTTTTAAGGGGCTGCAAAACTAACCCGAAAAGATGCGATATACAAGGAAAAGGCTGTCACTATTCGGGAATAACAACAGCCTTAATAGAGCATTAAAATACTGATAAACAATACAATACAACCAAAAACAAGATAACAAACCCAACCAAGGCTATTTCTATAATTTCAGGAGTTTTCAATAATAATTTTTCATAAAAAACAAAAATAAGATGAAAAAAACACATCATTTCGCGACCACTTTTTCAGCTCTTTTTGTCGTAGCTGATCCATTCCTTAAAAAAAGAAGCCACAGAAACGAAAGCAAAAAATATCGGGGTTAAAATCAAAGAATTCAAAGCTTCTTCAAAAAGGAGCTTTGCTTACAAAAAGTTTATTTTTTTAAGGTTTTACATTATATTTGTGAGATCATTTAACTTCACAAAAACTCAACATATGAAATTCGGCCAGGTAGAAGATCCATCAGCAATAGATTTTACGTTACCAAAAGATCATTCAAGAACCAAAGAAATTTTAAGTCAAAATAAAAAAGGCTTAGAGAATATTTCCATAGGATGTGCAAAATGGAATAAAACCGATCTTAAAGGATTTTATCCAAAAGGAACGAAAGATGAGCTAACATATTATGCGACGCAATTCAATTCTATTGAACTGAATGCTACCTTTTATGGAATGCCCACTCCTGAACAGGTATTGGTATGGAAAGATAAAACTCCTGCAGATTTTAAATTCTTTCCGAAGATTACCAATACCGTATCCCACTTCAGAAGACTGATCGACGTAACGGAACCTGTCACTCATTTTGCCTCAGCGATCATGAATTTTGATGAAAAACTGGGTATGGCTTTCCTACAGCTTCATGATAATTTCAAACCTAAAGATTATGACAGACTGGAAAAGTTTGTCAAGGACTGGCCTAAAGAGGTTCCCCTCGCGATAGAACTTAGAAATACAGAATGGTTTACCAACGAAGAAATCCTCAATACAACCTGCGAACTCTTTGAAGCGAACAATATTACCAATATTATTGTAGATACTGCAGGAAGAAGAGATATGCTTCATATGCGCCTCACGACCCCCAATGCGTTCATCCGCTATGTGGGTGCCAATGCAGAAAGTGATTACGAAAGACTGGATGACTGGTTGAAACACCTCAGCCAATGGAAAAAGGACGGGCTTCAAAATCTGTACTTCTTTGTACATCAGAATATTGAAAAAGCCTCACCTCTTCTATCTGCCTACTTCATCAAAAAACTAAATGAAGAATGGAAAACCGATATTCACATTCCACAAATGGCCACTGAAAATACGGGTACTCTTTTTTAGTAAAAATGCATCATTATCCTCCAAAAACAATAATTATTTAACTGTTAAAAAATTAAATAGACTCATTTTAATTTACCCTCACAACAGCAATAAAAGTCCTTTCATATCGGAAAATTTTATACATTAGAGTACATCATATTTCACTAAACGAATACGATGTACTTAAAAAAATTGATCATGGAAAAGGAAATTTGTAAAATCAGTGTTTCGAGCAGCTGGCTTGGCGATGAATATATCTTTTATGAGGATCATACCATAAAAAGAGTATATGATAATCACAGCCTGAACTCCAATAAAACGGAATGGCTGAAACCTAAAGAAATCAGTAAAAAAATTAAAGACAAGATCGTGAAAGGCTGTCCGGAAGAATGTAAGGAACAAGTTATGCAGATATTAGACTACCCTTGATCAACAACCATTAATAATTAACAGGTAATGAGTATTTTTCACATTACTCATTACCTATAAAATATTTATTTTTTATTCTTTTTCAAAAGCAGCGCCAGATTAAGAAATAAAAGCAGAAAATCTAACGTAATCCAAATTCCTAACTTCGTATTTTCATAATTGTAAGCGTCTACCTGCTTCTTTGCGGCATCAGAAAGCTTCATACTTTGGTTTATATAATTCTGCACTTCTACAATCTGATCCATATTCTTATTAGGAACAGAATGCTGGGAAAAGTATACAAGATTCTTTTTTCCCAGATACCCCACAATCCAATATTCATCAGACTTATCCATCTTCAGGTATTCTACCCTATAATATTCTGGTCGTACTTTACCAATGTGCTTGGGCTCTAGTGAAACGTTTTTATCAATCTTATTAACATTAATCAGATAAAAATCCAGGGTTTGTGGGAGTTTATTGATCACCTGCAGCCCTACAGAGTTGTCTACAAATGCTACAGCACTTTTCTTAATAAACCAATAAGTGAAAACAGAGATGGATGAAACCACCATTACAATACGGAACAACCTTGCCCATTTTGCCAATCTTCCTGATTTTATTTTATACAAAATCAAAGAAAGGATACAAGCCCAAAAGATAACAAGAATGAAAAATACCATACTGCAAAGATACTGATTTCAAAATTTTTCAGAGAATGTTAATCCACATTCCACTCTTTATAAAACTCGTCAAGGAAATTGAGCATATAATGATGCCTTTCTTCAGCCATTTTCCGCCCTTTTTCAGTATTCATGAGATCTTTCAGGAGTAATAATTTTTCATAAAAATGATTAATCGTTGTACCATTAGATTTCTTATACTCTTCTTTGGACATTCCTAAGTTAGGCTGTATAGCAGGATCATACATTGGATTATTCTTAAATCCTCCAAAATTGAAAGTTCTGGCAATACCAATAGCTCCAATGGCATCAATGCGGTCAGCATCCTGTACAATCTGCAATTCAAGAGACGGTTCTATAGGGGCATTGCCTCTGTTTTTAAAGGAGATATTTTCAATTATATATAGAACCTTTTCAATAGTTTCATCAGAGACATTCTGCTGTTCAAGAAACGCTCTTGAGATTTTCGGGGCAATGGTTTCGTCCCCATCATGAAATTTAGGATCCGCAATATCATGCAGTAATGCAGATAATTCTACCACTTCCTGATTACAGTTTTCTGTTTCTGCAATTTTTTTAGCCAGTTTCCATACTCTTTCAATGTGAAACCAATCGTGGCCTGCTTCTGCTCCTTCTAATTTTTCCTTTACAAATTCTACGGTGTTGTCAATCGTACTTTTCATTTATCTATCAGTTCATTTAAAATAATATTCCAAAGTTTATGATTGTAGCTTCTAAAAAAATTAATGTGCCCGATTTCTTTTTTCTCAGATTCCGAGGTTTTTACGAGTCTGTAGGTGGGTTTAAGGTTAGGATAAGTAGTATTTAATAAACTCAATACTCCTTTTTCTGTCAGCCAGACATCATCCTCCGCACGAATTACAAAGACTTTTTGTGTTAAATTTTTAGAATAATCATCAATCTTTTCCAACAATCGGTTGGTTGATTTCTTATTTAAAATTAAGGTTCTCCAGTCATATGCGCAATTTTTTGGAAGACTTTCTCCAAGCCCAAACCAATTTGCCGGAAAATAACCTAGTAATGAAGTGGTTACAGGCTGAACAATTCCAAATCCCAAATAGGCTTCAATTTTTGTTTTCAACTTTAGATTACCCACAAAGGCATTTTGAGTTCCTACAAAAATAAATTCCTCAAACATTTCTGAATCATCATTCATTCCCAGGATCAATGCACCAACAGAATGTCCCAGGCAATATTTTCTGTGGTCAGGAAACTGAGTTTTGATATATTCGGTTAACGCTTTATAATCTCTTGTTCCCCAAACTCTCATGGAACTATGAAAACCTTTCATATTCTTTGGTTTAGAAAGTCCGATTCCCGTATAATCATAGGTTATTACTGTAAAACCTTGCTCGGAAAAGTAATTGGCAAATGAAAAATATACCTGCTGTTTCACACCGGTTGCAGAGTTGATTAACAGTAGTTTTCCATTATTTTTTTCAGGTTGAAAAAGATGTACAGCCAGTGAAGCATGATCTTGTGTGGTAAGTATTAGTTTTTCCATAGGATAAAAGAAAAAATCCACTATAAAAGTGGACATTTTCAATATATTTTTATGTTAAGTTTCTGACTTTTGATATGTCTTAAATAGCTTTAGGGCTTGAAATCTGATCTTCTTGGTAATCCTGTCTGAGATCCTTTCCCTCCGGAAACCCTTGAAGATACCTCATTTCCAAATTTCACACATTCTTCAATGGAATTCCCATGGCAAAGTGCTATGGCAAACCCCGATGTAAATGCATCTCCCATTCCCATCTTATAAACAGTGGTATCTTTATCGTTTCTGTAATATTTCATCTCTGTTCCATCAAAGTAAATGGTAGAATTGGAATCATCTCTTACAAAAACCTTATTAAAGTATTTTTTTAGTACCTCTTCTCGCTGTTCTTCACCAAAAATAATATATAGTTCACTGCTTTTGGTTACAATAAAATCGACAGCCTCCAGGATTTCATCACTTACCCTCATGGCAGGAGAAGCATATAACCCTACTTTTTTGCCATATTTCTTGGCTTTTTTAACGGTATATTCTACAACTTCCATGGAAACTTCAAGCTGAACAAGGACAAGATCAGAGGTATGAAAATACCGGTCTGCCTCGTCAATATGGGATGTATTAAGATATTTGTTGGCGGCAGGCACTACTACAATGGCAGCATTACCCCCAGAGGTTGTCACATAGGCAGTACCTGTAGATTCTCTATCTGTTTCATGTACAAAACCTACATTTACACTTTCGCTTACCAGATTTCTCATGATTTGCTGTCCCAGCGGATCCATTCCTACACACCCTATAAAATAAACACTCGCCCCCAATCTTGCAGTACCTACCGCCTGGTTAGCCCCTTTTCCTCCAAAATAACTTTCTGAATTAACAGCCAGAACAGTTTCGTTAGGTAAAGGAAGTTTATCGGTTTCTAAAACAAGATCTATTGAGGAACTACCTACAACAATAATTTTGGGTTGATCTGATGAGAAATTCATTGTGTTTTATATTAGTTTTAAAAATTATAACAGACAAAATTTCATGTCAAAAATAACTAATTTTATTTAACTTATTTCAATAAATTCAGTAATAATCTTCACAGGCGATTGATCTTTACTATAACCAATATAACTAGCATAGAACCCTTCTCCATAACCGGTCTCAAAAGCAAATATAGTTCCGGGATGAGCTGCTGATGGTTTCAAAAATGCATATTGATCTATGGCTCCATTCTCATCAAAGAAATATTCATGGAAAAATTCTTCATAGATTCCCATGAAATCAGCAGCTTTGTTATGATATAGTTTTTGTTCCAGATCATTAAGGCTGTTTTGAGTATCTACATCCATGAAGCATCCCATTCCACTTTCTACAGGATATCCAAAAACCTCTTCCTTTGCCAGTTCTTTGATATTTTGTCCTGCTGTAGTCGCAAGCTTCCAGTCTGTAATTTCATCATTACTGAATACAATTTCTGTATAAGCAACACAGTTGCTTTCTCTCTCTTTATGAAGCATTACAGAGAATTCTCCTTTCGGAAAATTTGTAGAAAAAGCAAGCATATCATTCGTAATTAACGGATCACAGGCTACTAACTTTCCACTGGAAAGATAAATTTTTCCTACCTCAAAACTTTCTAACAAAGGGCTTTCTACAAAATCCTTCGAAAATAGTTTTTTAATGTTTTCTATATGTGTCATTTTATATCTTTTCTTAAACCATCAGGCTGGATACAAGTTTTCATCTGTACCCAGCCTGATAGTAAGACAACATGTTGTCTCTATTTTAAATTTACAAACTTTTCAGCTTCTCTTCCAAGATCGCAATCTTGTCAATAGCATCTTTTTGCTTTTTACGTTCAACTTCTACCACCTCAGGTTTTGCATTAGCAACAAACTTTTCATTGGAAAGTTTCTTATCTACTGAAATCAAGAACCCTTTTAAGTATTTTAATTCTTCTTCGGTTTTTATTTTTTCTTCTCCTAAATCTAAGTTTTCACTTAAAGGAATAGAAACCTCAGTTGATCCTACCAGGAAAGTAAAGCTTGGTTTATCTGTTTTTTGCCCGAAGTTAATTTCAAAAACATTAGCCAACTTTCTTACGACAGCTTCGTTGGCAAATCCTGTAGCATTGGTAAATACCTCAACTGTTTCCCTTGGTGAAATTCCTTTGGTCTGACGGTAGTTTCTAACACCGGAGATCAATTCTTTTGAAATCTCAAAGTTCTTAATTACGTCTTCGCTGAAGTCATCTGCATTTTTCTGCTGGGCAATAACAAGAGCATCCTCAATGCTTCTTTCTGAAATCAGATGCCAGATTTCTTCTGATTGGAAAGGCATAAACGGATGAAGTAATTTCATTAATTCTTCAAAGAAAATAATCGTTCTGTCATAAACCTCCTTAGAAATTCCCTCTCCATAGTTCGGCTTGATTGCTTCAAGATACCAACCACAAAAATCATCCCAAATTAATTTATAAATCAAATGAAGTGCATCTGAAATTCTAAATTTCTCGAATTGATCATTGATCTCAACAATTGTTTTGTTTAATTTATTTTCAAACCATTCGATAGCCTGATGGTCTGTCGCGATTGCCGGCTTATCTTCATGGTTCCACATGTTGATTAAACGGAAAGCACTCCAGATTTTTGTCATAAAGTTTCTTCCCTGAAGCATTAGATCTTCATCAAAAAGAAGGTCATTTCCTGCTGCAGAACTCAGTAGAATCCCTACACGAACACCATCTGCACCATATTTATCCATCAGTTCAAGTGGATCCGGAGAGTTTCCTAAAGATTTTGACATCTTTCTTCTCTGCTTATCTCTTACAATTCCCGTGAAATAAACATTCTTAAAAGGAACTTCTTTTCTGTATTCCAATCCGGCCATGATCATTCTTGCTACCCAGAAGAAAATAATATCCGGACCTGTAACCAAGTCAGAGGTAGGATAGTAATAATTAATATCCTTGTTTTCAGGGTCAAGAATTCCATCAAATACAGACATTGGCCACAACCAAGATGAGAACCAGGTATCCAGTGCATCATCATCCTGTCTAAGGCTTTCTACTGTTAAATCCTGATTTCCTGATTTCTGTTTTGCCAATTCTAAAGCTTCTTGCTTAGTTTCAGCTACTACAAAATCTTCATCTCCTGTACCATAAAAGTATGCAGGAATTTGTTGTCCCCACCAAAGCTGACGGGAAATATTCCAGTCACGGATGTTTTCCATCCAGTGTTTGTAGGTATTTTTAAACTTCTCAGGATAGAACTTCACCTCATCATCCATTACTACATCCAATGCAGGCTTAGCAATTTCAGACATTTTAAGGAACCATTGTACTGAAACCTTAGGTTCAATAACGGCACCTGTTCTTTCGGAAGTTCCTACTTTATTTACATAATCTTCTGCTTTCAGTAAAAGATTTTTTTCTTCTAATTCTTTTGCGATTTGCTTTCTTACCTCAAATCTGTTTTTTCCTGCATAATGCAGACCATGCTCGTTAAGGTTTCCGTCATCGTCTAAAGCATCAATCATTTTCAACTGGTGCTTTTGTCCGATTTCATAGTCATTGATATCGTGTGCCGGAGTAATTTTCAATGCTCCTGTTCCAAACTCAATGTCTACATATTCATCTTCTATGATCGGGATAACTCTATTTACGATTGGTACAATTACGTTTTTACCTTTTAGGTGGGCATATCTTTCATCATTAGGATTGATACACACCGCAGTATCCCCGAAAATTGTTTCAGGACGTGTTGTAGCCACTGAAAGGAATTCTTCAGACCCTTCAATTTTATATTTTAGGAAATATAATTTCCCGTTCTGCTCTTTAAATATTACCTCTTCATCTGAAATATTAGTCTTCGCTTCCGGATCCCAGTTTACCATTCTGTAGCCTCTGTAGATTAATCCTTTATTGTAAAGGTCTACAAAGCTTTTGATAACCTGCTGAGAAAGCTTCTCCTCCATCGTGAAACGGGTTCTGTCCCAATCACATGAACATCCTAGTTTTTTAAGCTGCTCAAGGATCGTTCCTCCATATTTATTCGTCCATTCCCAAGCGTGCTCCAGGAATTGTTCACGAGTAATATCGGACTTATTGACCCCTTCAGACTTCAACTTAGCAACAACTTTAGCTTCGGTAGCAATGGAAGCGTGATCTGTTCCAGGAATCCAACAAGCATTAAACCCGCGCATTCTTGCACGACGGACCAGAACATCTTGAATGGTATTGTTCAACATATGTCCCATGTGTAGTATCCCCGTAACGTTTGGCGGAGGAATAACGATGGTATATGGTGGTTTGTCATTAGGCTCTGAGTGGAAATATTTATTTTCCAACCAGTAATTGTACCATTTTTGTTCTGTTTCCTGTGGATTGTACTTTTCTGAAATCTGCATAAATTCTATTTCTTTGGCTTGCAATTTGCAAAAATAGTCTAAAGAAAAAAATTTTTAAGCATGAATTAAAATAATTTTTAACTTTGTTTCACAAAATTTATCTAACAAACATATTAACATTCAAGAATATGAAGAAATTAATCGCAGGAATTGCATTATTCGGAACATTTGCTCTTGCATCTGCACAAACTATTACATTTGATAAAACTACTTTCGACTATGGTACTATTAAGCCTAGTTCTGATGGTACAAGATTCTTCACAGTAACTAATACTGGTGATAAACCCTTGATTATTTCAAATGTAAAACCATCTTGTGGATGTACAACTCCTGAATTCAGCCAAGACCCGATCATGCCAGGAAAATCTGCTAAGATCAAAGTTGGATACAACACTGCCCTTACAGGAGGTTTTAACAAAATGATCGAAGTTTTTTCTAACGACCCTGCAAACAGCAGAAGCGTAATCTACATCAAAGGTAACGTAGATGCTAATGCTCCTGAGCCAAAAGTTTTGACTCCTGCAGAGCAAAAAGAAGCTGCTAAAGCTGAGAAAAAAGCTGCTAAACTAGCTAAAAAGACTGCTGCAAAGTAAGCTCTACACAAAAAATAAAGAAACCGCCTCCACTGAGGCGGTTTTTTTATTACATTTATGTAAGAGTAGATCAGAGACATAAAACAATCTTTTAATCTTAAACAATATATGGACACCAATTTCTCAGATGATTTTAAAGTAAACGGAAAATTTTCTATAAAAAAGACATCAACATCCTATCAGGGAAAACTAACCAAAGAAGAAGGAACTCAATTATTAATTCAGGAAAAAGAAAAGCTTCGTGAGTTACAGGAAAGACTTTATGCAGATGGAAGCCAATCTCTTTTGGTAGTACTTCAGGCAATGGATGCTGCGGGAAAAGACAGTATGATAGAGCATGTCTTTGGTGGAGTAAATCCGCAGGGATGTAATGTAACCAGCTTTAAGACACCAAGTTCCAAAGAGTATTCTCACGATTTTTTATGGAGGCATTATCTGGCCTTACCTCAAAAAGGAATGATCGGAATCTTTAACCGTTCACACTACGAAAGTGTTTTGGTTTGCAAGGTTCATCCTGAATATAATTTAAATGAAAAAACTTGGTCTTCTGTAAAAGATTTTGACGATAAATTCTGGGAAAACCGTTATGAAAGTATCCGAAATTTCGAAAAGCACCTTTCACAAAATGGAACCACCATTATCAAGATTTTCCTGAATGTATCTAAGGATGAACAAAAGAAAAGATTGTTAGACAGAATCAATGAACAGGAAAAAAACTGGAAATTCTCTGCAGCTGATCTTCCTGAAAGAGCTTTATTCAGCCAATATATGGAAGCTTATGAAACAGCCATTAACGAAACTTCAAAAGATCATGCTCCTTGGTATGTACTTCCTGCAGACAATAAATGGTTTGCAAGAGTAGCCGCAGTTCAGATTATCATAGATACTTTAGAAAAAATGAACCTGAAATATCCAAGGCTTTCGGAAAAAGATAAGGAAGATCTACAAAAGGCTAAACAGCAATTATTGGATGAGTAATCCGGAATTAATATATTTCTAAACCGATTTACCGTGAACATATTTAAAGACTTTTGAATGTAAATTTTCAAAGGTCTTTTTCCATGTAAACTGCCCAGTAACTTTTATCTTATTATTTTCCGGCAATAGGAATGGGATAATTTCTTTAGGAATTCGCCAAAAAACTTCGGGTGGGTTCTGCCTGAAAATATGGATGTAAAGTTTTAGGGTTTCCAAATACCAATCCTGATGCTTATTATAATCATTAATTCCGCCTACATTCGGGAAATGATGAAGTTCTCTTTCCAGAATTTTCGGACAGAATTCTTTCCAATATTCTGTGGTATAAAGCAGATGCAGATGCCATACTTTATCTACTGCTATGGATGGAGATGCTCCGTTTTTGGAAACACAGCATAAGTAAACAAATTTTTTATATTCTTCAATAGCAAGCAAACAGAATCTTCTCGTCCAGCCTTCTGTCTGAGCCAGTTTTCTGGAAAATGGAATGGCTACTTCAGCCTGATCAATCTGATAGTCTGAAATCCTTTTCCATAAAGGGTGATGGAGATAATCCAACGATGCGCTATCTAATAGAACGGAGGTAAATTCAGGTTTCATGATGCTAAAATGTTAATCCATTAATCTTTTTAAATGAGTATTTAATCAACCGCCACATCCACAGGATGGAGGGGTGTAGTAAGTGTGAATTTCTTTTTTATAATGATTTCTGAGTAGTTTTTCAAAATCCTCTCGGGTCATTTGACTGTAAATATCTGTATCGGATAAATTCAGCTGAAAATCTTTTTCGGGATGAGGATCTACCGTTACCGAAAGAATTGAGTCAATAATCTGAATTTCAGAAATTTCTTCCCAGTTCAATTGCTTTTTTGCCCTATAATTAACAATTCCTTTTGAGCTGATGGATAATTTTTTTTCGGGCTCTTCGTCCGGCTTCATTCTTTCAGTAATACATCTGATTAAAATTTTTACTGAAGCATAGAAAAATACAGAAATCAATAAAAGAACAATGAGGGATGTTACAACCTTAAAGAGGTTTTTATTGGTAAACAAAAGATAGATGAGTATACCAAGAACTACCAGTAAGCCCACCGACGATATCATAAAAAAAAGAATGGTGATATATCTCGGCTTTTCTTCTGATGACTTGTATAAAGTAATTTCTGATTCCATTTTGATAATACTATTACAATTAACAACCACACCCACAGGATGATGGCGTATTGTAAATATAGACTTCTTTTTTATAATGATATTTCAGTAGTTTTTCAAAACGTCCCAGTGTCATTTGCTTCTGAAGATCTGTTTTGGACAGGTTCAGCTTAAAATCTTTTTTAGGATTAAGATCCACGGTTACAGAAAGTACAGCATCTATAATTTGTATTTCTGAAATACTTTCCCAATTTATTTCTTTGCTTTCTGTGTAATAATTAATTCCTTCTTTCGAAATACTTAGCACAGAATAAATAACAGGCCGTTTTCTTTGTTTATTGATCAGGTAAATAAAATATTTTACAATTACATAGTGCAAAAACATAAATGCGATCCATAGAATATTATTGAGAATTTTTATTAATAGTTCATTGGTGATGTCCTGAAAAAAATACATCAGACATTGATTAATTCCCCAAAACAATCCATATATAAAAGCCACATATAGTATTATAGCAATAAAGCCTGGCTTTTCTTCCGGAACTGACTGTAAAGTAACTGCTGTTTTCATCTCGATTTCTTTATTGTAAAGTTGAGATAACAGAAAAATATAAAAGTCGTCTGTAAATCTTATTTGGCAGTTTTAAAGTCTTATATTAGAATTATAAAAACATAAATAACTGTATAACAAATAAATGTAATATTATTAGGTTCAAAAATAAAAGCTTAAAGAAGTTGAATTATAAGAAAACGAGAAAATCTATAAGCCGGATTTTGTACTTCCTGAGAAGCGCTTGTTATTTATCTACGCTTTACATTGCTGCAAAACTTGAGCTGATTACCCCTCGGTTTTCAGGACGAGCCGCCCCTATTTTCATTACTGAAAAGAACCGATATACTTACCATTGCACCGCAAAGAGTTTACCTGGTTTCACTACAGCCGAACTGTACCTGCTTTCTGTTGCACTTGTCCTACCCTCACGGGTGACGGATGTTATCCGCTTTGCTGCTCTATGGTGTCCGGACTTTCCTACCCCTGCCGAAACAGGAATCAACAAGCCGATTTTCTCGTGGGCGCAAAGATACATAAATTTCGTGGTAAAAGGGTGAAAAGATGAAACAGTAAAGGGATTGGGAAGAGAAAAAATATTTTTATTAATTTTACCTGTTTCCCAACAATTTCCATGACATTGATAAAATCAGCAGATTTATAATCTCCCATTAACTACATTATTTTCAGCATTATTGTTTATCCATCTTTTGGAATTTTACCTTTTCGCGGTTTTGGAATTATTATTCTTCATCAATTACCACATTATTGTTATCTTCGTGCCATTATATATCTATGAATTCCAGAGAAAAAGAATTTGCGCAACTTATCAAAGATAATCAAGGCCTGATTATCAAAGTATCGCGCTTATATACCAATTCCCTGGAAGATGAAGAGGATCTTTTTCAGGAGATTGTCTTACAGCTTTGGAGAAGTTATGATTCTTTTAAAGGAAACTCAAAAATTTCCACATGGATGTACCGCGTAGCGCTTAATACCGCCATTACTCTTTTTAGAAAAAAAAGCAAAAGCCTTCCTACCAATGAACTAGACATCAACCACAAAGATTTTGTGGAAGATGATGATGAAAAGCAACAACAGATCTCGCTTTTGTATACTGTAATCAAGACTCTTCCTAATATAGAAAGAGCTATTGTTATGATGTATCTTGACGATCTTCCTTACAAGGATATTGCAGAAAACCTCGGAATCACTGAAGTCAATGCACGTGTCAAAATGAACAGATTAAAGAAAACCCTTAAAGAACAGATGGAAAAATATGCCTGAATTTGATTTAGATAGCTTTAAGAAAACATGGCAGGAACAACCTGTACAGCCAAAATATGACAACAGTGAGATTCTTCAGATGCTGAATAGAAAGTCACGCAATTATGTAAAGTATATTTTCTGGATCAGCGTTGTAGAATTTTTGTTCTTTTCTGTTTTGGGCTTATTCTACTTCTTTCAGGAGGAAGAATCTGATAGTTTCCGCAAAATGCTGGAAAGATTAGGTGCTCAGGAAGCTCCTGAAGTTGAAAATAACTTTGGCCATGTTTATTTAGCTATAAAAGTTCTGAGCTTATTGATTACCGCTTATTTTGTCTTAAAATTCTACCAGAATTACCGAAAAATCAAAATCGAAGAAAATCTTAAAGGACTGATTACCAAAATAATTAGTTTCAAAAAAACAGTAAATGCCTTTATTCTTATCAGTATTGTATTGCTGATTGCATTTACTTTTATATTAACTGCTTTTATATTTTATACCTTAAACTCTCAAAATATACAGCCTACTAATTCTAATCTTACCATTATTATTGTCGGAATTACCATAAGTACTTTACTGGCTGTATCCATGATTTGGCTTTACTATAGACTGGTATACGGAAGTATCATTAAGAAACTTGATAAAAACCTGAAACAGCTTAAAGAGATAGATTTACAGGAAAATTAGTATTCATAGGCTATAGTTCAAGATATAATTGTTAATTTTATTTAACCAAATCTTATACTATGCCTTTATCTTATGTGTATGGAACTTCTGAGGTTCCATTATTAGGACAGACTATTGGAGGAAATCTTAAAAGTACTGTCGAAAAACACCCCAATCAGGAAGCACTTGTCTGTGTTCATCAAGATTACAGAGCTACTTATCAAGAGTTTTATAACCAAACAACTGCCATTGCAAAAGCATTGTTGTTTATAGGAGCAAAATCCGGCGACCGAATCGGAATATGGTCTTCGAACCGCTATGAATGGGTTCTTTTACAATATGCCACAGCCAGAATTGGAACTATTTTAGTCAACATTAATCCGGCATACAGAACTCATGAACTCACTTACGTCCTGAACCAGTCTGAAGTCCGCTTCATTTTCTCTTCCTTACATTTCAAATCCAGTAATTACAAAGAGATGGTAGAATATGCCAAAGAAGTATGCCCTACCCTTGAACATGAAATTTTCTTTGATGAGAACTGGGAAGAGTTTGTCAATAACGGACAGGATATTTCGGATGAAGTTCTGCATAGTTTTGAGGAACATGTACAGTTCGATGATCCGGTAAATATTCAATATACATCCGGAACAACGGGCTTTCCTAAAGGAGTAACACTTTCCCATCATAACATTCTAAACAATGGCTATTTTATTGGGATAAGACTAAGATATACGGAAAAAGATCGTGTCTGCATCCCCGTACCATTTTACCACTGCTTTGGTATGGTGATTGGAAATATCTGTTGTACAACCCACGGCGCCTGTATGGTAATACCCAATGACAGCTTTGATCCTGACATTACTTTAAAGGCAGTTTCCGACGAAAAATGCACTTCCTTATATGGAGTTCCTACCATGTTCATTGCTGAACTTGCAGTAAAAGATTTTGATACCTATGATTTTTCAAGCCTAAGAACAGGGGTAATGGCTGGCTCAGTCTGCCCTCCTGAGATTATGAAAAAGGTGGAAAATCTGATGAATATTAAAGAAATGAGTATTTGCTATGGGATGACAGAAACCTCTCCTGTTTCAACACAGACTTTAATTGGTACTTCCTTGGAAAAACAGGTCAGTACTGTAGGTACGGTTCAAGATCATCTTGAAATAAAGATTATTGATGAAAATGGAAAAGTCCTGAAGCGTGGTGAACATGGTGAGCTTTGTACAAGAGGCTACTCAGTTATGCTGAAATATTGGAATGATCCTGAAAACACAAAAAAAGTACTGGATAATGCTCGTTGGATGCATACCGGAGATATGGCAGTAATGGATAAGGATGGATATATTACCATTTCCGGAAGAATTAAGGATCTTATTATTCGGGGTGGGGAAAATATTTCGCCAAAGGAAATTGAAGACTTTTTATACACCTATACCAATATTCTAGATGTTCAGATCATTGGAGTTCCAAGTGAAAAGTTTGGGGAAGAAGTAATGGCATGGGTAAAAGTCAGAAAGGGATTCACGATCACAGAAGAAGAATTAAAAGATTACTGTAAAGGAAAAATTGCTCATTATAAAGTTCCAAAATACTGGAAGTTTGTGGATGAGTTTCCAATGACCATTTCAGGAAAAATAAGAAAGGTAGAAATGCGGGAAATTTCCATAAAAGAATTGGGATTGGGAACTAAAGTTTAACCAAGAAATCAAACGATAAAGTCTCAAAATTTTTTTGAAATTCTAATAGAAATATGATAAGACCTTTTTTCAAAAAGATCCTTGACAGAATGATTGTTACAGGTTATTTTGATCTCGTATAAATAATAAAAAAAGCATTTCTAATGAAATGCTTTTTTTATTATTTAAAGTTCTTTTCTTAATCTCGCTACCGGAATATTGAGCTGTTCACGATATTTTGCAATTGTTCTTCTTGCAATATTATACCCTTGTTCTTTTAAGATGATCACCAAAGCATCATCTGTCAAAGGTTTTCTCTTATTCTCTTTACTGATTACCTCCTGAAGATGGGTTTTAATTTCCTTAGTAGAAACTTCTTCTCCATCATCATTGGTTAAACTATCCGAGAACAGGTCCTTAAGATATACAATACCGTTTGGAGTGTCTGCATACTTACTCTTTACGACCCTTGAAATGGTAGAAATATCAAATCCTGTAATGTCTGCAACATCCTTTAAGATCATTGGTTTCAGAGATTTTTCGTCACCTGTAATAAAATAATCTTTCTGGAACTTAACAATAGCATTAATTGTTTGCAATAAAGTATTCTGACGCTGATTAATGGCATCAATATACCATTTGGCAGCATCCAGTTTTTGCTTGATAAATAAAGCTGCCTGCTTATGCTCAGAAGATTTTTTATCGTGTGAGTAGGTGGTAAGAATATCTTTATATTCCTCAGAAACCCTTAGCGTAGGCGCATTCTTGCTGTTAAGCATAGGAATTACCAATCCATCTTTCACCTGAATCACAAAGTCCGGAATAATTTCCTGATTAATTGTGATGGTCTGGGTATCAAAGTTTCCTCCAACTTTTGGTGATAGTTTAGAAATTTCATCCAACGCATCTTTCAGATCATCTTCTTCAATATCATACTTCTGAATAATCTTGTTGTAATGCTTATTGGTAAGTGCATCAAATTGATGTCTCAAAATATTAGCAGCTAAAGAAACAGCTTTATCTGAGCTCACTTTCTTTTCAATCTGTAATAATAAACATTCCTGCAGTCCTCTTGCTCCTACACCGGATGGATCCAACTTTTGAACATAGTTCTCCAAAATGTCTTCTACTTTTTCCTTTGTAGTATAGATTCCTTGTGAGAAAGCCAGATCATCTACAATTGATTTAATCTCTCTTCTCAAATATCCATCTGTATCTAGGTTTCCGATTAGATATTCTGCAATCTTAAGATCTTCAGTACTGATATTCACCAGGTGAATCTGTTCCATCAGATAATCATATAATGACTGCCCTTCTGTTAAAAGGCTTTCGTTATCAAATTCCTCATCATCCGGAGAGTAGTTGCTGGATGCAGTTTTATAGCTTGGTTCGTCGTCATAAAGATATTCGTTAACGTCGAAGTCTGTTTCAATGCTTTCTGTACCCTCATCCTGATAAGCCTCTTCCAGGGAAGAATATTCATCTTCCTTAGAATCCTCCTTTGCAATTTCCAAAGCAGGGTTCTCTTCTAGCTCTCTCTCCAACTCCTCTTCAAATTCAAGAGTATGAAGTTGAATAAGCTTCATCAACTGGATCTGCTGAGGGGCCAGCTTTTGTCCTAATTTGAGTTGTAAGTGTTGTTTAAGCATATTCGTATTTGCGTTTTAACATAACATATTCTACGAATTTAATAAATTTATTTGATAAAAGATGCATTTAGCATGATTTTTGCTTTATACACTTTACATAATAAACTATTGAAAAATAAAAAAAGCCTTAAACAAATGTTAAGGCTTTTTTTTATATCTCTAGAATTCAGCGCTTTTCGGCGTTCTTGGGAAAGGAATCACGTCTCTGATGTTTGTCATTCCTGTTACAAAAAGAACTAATCTTTCCAATCCTAAACCAAAACCTGCATGGGGTACAGAACCGAATTTTCTGGTATCAAGATACCACCAAAGTTCGTGTTCATCTACATGCATATCTGCCATTTTCTGTTTTAAAACGTCTAATCTCGCTTCTCTTTCTGATCCACCGATGATCTCTCCAATACCCGGGAAAAGAACATCCATAGCGGCAACAGTTTTATTGTCTTCGTTCAGCTTCATATAGAAAGCCTTGATTTCTTTTGGATAATCGAACAATACAACCGGGCACTCAAAATGTTTCTCAACTAAGTATCTTTCGTGTTCAGACTGAAGATCTGCTCCCCAGCTCTCCACAGGATAAGCAAATTTTCCTTTTTTGTTTTCTTTTGAATTCAATAAAATCTCAATAGCTTCTGTATAGCTTACACGCTTGAAACGCTTAGCTATTACATTTTCAAGCTTCTCAATAAGTCCCTCTTTCGCTCTTTCTTTTTCTGGTTTTGTCTTTTGTTCTTCTTCAAAGCGCTTGTCCAGGAATTCAAGATCGTCTTTACAGTTATCCAATACATACTGGATTACATATTTTAGGAAATCTTCCGCTAGGTCGATGTTGTCTTCAAGATTGTTGAATGCCACTTCCGGTTCAATCATCCAGAATTCAGCAAGGTGTCTTGTTGTGTTTGAATTCTCAGCACGGAAAGTGGGTCCGAAAGTATAAATTCTTCCTAATCCCATTGCTGCAGTTTCTCCTTCAAGCTGTCCTGAAACGGTAAGGTTGGTCTTTTTCCCGAAGAAATCCTGTGCAAAATCAATTTCACCCTCTTCAGTTCTTGGCATATTGTTCAGGTCAAAGTTTGTTACTCCAAACATTTCTCCCGCTCCTTCAGCATCTGCACCTGTAATTACCGGTGTGTTAATATAGAAGAATTGGTTTTGGTTAAAGAATGAATGAACGGCAAAGCTTACTGCATGACGTACTCTGAAAACAGCTCCGAACAGGTTGGTTCTGAATCTTAAGTGGGCCTGCTCACGAAGCTTCTCTAGGCTATGTTTCTTAGGCTGAAGAATCGTACTTTGAAGCTCTTCTGTAAAGTTATCTCCTAAAACAATGATCTTTTTAGCAACAATTTCCACAGACTGCCCTGCTCCCTGACTTTCTACCACTTCACCTACTATTTTAAGAGAAGAAGCTGTACTAATATTCTTGATGATTTCTTCATCAAAATTTTCGAAATCAACAACTATCTGCAAATTATTAATCGTAGATCCATCATTAAGGGCTATAAAGCGATTGGCACGGAATGATCTTACCCATCCGTAAACTGTAATGTCATGATGTAATACTTTCTTGTAATCCTTTAGGATTTCTTTGATCGTTTGCTTTTTCATTTGTTGATAATAAATTTTCGTATAAAAATTAATGTTTGCAAAGTTACAAAAAAACGGCGCAACTTGATGATTGCGCCCTCTTTAAAAATCATTAATCAATTATTTAATACATTAGTTAAAGAAAATGGACTTTTTCCTCTGTTTTCCATTCCTTATTTTCAGGGCATGATAACAACTGGGAACATCATATTGCCATTGTGGAAGGAATAAAATAATGAGGATAACATCAATGTGAGAGATCAACCCAAGAATAATCGCCAGATTAAAAGCCCATCCCGCTTCCTGAAAACCGATCAGATAAGTAAATGCCAACAGTAAACTCAAGCCCCACATTTTTGACAAAAAAGCATGAGTACAGGTTTCTTTACCAAATTTCCAGATACTAACAATGTAGCAAAGTGCTTCCATGACGAAAATTAAAAGGATGCCATACCATTCTTCTTTAATTAATTCAGGATTCAGAAAATAGGATGCAAGCCCTAGTGAGAGCCAGAAAATCAAGTCAGTCTGGCTATCTAGTCTTCTCAATTTTTCTGAGGAAACCCCAACTTTTCGGGCAATAATTCCGTCGAAAATATCGGTTAATATTCCAAAATACATTAATGCAAGAATTAAAAACCTCGCTTCTGTACCTTTAAAATAAGCTAATAACAGAATAATCGGAGCCAGGATAAACCTGGTTGCGATAAGCAGATACGGTATATTTTTCATAAGTCTTTATTTTTCTTGTTTCTTAAAATTCCAGTTAATTAAAGGCAGCTTTCTCTTTCCATTTTCATTCCATGCTCCGATCTGTATTCCGCGAAAATCTTTACAATGGTTGTAAAGACCAATCTGAAGTCCCCTGCATTTCTGGCCTACATTCGCCAATGGAGCTACAGAAACACCTTTTATTTCATGATGCAAATTGAAAAAAGGAGATAGAGCAGCTCCATTTGTTATGGCATAGGTATTTATATTGCTTGATATAGTAATCTCCAAACCATTGGTAACCGTAGGCTCCATATTGATGAGAGATAACTGAACTCCGTTGATTTTGTTCATTTTATGCTCTGGAACAATTCCATAATCATTGTTTAAGCTCCACTTACCTGCGTCAGGTAAATACACAAGCAGTAATACCGGAAAGAAAAACCCTACCGGATTAAGTCCCAACCCCAATCCGTTAATTTTTTTAGGAATATTTTTTTCGTCTTCATCAAAATACTTGAACATAATTCCGTTCACGTTTCTGACATTCTTTGAAGGAGAAGCTCCGAGAAACCTGGGTTTCAAAGAATCAATCTTTATACTATCTGATGCATAGGCCAAACTACTGAAAAAAAGAGCCGTTAATAATACTATTCGTGTTTTCATAACTCATATTTTTTAAATTACAATTCAAAATTATCCGTAGAAGAACCAATTCTGAATGTGAAAAAAAATTAAAAAAAATACTACATTTGTGAAAATCACAAAAACATGTACCAGGAACTCTTACTTAGGGAAATTCGCAGAAAAATTGGTGATAAATCTTTGAATGATGAGATCGCTAATATTCTGAATATAAGCTATGATGCATCGCACAGAAGGACTTCTCTGAAAGCAAAGTTCAGTTTTGAAGAGGCTTTGAAACTGGCCAAATATTATCAGATTTCCCTTAATCAATTTATAACTTCAGACCAACAGATTTTGGTTCAAAAAACCTTGGTCGTGAACGAAACAGAAGATTTACAGTCTTTTTTTCAGAATAATCTCAGCATTTTTGAAAATTTGCCACTTTCTGATGAGATGACTATTTATTATTCTGCGAAAGATATTCCTTTTTTTTATACACTTTCAGACACTCTGCTTTCCCGTTTTAAAATTTATGTCTGGATGAATCTGCTTAATGCAAAACAGGTTTTCATTCCCTTTCTGAAATTTTCTCCCCCATATTTTGAATCAAATACACAGGAACTCAAGAAAAAATATGAGGCACAAAATATCGTAGAATTATGGAATGACAGGACTATTTCCAGTATTTTGCAACAGATCTTATTTTATTATGAGACTGGGCTTTTACAAAAAAATGAGGGTCAGATTATTCTGAAAGAGCTTAGAGAGCTTATCGAATATATTGAGCAAAAGACAGAAAACAATCCAAAATTTCACTTGTATGAAAATGAGCTAATGCACCTTTCCAATGACATTTTTTTTCATCATCCACAACAATCACTTTTTGCATTACCTGCAAATATGTTTGGCTACATTTTGATTAATGACGCAAAAACATGCAGTGAAACACGGAATTATTTTGAACATCAGATTAAAAATTCAAAATCCCTGAATACATCCGGAAACAGGGATAGAAAAATCTTTTTCAATAAAATGTATGAACAGATTGAACGGTTAAAACAGAATTTATCATGAACAATATCCATTGGATGAATATTTCCGTGAAACCAATCAAATAGTTAATTATTTTACTGCTGAAATAATCTCATTCACGATTTGGATACATCATTCCCCGATTCGGCTACATTTTTCCCTCTGTAACTTTCCATCTTTGTACCATCATTTAAACAAAAAAATATTTAAAAATGGAAACAAAAAAAGTATGGTTCGTGACAGGATCCTCAAAAGGCTTAGGATTCGAATTGGTGAAAAAATTACTATCCGAGGGATTTCAGGTGGCCGCAACAAGCCGTACCATTGAATCCCTGATCTCCAGGATTGGAGAAACTTCAGAAAGCTTTCTTCCACTCAGTGTAGATATCACAGACAATAGCGACATCAAATCTGCTATTGAAAAAACAGTTAATCATTTTGGAAGAATTGATGTAGTTGTCAACAATGCAGGCTACGGGCAAATCGGAACTCTTGAAGAACTTACCGATGAGGAAGCAAGAGAAAATTATGCCGTGAATGTTTTCGGAACATTAAATGTGATTAGAAATGCCATGCCTTATCTTCGTGAACAAAGATCAGGAAACATCTTCAATATTTCTTCTGTTGGCGGATATTCTGCTAATTTTCCAGGTTGGGGAATTTATTGTTCTACAAAATTTGCCGTTGCCGGATTTACAGAAGCACTGGCTGAAGAAGTAAAAGATTTCGGAGTTCATGCTACCGTTGTTTATCCAGGATATTTCCGTACAGATTTTCTAACTAAAGATTCTGTGAAAACGCCTGCCAATTCCATTCAGGCTTATGAAGCGGCAAGAAATTCGGAGCAGGCTCACCTTAATGAAATCAATGGAAACCAGCCTAACGATCCGGAAAAAGCAGCTGATGTTCTGATCCAGATCAGTAAAGAGAAAAACCCTCCCGTGCATTTATTATTGGGGGTAGGAACACTCGAAATTTTGAATAATAAAATAGATATTTTAAAGAAAGATACTGAGAAATGGGAAAGTCTTACTGTTTCTACTGCTATTTAATCTGATAAATGTATCTTCAGCTCTACTCAGGATGGCACTCTAATCCATCTGCTATATAATTTGATCATACCATGTTAGACAAGTCATCCTGACCGGAGTTGAAGACCTTTTTAATTAATACATTATACTTTTTACAAAAACAATTAACTTAGCTCTTATGAAACAGCCTGTACGTTTTAATTCTATTTCAGATTTTCATGCTTTCTGTGGTCTTCCCAATCCTGAGCATCCACTGATAAGCTTGATAGATTACAGCAAAGTTCGTTATATTGTAGATAATGAGGAACTGAAGTGGATTCAGAGTTTTTATTCAATTGGTTTGAAAAAGAATGTCACACCCAAGTTCAATTATGGGCAGCAGCAATATGATTTTAATTCAGGAGTGCTGTGTTTTGTTTCACCCCAGCAATATCTAAGTCTTGAAATCAATCCGGATATAGAAGTAGAACCTACTGGATTTTTATTGCTCATTCATCCCGATTTTCTGTGGAATACTTCATTAACCAGAAAAATAAAATCATACGATTTTTTTAGTTATCAGGTGAACGAAGCTCTTTTCCTTTCTGATAAAGAAGAGACAATTCTTGTTGATATTTTTAAAAATATTGAACGGGAATATCAGTCAAATACCGATAGATTTACGCAGGAACTGATTATTTCTCAGATTGAATTATTACTGGTTTATTCGGACCGTTTTTATGAACGTCAGTTTTTCACCAGAAAAAAATCAAGTCACGAATTATTGTACAAGTTCGAAGATATTCTCTCCCAATATTTTGAAAGCGGGAATCTCCTTGAAAATGGGATCCCATCGGTTAAAACCATTGCCGAACAAATGAATATTTCTCCTAATTATCTGGGAACATTACTCCGCTTGCATACTCAACAAAATACACAGCAGCATATTCAGAACAAATTAATTGATTCTGCCAAACAACGTTTAAGCACTACGAGTTTATCTGTCAGTGAAATTGCTTATGAGCTGGGTTTTGAGCATCCACAATCTTTCAGCAAGCTCTTTAAACAGAAGACCAATCAGTCTCCGGGAGAATTCAGGAAAATGTTTAATTAGAAATTTTATTATAGACCCCCCTTTGCATAGAGAGGGAATTAATAAAGTTTAGAAAAAATAGATTGCGGGTGTAAAATAAAGCGTATTGCTATTGCAAAATTATTCATCTTTCTTAGATGGAACCAAGAATACGTCCATCAAGCCTTCTGGCAGTTGCATTTTAATGAACCTTTCTTCTCTATTCACTTCAAGAACCCAGTCTTTGATTAATGGAATAACGATTTCTCTTCCCTCAAATCCAAGGATAAAGTAATTCTGTGCTGTCTGATCATTTACAGATCTTATCACACCACATTCGTTATCATTTTCATCAAGAATATCATAACCTATGATTTCGTGATAATAGAATTGTTTTCCTGAAAGTTTAGGCAATGTAGCCAACGGAAGGTAAACACTTTTACCAAGAACCTGATCTACTATTGCTTCAGAAGAATTTTTGAATGCAAGATTCAGAGCATCTAGTTTGCTCCATGATGATTTTTCAATAAAAAATGGAACCAATAATCCGTTGATTTCAACGAATATTGATTCCAATTTATTGTAAAGCTCGGGTTGGTCGGTATCTAATTTAAGGATAACGTTACCCGCAAGTCCATGTCTGCGTGTGATTTTACCTAAAAAATAGCAATCTTCTTTACGCATAACAGGAAATGTTCTTAAGCTTCAGTGTTTTCTTCAGTTTCAGCAGCAGGAGCTTCTCCTTCTGTAGCTTCAACAACTTCTTCAGCAGGTGCGTTTGCAGCTTCTTCAGCAGCTTTAGCATCAGCATCAGCTTGTGCAGCAGCAGCAACTCTAGCTTCGTTTACTTTTACTTCAGCTTCTAAAGCAGCTTTCTTAGCATCAGCTTTAGCAGTAGCTAAACCTTCTACTTTACCTTGAACTTTAGATTCTTTAGATTCTAACCAAGCGTTGAATCTTTTTTCAGCTTCAGCTTGATCAAAAGCACCTTTAGCTACACCACCTTGTAAGTGTTTCTTGTAAAGAGCACCTTTGTAAGAAAGAATAGCTCTAGCAGTATCAGTTGGCTGAGCACCGTTGTTTAACCACTGTACAGCAGAATCAACGTTCAATTCGATAGTTGCCGGGTTAGTAATTGGGTTGTAAGTTCCTAGTTTCTCGATGAATCTACCATCTCTTCTAGCTCTAGAATCTGCAACCACGATGTGGAAAAAAGGTTTTCCTTTTTTACCGTGTCTTTGTAATCTGATTTTTACTGACATAATGTTTGAATTTTACGGGAACTCGTCCCAGTTAAATATTTAAGAGTGCAAAGATAGTACTTTTTCTGATATGTTGAAACGGAGATACAATAATTTATTGATTTTTTCCAATATTCACTGTAATATCATCATCTTAAATACTAGGGTAATGTAAAAAAATAAAAACAAAAGAGCCCTCTTCATGAAAAAGGCTCTCTATTTATCAACTTTTTATTTAGCGGACTTTATTATCTTATGTTTAGCAGAAGTGTTGTCCTGATACATAATTTCAATAAAATAAAATCCATCAGCCAGTGAAGTACAATCTATTTTTTCATGGTGTGTATTGTTTACTGAAAATGATCTCAGTTGTCTTCCGGAAACATCTGTCAGTGTAATTCCTACGATATTTTTTGTTGCTTTGATCTCCAGGAAATCACGTACCGGATTGGGATATAGCCAGGCAGATTCCGGTTCTGATATAGTATCCTTCGTTCCAAGTATAGAATCATATTCAATGACAAAGTATAATAAATTCCCCTGAAATAGATCATTCCATTCTCCGGCATCTCCGTAAATCCAATCTGTTAATGCCAGTCCCAATGCATTCTGGTTTGAGTTATAATTATCAGGTTCCCCTCCCCAGTTTTCATAAAGGCCTCCTACAGATGAGCCGGTAAAATCTCCCTGCCAGAATTGCGGCCCTACACCATCATTATTTCCATCCCAGATCCACTTTCCTTCCTCAGCCAAATCATTCCCTCCTATCCATATATAAGAAGAGCCTCCACCATCCGGTGCTGTAGTATTAAGCAGTGAAACACCCGCACTTTGAAGACCTGCAAAGACAGCATCCTGCTCGTCCTGACTATTGATTTCAGCCAAAATCCCCCCTTTTTCTACAGCACAGGCTGCAGCTCCTATCCAGTTCTTATTTTCTTTAACAACCTGATAGGTTTTTCCACTATAATTAAATGAATATATATTGGCTGGATTAGCACACTGCCCCTGTAGATTGAAACCGGAAACAGCTACCGTACACATCAGTACAGCTTTAATAAAATAATTATTTTTCATAAATTCAGTTTAAAATGAAATGTCAAGATAAATATATATCATGACAAAATCAAAAATCCGAATACCAACCTGAGCCTTATGAAAACAAGATTTTCTTTAATAAAAATCAATTATATTAAATATTTAAAATATCTAAAATTTCACTTAAGATTAGTTCTGAAAAACATTTTATTTAAGAATAAAAATTTTTTTGTTTTTTTTAAAAATTGGATTTTTTTTACTCCAAACTTCCCATATAAAAAAGTCCCAAACACTTTTGGTTTTCTTCAATTATTAAAGATTCTTTCAAGGCATTAACAATTGTAGGAGAACTCCAATAGCAGCCAATATTATTTGCAGTACAGCTTAGGTACATGTTTTGAACAGCCATTGAAGTAGCCGCAATTTCTTCCCATTCAGGAACCATTCCGCTGAAATTAACAATAATGGATACTACAACATTAGCTTTGTTGATTTTAAAACCTATGTCATTGTATTTTTTCTCCAAAAAAAGCTGTTCGGTTTGGGTTGCTTTATAGATAGCCTGCATTTCTGAAGCTAGTTTTGCCTTTTCCTCACCTTTGAATATTTTGAAACGCCAAGGCTTCGTACGTTTATGATTGGGAGCTAAAGTCGCTGAATGTAGAATTTCATCAATAACTTCCTGAGAAATTTCCGTGTCTGTATAATCCTTTGGAAAAATACTTCTTCTTTGCTCTATAATTTCTTTTAAGACTGTTGCTTTATTCATAGAAACAAAATTACGAAAAAGTTGAGAGTTTGTATTGGTTATTACCGGTTTGAGCTAACCCATCCACTATTTTTTCGCTTCATTGAGTTATCATTTGAAAAAACCGCAAGCAAATTTAAACCTATTATATAATAGAAGTATTAATCTACCAACGAGCTTCTCTACAATACTTCCACTACTTTTTGATGAATTTTATTTAGGGTAAACTCATCTCCGGCTCTCATTCCCATCAGTTTTCTTGCCATGGGACTTTCAGGAGAAATGGCATAAAACCGGTCACCCTCGAAGAAAAACTCACCCAATGAAACAGAAATATAAAAACGAGCCTTATTGGTAATCACCAAAGAACCTAGCTGAACTCTTTCTGTAGTTGCATTCAGTACTTTAGCCATATTTTTTTTCAGATCATTCAAGGCTCCAAGCTGGCGCTGCATTTGGTAAATTTCCTCCTGCATTTCCTCTCTCATGCTGTCATACTTTGGAGTCTTTTTGATGTCACGGCTTGCTTCCTGGGTAAATTCTATAAAATTTTTAAGCTTCTCAATTTTCTCTGCAATAGTACTATTTACAAAGTCCCTGATCCCGCTTTTTTCAAATACAATCTTCTCCATAAATCGATTCTTTATATAAAGATAATATTTTTTAGAATAATAATTTATACTTTTTTCCATTCATAGAACTATGCTGGTAATAACAGAAAATGATGACTTCTCATCATAAAAAAGCCTTGTATCATTTTACAAGGCTTTCTGTTTATTTTTCTGATAGTTTTTTGAGATCATCGAGTCCCTGTCCAAACATTTTATCCATATTACGGTCCATCATTGGTTTCATCACTTTCATCATGGTATTCAACTCATTATCTATTTTCCATGTTACCTTTGTTCCGCTACCCTCAGGGGTCAGTACAAAAGTTCCTTTGGCATTCCCATCAAAAGGCTGAATAAAATGAAGCTTAGTGACCAATTTTTCATTGGGTACAGTTTCTGTGATGGATTGTTCTCCCTCGCTGTCATCCCCTTTCCAATGGTAAGAATCTCCCATTTTATCCCCCTCTCCGGAATAGGTAATCGTAATGTTTTTTATTTCCTTCGAAAAAGGATCCCACATATTATATCCCTTTAAGGAACCTACATATTGCCATACCTTTTCCTTTGGAGCATTGATGACAACGGATTTTTCATAATGATAATCTTTGCTAAAAGCCAGGATAGCGATTACAGCGTATACAATAATCAGTAGAATGATTATTCCTATAATCTTTAAGAGTGTTTTCATAGTCTATATATTTAAGGTTATTTATTTTAAATAGGATTACTGAATCTGTTCTCAAAATTAAATATTACGACATCACCCGCTCTTTCCATATGACAAGATTATTTAAAGTTAATGCATTTTTGTCATAACTTGGTATCCGGGCATCATTTTTGTGCCTTTCAGCTATGATTCTTTGATGAATCGCTACATTTACCTTAACTAAAAATCGGAAAAATGAATATTTTAACAGAAAAATTTAACACTCCATATCATTCAGCACCATTTGGTGACATTAAAAATGAAGATTATCTTCCTGCTTTTAAAGAATTAATTCAAAAATCTGAAGAAGAAATCGATACCATTGTTAACCATTCTGACGCTCCAACTTTTGAAAATGTTATCGAAGCATTAGCGTATTCGGGTGAGCAATTGGATGTAGTCTCCAATATATTTTTCAATTTAAATTCGGCAGAAACCAGTGATCAGCTTCAACAGATTGCTCAGGAAGTTTCTCCAATTTTAACGGAATATTCTTCAAAAATCTCTCAAAATGAAGCCCTTTTCAATAAAATCAAAACAGTATATGATGAAAAGGAAAAATACAACCTTAATGAAGAGCAGGCAATGCTTTTAAATGAAACCTATAAGGGTTTTGTAAGAAGTGGAGCTTTACTGAATGAGGAAGACAAGGAAAAATTAAAAAAAATCAGCATGGATCTTTCTTTAAAATCCCTGCAATTCGGACAAAATGTATTGGCTTCTACCAATGCTTACTTTAAACATATTACCAATAAAGAACAATTAACAGGAATTCCAGAGGCTATCATTGGGCAATACGCAGAAGAAGCCAAAGAGAGAAATCTTGAGGGCTGGGTGGTTACCCTACAATATCCAAGCTATATCCCATTCATGACCTATGCGGAAAACCGTGATCTAAGAAAGGAGCTGGCATTGGCTAATGGCAAAAAATCTTTTGATGATGGAGAATTTGACAATCAGAATCTCATTAAAGAGCTTCTTCATTTAAAACAGCAGAAAGCTGAGCTTTTAGGATATAAAGATTATGCAGATTTTGTTCTTGAGGAAAGAATGGCAAAATCCCCGGTAAAGGTTTTTGACTTTTTAAATGAGCTTTTAACCAAGGCAAAACCTTACGCTGCTAAAGAGATAGAAGAATTAAAATCTTTAGCCAAAGCTGACGGAATTGAGGAAGTACAAGGCTACGATCATGCTTTCTATGCTGAAAAACTTCGTAAGGAAAAGTATGATTTTAATGATGAGGAATTGAAACCATATTTTCCATTGGACCAAGTACAGGATGCTGTTTTCGGGCTATCCGGAAAACTGTTCGGATTGACTTTTGAGGAAAGAAATGATATTCCGAAATACCATGAAGATGTAAAAGTGTATGAGGTAAAAGAGAACGGAACATACAAATCTTTGTTATACGTTGATTATTTCCCAAGAAAAGGGAAAAGAGCCGGAGCATGGATGACCAGTTACAAGAACCAGTACAAGCAAAATGGTGAAAATTCTCGTCCCCATATCTCTATCGTTTGTAATTTCAGCAAACCAACCAAGGATACTCCTAGTTTATTTACTTTCCAGGAAGTGACAACTTTGTTCCATGAATTTGGTCATGCCCTTCACGGAATGATGGCGGATACTCAATATCCTACTCTTTCGGGAACTTCTGTAAAATGGGATTTTGTGGAATTACCCTCTCAGTTTTTAGAAAACTTCTGCTACGAACCTGAGTTCCTGAAAACTTTTGCCAAACATTATAAAACAGGAAATGTACTTCCTGACGAAAAAATTGAAAAAATTGAGCAGTCCAAAAATTTCATGGAGGGCTATCAGACATTGAGACAAATAAGTTTTGGACTTCTGGATATGAACTACCATACAAAAGTGGCAGAACTTGAAAATGAAAGCGTGAAAGAATTTGAAGATAAATATACCAAGGCTACGGCGCTCTATCCTACCAATCCGGAAACAGCAATGAGTCCAAGTTTTTCACACATTTTCCAGGGCGGGTATTCTGCGGGATATTACTCTTACAAATGGGCGGAAGTTCTGGATGCTGATGCATTCCAGTATTTTAAGGAAAACGGAATCTTTAATCCTGAAATTGCAGCTAAATATAAAGTGCTCCTTTCTTCAGGAGGAACCAAGGATCCGATGGAATTATACAAAAATTTCAGAGGGAGTGAGCCTAAAGTGGAGAGTTTGTTGAAAAGAGCATTTGGATAAGAAAAACATTAAAATATACTTCAAAAATAAATGAGTAACATACCTCAAAGACTTGAAAACGTTAAAAAACTCCAGGCAAAAAGATGGCAGAATGAAGATCATTGGGATACATTAAACGATCTTTTAGTTAAAGAATTAGATGAAATTTTACTTATTGAACCTGAGAATACTTCTGCGTTAATTAACATTGGTGCAATTTATTCTGATATGGGCGAAAATGAGAAAGCTTTGTATTATTTAAAAAAAGCCTTAAACCTAGGATCG
The DNA here is from genome assembly GCF_046535285.1 of Chryseobacterium sp. SIMBA_028. Lineage (NCBI taxonomy): Bacteria > Pseudomonadati > Bacteroidota > Flavobacteriia > Flavobacteriales > Weeksellaceae > Chryseobacterium > Chryseobacterium sp. SIMBA_028. The sequence continues at coordinate 79,347 of NZ_JAWRWZ010000016.1, read as the reverse complement.
GAAGATAAAAACCTTTTTGTAAATCTGGCAATTGTTATGATTTATATGGAGAAGCATCAGGCAGAATATTTAGAATATCTAGAAGAAGCTGAAGGTAAGGTTGAAGATGCACTTACTTTTAAAGCCTATTTCGACCCACAATCTCATTAAAACGAATTGTATCAAACTTTCTGAAGAACTGAACCTCCTAAAGTGGAGGATGTATTGAAAAGAATTTTCATATAATTTACCTTTAAATTATGACAGAAAAATTAAATAAACTAGAAGCAGCTTTTAAAGAGTCTTTAAAAGCTGCTCTTCATAATATCGATTCTGAAAAGATTGATGAAACCTTAGATAATCGAGATTTGCCTGAATTTTCCGATGCCTGGATGGAAGCCTATCATGCCATTGATGAAAAAAAAGTTGAGGAGGAAATAGAAGATAAGATTACCGATATTCGAAAGGAGATTTTTGTAACCATTTTCAGGATTACTGAATCAACAGAATTACCAGCTTATATTTCGGATGATTTTGAATTAGTTTCTTCATATTATCTTCACGACATTGAAAACAAATGGGTAACCAATTTGCTTTTCACTTATCTTAATCACAGAATCCCACAGGGGAATCTCCTTATCCAAACAGATAAAACGATGAAAGAATTACTCCAAGGCAATGCACCATTCTTTTCAGAATAAATTAAGAATATTTATAAATGAGAGTACCTCACCAATAAGTTTAGAAGTTTTTTATCAATTTACCGGAGACATTGACTTACTAAAGATTAATTAAATTTTAACATTGAGAAATTATAAATATTGTAATGATCCCATCGTTTTGATAAAGCATGTAAAGGAAGACTCAAAGTTTTCAGGGAATGTACAGAGAAAAGATGAAATAAGAACATGAATAATTAATTTGTAAATTGCATACATTCAAACTGATCTATTACCCTTAAAAATTTAAATCATGCTACTAGCCATTTTACTTCCCTTTTTCTCTTTTATTATCCGAGGAAAGGTCCTTACCGGAATCATTTGTCTGATCTTACAGATTACTGTCATAGGCTGGCTTCCCGCTGCAATTTGGGCTGTTTTATCTTTAAACAATGAAAGAGCTGATAACCGAAATAAAGAATTAATTCGTGCCATGCGCCAAAATCAAAGGTAAGACACTTTTGACTATAAAAACTTCTCAATCCTTTATCCATATAAAGGATTTTTTTGTTTTTAAAAGTCTTTCAGATTATAGTTGTAATTTTATCATCATTTATTATTGAGAGCCAATATTAAAAACAACAGCAAACCTCCTTATCCTATGAAAGAAAATAAATACGATAACCCGTCTTTTTTTGACCAGTATGAAAAAATACTCCGGTCCCAGCTGGGATTGGAGGGAGCCGGAGAATGGCATGCCCTAAAAAATATGTTACCTGATTTTACAGGAAAAAACATCCTTGATCTTGGCTGTGGCTTTGGATGGCATTGCCGTTATGCGATGGAAAATGGTGCAAAATCTGTCATTGGAATAGATCTTTCGGAAAAAATGCTGACTAAGGCAAGAGAAATCAATAGCCTTGAAGGGATTCGATATGAAAGAAAAGCCTTAGAGGATATTCATTATCCTGTGGAGCAGTTTGATCTTGTTTTAAGTTCTCTGACCTTGCATTATGTGGAATCTTTTGAAGCAATTGCTCAAAATGTTTATCAATGGCTAACTTCTGGTGGTCATTTTGTCTTCTCAGTAGAGCATCCTGTATTTACGGCTGAGGGAAGCCAGGACTGGAGCTATGATAAAAATGGTAATAAAACCTTCTGGCCTGTTGACCGTTATTTCATAGAAAGAAAAAGAAACACCACTTTTTTGGGTGAAAATGTGATCAAATACCACCGGACTTTAACTTCTTATATAAACACGCTATTAAAGCAGGGTTTCAAAATAAAAGAAATCACGGAACCGGAGCCCGGCCAAGAAATGTTGAAAGAAATCCCAGAAATGAAAGATGAACTTCGGCGTCCTATGATGCTATTGATATCTGTAGAGAAAGGATAAAAAAAATCAAAGAAATAATACGCAATAATTCTCATGAAAATTCAGTCCGGGAACATATAAAGTAGATTTTAAAACCCGGACTGCTTATTATACTCTCACTTTCCGTACCTGATATAATATGAATTATCAGATCATTTTAATTGCATGAATGAATACGTTTTTAATCAGGAACAATAAAAATCAATACATTAAATAAATCATTTTTCAATTTGGATTACATTATTCTCAGACCTTTAAAAGATTGAAATCATCCTCACTCAACACTTCTTTCCGGTAATATATATAATGGGCCATCATCCCACAAATTATAGAATAAACTACTGCAGTTCCATTGCCAAGAGTACTAAGATTTGAAGGGAGAAGGTAAATAAGTGAAGATAAAATAATACTTATACCAATAAGAGTCAAAGCTCCTTTCCACATTCCTTTGATAAAAAATAGATAATTTCGAAAAAGAAAGCATAAAAATTCATACTGATACGGGCTTTCATTTTAAATCCAGGCCTTTGTTTCAAGGCATTCTTAAATGTTTTAGAATCTGGAGCTCCATTGAGCTGGAAAAACTGGAGCCGATCATTCCATATTTCATCATATTCAGCTGTATTCCACTTTGGATCCAGCTCATTAAAATTTTCTTCCATCATTTGTTTTTGATACTAATGTGTTTATTATTTTAATTGGATCAAAAAAACTGTATTTCCATTCATATCATCGATGATTACATAGATATCAGCGTTTTTCATCCGGCTGCAAAATTATCATGGGAAGAAATCTGTCCAACAGAAAGGCTGTCACTATTCGCTAATAATAACAGCCCTCTTCTTTAAAATACCCCTCTGACTGCTTTTTAATGACGGAATTTATATCAGAACATCTATTAAAAAAAGGAATTTCATTCTATTTGATGCAATTAAAAAGATCAATAACTCTACTTTTCGACTCAAAGAAAAAAAACACAAAATAAAAACAACATGTTGAAATTCAATAAACTAATACGTAAAACCTGTTAATATTCGCGAATAGTGACAGCTAATATATTGCAGCCCCATTTATTTCAGTTTAATTTTGTCTCCCAATATGAAACAACTTTAATCCTAAAAGTTATTTTTAAGAAAACAATGAGGGAAAATTATAGCCAACAGAAAAAAGAAGATTTTGTTTTATTTATTCTCCCAAGTAGGAATTACCCCCATAATTTCACCAGAATTAAAAGAACTTTACTTACAGTTAAAAATGGAATTACAAGATTGCAAAGTACTTCTAATTCAGATTTCTATATTCTTGCAAAATGGGTTAGAAATTTTGCCATACACAAACTGGATTAAGTTTGAAAATAATTACTGTTGAAAAATAACGGTTCTGAAAACACAAATTTTACATAAAAACACAAATGATGATTTTATTTTTAGCAGCAGGCTTTTCAAAAAAACCTTTCAAAATAGTCCTGTACACCTTATATCTTTTTATCATTCTAAGAAGGTTCATTTTTTATTTCTCTCATTAAAACAGTCATTTCCAGGTTGAACATCCTTGTAAACAATCACCATAAACTATTCTTTTTCAGTATATTTTATCATTTAACAGGAATACTTTTTCATTCCCCATCAATCCATCGGTAAATAAAACACCTGATCAAAAAACAATTACATATGTATGAAATCAATTATATCTTACAGACCGTCTCCTTTACTTAGTGTCATATATGGCCTTGGGTTTGCGCTCAGTCTTTCTCTGCTCGCAGCCTTAGGATATATTACTTTATCATATCCCGTGAAAAAAGAATATATAGGCCCCTACCTTCTTTTTATCCTATGTCTTTTTTTTGGATATCTCTTTTTTAGGCATCTCAGAAAACCTGTATTCCATCTTTCAGGAAATGAGATGAGTATTGGTAGTGAAGTAATTCTTTTAAGCAGTATTGAAGATGTATTTCTTTTTCCAGCAGGAAAAAACTTTGAAAGCGGGCGCAACAATCTCGCTTTTCGAACCGGAACAGACCGTTGGTATACCATTTCATATGATTATTCCGGCAATACAGATTTTTTTTTAGAAAACTATTTATATTATAGAGCTCCTTTTCTATTACAGCAACTTGAACAGAGCAAGACTGTTTTTTTTTATTACCTGACCGGGAAAGATGAGAAGCAGCCTGCTACCATCCCTAATTTTACTGTAAAAGACCTGACAGCAAACATTATTTCCATGACCGCAAAAAATATTGAAATCAATCATCATTCTTATACGTATGAAGATTTAAAACCTCTGTATCGCAACAGAGAATATTTCGAAATAAAAACTATGGAAGGTGAGATTATTTTAAATTTCAGATACAGAGACCTTTTGAGTTTTGATGTTTTTATGGAGGTTTATAATGAAAAAGTTCTCAGATCATAAACAAGTTTACTATGTTATTTCTTCTTCCTGATTAATAATAAAACGACCCTTTTATAAACAGTTTTTAATATGGTGAAAATTATTATTATTCGCGAATAGTGACAGCCATTTTCTTGTTACGGATCTCTCCTCATTATAAATTTATCTACAGAATACAAATCTCTTAAATAAAAAACACCAATAATTATATTTCGTATGAAAGTAAAAATTTTTTCTTACCAAGATCTTATACTGGCCCTGAATGGCAATCCTGCAGTTTTAATAATTAACAGTTCCATTCTCTGTCCTGATTCAATTATACTACCACCGGGATTCAGCCTGATAGGATATGATAATGAGAGCAGCATTTTAAGTTTCAGTAATGGAGATGGAATCGGACTTACTGCCGATAATGAGGTATCCAACCTTATCATCCAGACCAATCCTAATAACAGAGCTATATTTACCTTAAGCAATATGCCTGATCTGGGAAATTTAACTTTAAACAATCTCGTTATAACCGGACAGGTACAGATCATTACCAGATCAGGTACAGACAAAGCCCGTTTTATTGCAAGAAACGTAGACATTCTAGCCTGTGATTCCAGAAGATATAGTGAAAGACCTCAAAAAATGGATGATACAGTTTATCAGGGAGCATTTACAGTTTATAATTATAATAGTAATCCTGAAAGTACAATCAATATCAGCCTGTTCAATATCAGTATGGGAAGAAAAGGAGCACCAGTAATTGGATCAGGATTATTTATCTGTGGCTATAGTGAACATGGCGGATGGGTAAAAGCTGATCATATCAGTACAGGCGATATTTATTCCAACGGTATGCTTCCTTATGGACAGGCCAATATCATAACAGGAGCTGTTTTTATTTTATACGGAGCAAAGGTGAAAAATCTTATCAATATGGGAAGCGTAACCACCTATGGTATCAATGATATGGTTCTGGATACCTGGGGAGAGGTGGATGAATGGATAGCAGAAAGTCCTGTGACCTCCTATGGAGCAAGTGGTGTCGGTTTTGTGAATTTTGGTATAGTCCACCAGTTCGAAGCAAAAGCAAAAATAGAAACTTTTGGAACCGGAGCAAGAGGATTTAATCAATATGAAGGAACTACTTTCAAGGCTTCATTTCACTCTATCATTACCCATGGGGATGGTGCAGTTGGTATGCAGTTCAGTAAAAATGTCGGGGATATTGAGGTAAAGCATGGTATAACGACCTATGGCTCTACAGGACAGACTTTGGTAAAGGGAGTCATCATGACATTACCTGCTGATGGAGTAAGTATTAAGACTGGCGGCGAAATTCAGCAGTTAAGAATAGAAGGAGGAATTACTACATACGGCACTCATGTAACCTCTTACAGCGTAGATGGCGGTACAGTTAAAGATCTTGAAATATCAGGTGATATTATCGCACATGGTGCATTATCCAATGCTGTTATGGTAGTTAATAACGGACAGACTCCATTAACTGGCTTTTCTGCGATATCCAATCTTGGAATAGCAGTACTGACTGATACTACTATAAAATTTAGTCATGAAACCGTAAAAGCAAAAGGAACGAAAGGCGATTTTGCTGAACTCCCTTTACTTAATAAAGATTGAGGTTAATTTTTGATTTAAAATTGTTTTGGTAACTTCGTATTTTGACTCTAAATTCTAATTAGAAAATTAAAATATAAGTTGATGAGTATGAATATTAAATGCGATCAGTGTAAGGAAATATTTACAGCCACCCCAGATCAAATTCGTTTCATCTCAGATTCACAGAAAAAAGGAATGAAATTTATCATGCTGGAATGTCCTTCCTGCTACGGCAGTTTCTCATTGAATCCTCAAACGATGGATGTTCCTTATGCTGTAAAAGAGACAGACGGAGACTGTTTAAGATGTCCATGTAATTCTTGTTATGGCTTCATCTCTCCTATATCCGACGAGAAAGCATTCTGGGGATGTGGTGAATGCGGAATGGTGTGGTTTATCCAGTCGGATTTATTTGATGCCATCACAGACAGTATACAAAGACACCCTTACCGCTCTAATGTTTACACCAAAAAAGGAGATCATTATATTTCTGTTCCTCTAAAAGATGAGCCGGATAATTATGAAGAGATCGTTGCCAGAGAATGAAAAAATTCTCATTCATCAGTCATAAAAGAAGAGTTTGAAAAATAATATTTTCAAAGTTTACAATAATATTTCTTTACAAATTATATAAACCTTTTAACTTTTTAGAGAATTTTTTATTTTTCGAAAATAACTATATTGTATAACATAGTAATTGTAATAAATTATATCTTTGTATAACAACATACGTAACTATGACTATTAAAAAGCTAATAACCGGAATTGCATTACTTTTGATTTTTGGCGGAACAATAAATGCACAAATCATCACGGCAAGTTATGAAAAGAAGATTGACAGTCTTATACACAGAGAATTTGGGAATAAAAATGAGCCGGGAGGCGTTTTTTTGATCGCACAGAAAGGTAAAAATATCTACCGAAAAGCTTTTGGAAAAGCTAATCTCGAATTGGATGTCACTATGACTCCGGACAATATTTTCCAAATTGGATCCATGACCAAGCAATTCACAGCCACAGCAACTCTGATACTTGAACAACAAGGGAAACTCAACGTAAATGACCCTGTTTCAAAATATATCAAAGATTACCCGAATGGAGATAAAATAACGATTCATCATCTTCTTACTCATACCTCAGGAATTAAAGATTTTACAAAAATGAAAACATTATCTTCCATTGCACAGAAAGAAATGAAGCCAGAAGCAATGATTAACTTTTTTAAAAATGAACCTGCTGACTTTTCTCCCGGCGAAAAATTTGATTATAACAATTCCGGATATGTGGTATTGGGCTATATTATTGAACTGGTCTCAGGAGAAACTTATGAGGACTTCATCAAAAAAAATATTTTTGAAAAGGCAGGAATGATAAATTCCTATTACGCAACCGACCGCAGGATTATTCCCAAAAGAGCATATGGATATCACCAGAAAGAATATGGATTTGTCAACAAAACGGTGATCAGCTTCAGTGTACCTTTTTCTTCAGGTTCCCTGATGTCTACCGTTGATGACATGCTGAAGTGGCAGCAGGCACTACATCAGAATATCCTTTTAAATTCTAAAGAAACCCAAAAAGCCTTTCAAAAATACAAACTGAACAATGGTGAAGAATTCTCCTATGGATACGGATGGCACCTGAAAGATATCAATGGAACTCCGGACCGGGAACATGGGGGAAGTATTTTTGGATTCAAAAGTATGGGCGTTTACATTCCCAGTGAAGATATTTATGTGATAGGACTCAGCAATTGTGACTGCCACTCTCCGACTGCCATTACCAGAAATATAGCCCAAATCACCTTAGAAGAGTTAAAAACCTCAGCAAAGAAGCCATAAAAATAGACAACATGCTAATTTTTCTATGTCAGTTTTTTTTTTTTTAGGGAGAACGTATTCCGGTACTTTAATAATAGCAGCTATGACAAAAATTAAACAAAGAATATTAATCAATACAGCTATTGAAAAAGCTTTATGATAATCCTGTATTAAAGGTTTTTCACCAACAAAATAATAAAAAATACTTCCAATGGCTACAATGCCAATGATGGCAGCAATCTGTTGAAATGTATTATAAACACCTGACGCATTTCCCATCAGTTTTTCGGACATGCCTGATAAAGCAATATTCGCAAGTGACGGAATGATGGAACCTACCCCTATCCCATGCAGGAACAACAATAGGCATAAAAGATAAAAGTCTGCTGGAGTTTTGAAAAATAAAATCTGAAGAAAAAGAATCATAATGATAAAAACCAATCCTACGATCAGTGCCTTTTTCCCATATTTTAAAATTAATTTTATTGAAAAAGCAGAAGCCAATATAAAGCCTAATCCCTGAGAAACAATTATTTCTCCAGCATTCAGAGGACTCATCTTTAATCCGTCCTGAAAAAACAAAGAAAGAATGTAAAAATAGGAATCGAGCATAATAAAAAAGAAAGAAACAGCTATAATTCCCAGATTAAAATTTTCATATTGAAATAGCTTAAAATCAATTAAGTATGGTCTTTTTTGATTCAGTTTATTTTTCTGGTTTTTTATGAAGTAAATTAAAATACAGGCAGAAACAGCAACCAGCAATATATTTTGAATGCCAAGCCCTTCTTTTTCGGAATCCGTCAAAGCATAAGTAGCCCCAAAAAGCCCTGCAGATAATACCAAAACGCCCCAAATATCAAAAGATTGACTAGCCGCAATTTTTGACTCATCCAATTGTTTTAAACTATAAAAAACAGCAAGAAGACAAATAGGAATATTAATTAGAAAAATAAGTCGCCAAGGCTCTTCAAATACTATTAATGAGGAAAAATATCCTCCTAAAAACTGTCCCAAAATAGTTCCTATCCCGATCGTAATTCCATACCACCCCATTGCTTTTGTCCGCTCTTCATGCTCCGGAAATAAAGTATGTATCATAGAAAGTACCTGTGGAGCCATCATGGCAGCGCTTACTCCCTGTATAAATCTTGAAATGATAAGCTGAGCAGCTCCTGATGAAATCCCACATGCTATGGAACTGACCATAAAAAATATCAGTCCGATAATGAAGATTCTTTTCCTGCCATATAAATCCCCCAGCCTCCCACCGGTAATTAAAAAGGAAGCAAAACCAATAAGATAAGCCGCTATTATAAACTGCATTTCCCCATTGGAAGCATGAATACTCTGTTGTATAGACGGAATGGATACGTTAATGATAAAGATATCCATTATAGTTAACAGTTGTCCAAAAAGTATAACAATTAATTTCAGATAGTTATGTTTCATTTTTATATAGATATATCTATTTTTTAATAGAAAAAAAATTAAGGTAATAAGCCCTTAATCATTTTTTTCACCTGATCGAAGGAGTCATTTCTTTTAGTAATTGTAGAGGTAACTACAGCACCTTCTATTAACAGGAAGATATTATCAGCCACTAAACCAATATCTTCTAATTGTTGCTTATCACTGTATTCTGTTATGATGCTACGGATCATTTCTTTTTGTTTATCCTTGTGTTTCTTCACAAAACCTGACACTACAGTATTCCCATCTCCTATTTCAGAAATTATCTTGATAAAATGACATCCTGCAAATCTTGAGGATTGCTGTAGTTTTTTTCGGTAATCAATCACCGCAATGATCTTTTCCTTTGGCTCCTGAATATTGGCAATACTATTTTCAAAGCCCTCAAACCATTCTTTTTCTTCTTTAATCAAATAGGCTTGAAGAAGGTCATTCTTGGATGAAAAATGATTGTACAAGGAACCTATTGCAATATCAGCTTCAGCTATGATCTGATTGATCCCCGTAGAATTGTATCCTTGCTTATAAAAGAGATCAGAGGCTACCCTGATGATTCTGTCGTGAACTTTTTCTTTTTTCATTCCAAAAAATTTTTACAAATCTACATAAAAAATAGATAAGTCTATCTATTTTTAAATTGAAGAAAAATTGTATTTTTAAATAGGATTAAAAAATGATCTCTAAACAGTAAAAAACCAACGATGTTCAACTTATTTAAGAAGAAAAAAAATAAAGCTAATATTCATTCTATTGCTGTTCCTGATCAGGGATGGAATAAATTATCTGAAGACGGAGATGCCATCAGATGGGTCAATCCACAGCAGTCAGCTCTTATTGTTTTACACTATTTTGATAAAGAGCCTGATCTTCCTACTGTAAAGGATCTTGATTACCTGAAAAAGTTTTACAGAAATATTGCAGCCACTGCCAATGGCGGTAGCATAGAAACAGATATTATTCATATTCATGATATTCCCACGGTAAAAACCATTATTAAAATTCCTCAACAGGAAACAGGAATGGTCTATATTGCATCCATAACAATTCCCTTTGAAAACTGCAGCTATGTTGTAAAAATTCAAGCCAATGAAATTGGGATTACGGGAATGAGAGATGCTGTTATTCTGAACAGATTAATGGAAACCGGAGAGGTAGAAATAGGTGAAGAAACCATGACCAACTGGTTTGAAGATCCTTATGATCCGGACTTTAAACAAGGAACTCCCATGAATAAGTCTGAACTGGAAAAATATGACCATGAATTTCCGGAACATCCTCTTTCCATAGCAAGATCTCTGATTAAGAAAATAGTTACCGAAATGATATTTCATCCAACCATACAGGAGCTTCCATCATTTAAAAAATAATTTCAAAATAAAACGGCTTGAATAGAATCTTCTTTATGAGTTTACAACGGTCATTATGCCTATTTTTGATTGTGATCTGTGTATCTTGTAACCAGTCACAGAAAACCATTCCTACGAAAATTATGAGCAAGACTAATCCTGTTGTTTATTTCGAAATTCCTGTTAATGATCTGGAACGCGCCGAAAAATTCTATTCTGCTGTTTTTAACTTTAGTTTTGATAATGAAATTATTGATCACTATGAAATGGCCTTATTCCCTTTTGAAGAAAAGAACAGTGGCATAACGGGTGCTTTGGCCAAGGGAGATGTGTATAAACCCTCAAAAAAAGGTGTTATCATTTACTTTAAAACAGTAAATATTGAGGTAACTCTAAACCAGGTACTTCAGCACGGAGGAAAGATACTCTATCCAAAGAAAATTGATGAGAAATATGGTTTTGCGGTTGCTGAATTTGAAGATTCTGAGGGCAATAGAATAGCTTTGCATGAAACTCTTTAACTCAATGACAGTGAGAATTAAAATTTTCAAAACCTATCATTTTCCTTATCCATTCTCTACATAATACTTTTTAGAAAAAGTCTCGGTATATTTTGTATCTTTAATTACCATTTTATAAAAAATATTTGGTTAATAGATATGGCAGAAGAACTTTATTTCATCAAAACCAATCCTAATATTGCCAAAATTAATTTGTACAATAAACTCTGCCGTGAAGAAGAAAATATCCTAACCTTTCTGCAACCTAACGGAAGAGCTAACCTCGACATCATAAAGGACAAGGTAAAAGACTCTGTGGAAGAGCTTACCAAGGAAGAACTGTTAAGTATTTTTTCCTGGTTCAGCAAAATGTATCATTCCGATGATGAGGAAATAAAAACCCAGTTGTTCATCCATGGCATAGATCTTTTCTATGAAATTCCCTCTACCAATCATGTGGAAAACTTTCTGCAGATTTTGTCCAATTATGAAAAACTCTTTCAGCAAGATCTTAATTATATTGTCAATGCCCAGAATTTTAATCAGTTTCTGGTCTACGGAATCTTTTTAACAGAAATAATCAACAAGGAACAGGGTAAAGAAAATATTCTTTATGACTATCTGAAATCTGATTATCAATCTTTATATGTGCTCGCCGAAAAACAATCAAAATTAGAAAGTTTTGAAAAAAATGATAGTGCGAATCTGCAGCATTATTTCAGTGATTTGTATGATTTAACTAAGTTTTATAAAGGCTCCATTATCCAGCTTTAATAAAAAAAAAGCATTTCTTTATCTTCATTTAAGATTTCAAAATCTAACACTCATTCATCATTGATATGAGTGATTTTTCATTTCTTATTTATTCCTTTTTACGGCAATACTGAAAAATTATTTTTTATAAGGTCATGTAATATCCTGTAATTTTTAATTGTCTTGTATAAAAAACGAAACATGAACCGAAGGATTATTCTTCTTATAAGTCTTATCTCCACCTCTTTTATTTATGCTCAAAGTATTGAAGGAACTGTTACCGATAATGCCAATAAACCTGTATCTGAAACTGAAGTCCTGATTACAAAAGACACTGCTAAATTTTCTGCAATTACAGATGAAAAAGGAGCGTTTAAAATTCCTTTAAAAGAAAATGGAAATTACTTACTAGAAGTCATAAAAGATGGGGTAAAAACCAATAGTGAAAATATTACAGTAAAAGGCAATGCCAGAAATGATGTTCAGATTAAGGAAGAACCAATTGTACAGAAAGTAGAAGGGGTGACCGTTACTGTGAAGAAAAAATTATTCGAGAGAAAGGTAGACCGCCTGGTCTTTAATGTGGAAAACTCTGTAGCTTCTCAGGGAATTGATGCCATAGAAGCTTTAGCCAAAACTCCCATGGTAAAAACCAGTGATGAAGCCATAAGCATTGCAGGAAAAAGCAATGTGGCTGTTATGATCAATGACAGGCTTCTGAACCTGAACGGGCAGGAACTTATTAATTATCTGAAGACACTCCGTTCTGATGATATCCTTAAGATTGAGGTCATCACTACTCCACCGGCAAAGTATGATGCAGAGGGAAAAAGCGGACTGATCAACATTATTTTGAAAAAGAATGCCAACCTTGGCTGGAATGGTTCTCTTCAGACTTCAGGAAATTATTTTTGGGGAAAACCAACAGTTTCCGCCAGAAGTGGGGCTACTTTTAATTATCAGGGAGAAAAACTTTCTTTAAGCACTAATCTTTCGGTTGGAGATAATTATTGGCAATACAATACTTACAGCAATATGGTGGGTACTACAAACAATAATTTCTGGAACAGAGATAGTGATAACCTTAATAATTATAAATACAAAAGTGGAAATATAAAGGCTGAATACAAGATCAATGATAAAAATGTGGCAGGTTTCAACTACAATTATTCACACAGCAATCCTTGGGAAAGGAGTGAAAACACCTCAACCAGATTTAATGATAAAGGCCTGGTGAACATTAACTCTAATTTCAGTAACAGAAATAGTAGGGATGTTCACAATGCAACGGCATTTTATGAAGCAAAGATAGACAGTATGGGTGGTAAATTGAATCTGACGGCCAATATGATGCTTAATAATGCCAATGGAAGAAACTTTTCTAATACCCTTAGTCCTGAAACAGTTTATACGATGGCTAACCCTATCAGTAAATACAGAATCTACTCGGGACAGGCTGATCTTGAAAAAACCTTTGGCAAAATCAAAACAGAGTCAGGGATAAAGTATACGAAGATTAAAAATGATTCGGACTTTAATTTCTTTGATATTAAGGATGGACAATATAATCTTAATACGGATAAGACCAATACGTTTCTGTATAATGAAGAAAACTATGCCGCTTACTTTTCTACCAATTTTAAAATTAATGACAAATGGGATGCAAAAGCCGGGCTTCGCTACGAGTACACTACACTGGAGGGAGTTTCCATGAATGATGATACTTCTGCAAACATTAAGTATGGTAAGTTTTTCCCTACCGCCTATTTAAGTTATAAACCGAACGAGAATCATTCATTTTCATTGAATTATTCACGTAGAATTTCACGTCCTTACTTTGGTAATCTGAATCCGTTCAAATACTTTATCTCAAATTATGAGTATACTACCGGAAATCCTTATCTATTACCATCGTTTTCTGATAATTTTGAACTTGGCTATGTCTTAAATAACAACTTCAATGTCACCTTATACTACAACTACAATAAGGACAACTGGGACAGGGTTCAAATGGTGGATGACAATTACAGATACACCGTTGCCAAGAACTTTTATAATGAAGATCAGGCAGGAATCAACATTAGTTACAACTACAACAAATTGAAATGGCTGGAATCCAACGTTTTTGTGAATGGCTTTTATGCAAAATCAAAATCCTACGATCCTGCCATTATATCTACACCGGCAGGCTACAGTGCCAACATTAATATTGATAACAACTTTTTCCTTAACAAAGAAAAAACAGTTACCCTGATGCTTGGCCTTTGGGGAAGCCTCCCTAACAGAAACGGAAATACCTATTATTATACCAATGCCTCATTGTATACGGGAATGAAGCTCAGTCTGATGGATAAAAAACTTCTTGTGAATCTTTATCTCAATGATATTCTGAATACCAACCGTGAAAAAGGAATAGAGTATTATCCAACCTACAATATAGATTATCAATACAAGGGAATTACAAGAAATATACATCTTTCTCTTACCTATAAATTCGGGAACAACAATGTAAAAGGAGCTACCAAACAGGTGAAGTTTGAAGAATCCAACAGAGCGAGTGGAGGCAACAATTAAAACAGATCAATTGAATTCAATATAAAAACAGGATAGAAACTATAACCCCGACCGGCACTTCCTTCATATAAGGTTCTGCCGGTTTTTTTATTAAAACTAATGGCTGTATCTTTAAATATAAGTTGGCCTGATCTTAAAAATATAATATATCATTCCTCCCGTACAATATGCCAATACATCAAAAATATCTCCTGTAAAATGTTCCGATAGCTTTGGACAAAAAATTTCAAAAAGAAAAGAGAGATATACAACTGAGGTCAAAACAAACCTGAGATCAGGTTTCCAACAAAACCCCAACAGGGAATTCATCATATATTCAATCAGATAACAATACATGGGAACTGTGATAAAATCTGTGAAATGATCATTAATAACAGGAATATAAATACTATTCTGTCTCAGCAGGATAATAGCCATCCACACAGCCAATCCTGATAAAAACCAATATGAAATTCTCTTTTTCATTACATGTGCAGGACTGCCATAATAAATCCGATGATGATCTGCAGGGCTTTTGCCATTATATCCTGTAGATCTGTTTCATTCTTCTTATCACTCTTTGACACTGCTTCGTAATCAAACTTTTGTTTTCCTTCCATTGTAATAACCATTTGATATTGCAAAAATACCAAATTAGAACAATTGTTCTAATTTTGAAAATATGATTTAATACAGCTCTTATATTCTTATATTTGAATCATGAACACAAAAGAAAAGATTCTGTCTAAAGCGCTGGAACTCTTTAATGAAAAGGGCTGCAACAATATCACCACCAGGCATATTGCGGCAGAACTTACCATAAGTGCAGGAAATCTACATTATCATTTCAAACATTCGGAGGATATTATCAAGATTCTTTTTGCCGAACTTACCCTGAAAATGGATGAGCTGCTGAATAAGATGAAAAAAATGGAGATGACAACACTGGAAGATCTCTATAAGTTTACCTATTCTACTTGTGAAATTTTCTATTCTTACCGATTCATTTTTATCAATTTTGTAGATATATTAAACAAAATCCCTGAGGTAAAATCTAATTATGAGCAAATTAATTTCAACAGAAAAGAGGAGTTTCAAGTGATTTTTTCGGGTTTTCAGAAGAGTACTATTTTCCAGGAAGATATTCCCAAATTTATTGTAGATGGTCTTACAGAACAGATCTTCATTATTGCAGACAATTGGCTTACCCACAACCGATTAATCTCAAAACTTAATAAAAAAGCTGCCATTCAGCATTATACGCTTCTACAGATGAACCTCTTTTATCCTTTACTTAATAAGAACCAACAAAAACTCTATGAACAGCAATATATCAACTAACTCTCAAATATCCATTAGAAATGGAAACAAAGATGATCTGCAGAAAATGCTTATCCTATTTCGGGAGACCATTGGCAATGTCTGCAAAAATGATTACACTCATGATCAGCTTGAGGCATGGAAATCCGGTGCAGAAAATAAGGAAAGATGGGAAAATGTGATCTGTAACCAATTTATTTTAATGGCTGTACATCATCATAAAATTGTTGGTTTCTGTACCCTTGAGAAAGGAGATTATATTGATTTACTTTTTGTACACAAAGATTATCAACATCAGGGAATTGCTTCTCAACTCTATCATCAGATTGAAAAAGAAGCTGTAAGACAAAATAAAAAATACCTGACAGCAGACGTCAGCAAAACTGCAAAATCTTTTTTTGAAAGAGCAGGTTTTGAGATCATAAAAGAACAGACGGTGAATGTAAAAGGGATTGATCTCATTAATTATAAAATGGAAAAGAAACTCACCTCATCAGCAGAATAATGGAATTAGAACCGGAATATCATCAGTATAGAATTTCAGTTCCTCAGGAATTTGAAAAAGTATTTACTCACTTTTATTTTGCTGAGAATACTTCCGACACACCGGTTACCAAGACCCTGCTTCCTACTTACCACACCATTTTGTTATTTTGTTTTGGGGAAAGTGCCTCCATGATGACACGAAAAAAAACAAAAATAGTTGTTGATAAGAGTCTGGTATTTGGACCTGTAAGGCAGGCTTTCGAGTATACTCTTCCGGCAAATAGTTCTATTCTTGTTGTTAATTTTAAAGATGACTCATTTTTCAGATTCTTCGGAAAATTTTCTGTTGAAAAATGGATAAAACATCCTGATGAATTAGTACCGGAAAACTGTTTTACTCATCTTTGGCATCAGTTGAAAGAAATAGATTCAACCACACAACAAGTTCATTATATCTTAGAGTTTTGCAAACCTTATCTTCAGCATCAGAATACAACAGGATTGCTTTTAAGCACTTATGAAAATGATCTCTTGAATCCTATTAAGGTCATTGCCGAGCAGACTCATCAAACGGAAAGAAATATTCAGCGTAAACAGAAAGAGCAGTTTGGATATTCTTTTAAAGAGTTTAATCGCTACAACCGATTTTTGAAAGCAATAAAAATGATTGAGGAAGAAATAGAGAAGAAAAATAAAATAAAGTGGTTTACAATTATTGACCAATGTGGCTATTATGACCAAAGCCAGCTTATTCATGATTTTAAACATTTTTTAAATATCTCTCCCACCCGCTACCTGAAATTTCAGCAGGACATATGCAATCCAAAATCCGAATAATCATTTCGTTTTCTTACAATTTTCGCCTATACAGTCTCTTTACTTTTGTCTTATTAATCTTAACAATCAAAGCAATGAGACACCTAATTATTTATGCCCATCCTAATGAAAACAGTTTAAACCACAGTCTTTTAGATATTGTGGTTGAAAATCTGAAACTCCAAAATCATGAGATCATTATCCGAGATCTATACAATATCGGTTTCGATCCTGTTCTTTCTTTAGATGATATAAAGAAACAGCACCTGGGAAAAGTAAATGATGATATACTACTTGAACAGGAATACATTTCCTGGGCAGAACAAATAACTTTTATTTATCCTATCTGGTGGACGGGGTTACCTGCTATTATGAAAGGGTATATAGACCGTGTATTCAGCTATGGTTTTGCGTATCGCTATGATCTGGGGATACAGAAAGGACTTTTGAAAGGAAAAAAAACAATTATTATCAATACCCACGGGAAATCTCATGAAGAATATGAACGGACTGGAATGGACAAGGCATTAACTTTAACTTCTGATAATGGTATTTTTATCTATTCCGGGCTGGAAATCATTAAGCATCTCTTTTTCGATAAAGCCGATAAAGCAAGTCACGAAGATCTTGAAAACTGGAAAGACCAAATCAAAAATGTGTATTCACAACCTAATATCATCATGAGTAATAACAGATAAAAACGTATACCATTTATTAAATGGTATACCAGCAAAGAAATTAATCTGATATCGTTTTTGCCACTCTATATGATATTTTACATATAAGAAGTTTATGGCATAGAATTAGCTTCAGGAATGACAAGTAAAATTGTTTTGAACCTCTATTTTAAACCATTAAGATTAGTAGACGGTTAAGTTTTTTTATAAAAACAGATCTTGTTATAACCTATACAATGCATCTTAATGGTTTAAATATTGGATTTACAGGGGAAACCTGTTATATTTACAACCCAATGAAACATTTAAACAGCATATTGCGTCTTCCTTTTTTCAGTGAGTATTACTCTCCGAGCTATCGTTCGGGAAGATTTTCTATATCTGTGATTCAATAATTACAATAATCTCAATTTATATAGAGCCCGGACAGATACTGTCCGGGCTTTTTTATTTCAAAAATATTTCAAAATGATCAATACATTACAAGAAAATGTGGCCATCATCCTTCCGGAAAACGGATTGGAAGAAAAATTAAATCAGGCCCAAAAAGAAAACAGAAAATTATCCATTAAACTAGGTTTTGATCCTACGGCTCCCGATTTGCATTTGGGGCATGCAGTGGTACTCAAAAAGCTAAAGCAATTTCAGAATCTGGGACATCAGATTATTATTGTTGTAGGAAGCTTTACGGCGAGAATTGGTGATCCTACCGGAAAGAATAAGGCAAGAAAACCTTTAGGTGCAGAAGATGTACAACACAATGCACAGACTTATATCAAACAGCTTTCCAAGATAATTGATGTTGAAAAAACAAAAATTGTCTTCAATTCTGACTGGCTGGATGCGCTGCCTTTTTCAGAGGTGATCCAGCTGATGTCAAAGGTTACGGTGGCCCAACTGATGCACAGAAATGACTTTAACAAAAGATTTACAGAGAATACACCTATTGCAATGCATGAACTGGTATACCCTATTCTTCAGGGATTTGATTCTGTAAAAATTGAATGTGACATTGAAATGGGTGGCACCGATCAGCTTTTCAACTGTACCATGGGAAGACAGCTACAGGAAGTTCATCAGATGCCTGCCCAGATTGTGATGTGTATGCCATTGCTGAAAGGATTGGATGGAAAAGAAAAAATGAGTAAATCCCTGAATAATATCATTGGGTTAACTGATGAGCCTAATGAAATGTTTGGAAAGACCATGTCTATTCCGGATGCTTTGATTGAAGAATTCATTGATCTGGCAACAGATTTATCCATTGAAGAAAAAGCAGGTTTAAAATCAAGGCTAGAAAGTGGTGAAAACCCTATGAACATCAAAAAACTGATTGCAAAAAATATTATCCGTCAATACCATGATGAAACAGCCGGAGAACATGCAGAGGTGTTTTTTAATAATCAATTTCAGAATAAAAATTTTGAAGAGAAAGCATTTGAGCCTGTTTCTATAGATACTCTACATCATGTTCAAAATAAAACAACCTTAGTTGAGCTTTGTCATCAATTAAAAAATGATCTCAGCAAATCTGCTGTACGAAGACTCATCATGAGTGGCGGAGTTCAAATGAACAGTATAAAAATGACAGAACCTGATCAGGAAATTGAGCTTTTAAAGGAAATGAAGATAAAAATTGGAAAAAGAAACTTTTTTAAGCTGGTATAACAGAGAAACGGAAAGCTGGAAGTTGTTCAATAATGATCACTTCCAAGCTTACTTTTCGGGTTACAATCCGGGACTTTTTATTTTCTGAGTCAGCTTAAATCAATATCTTCGCTTTCGTAAACAGATCGTAATGACTCACGCCGATATTCTGACCCTGATTGATGATGAACTGCTTCTGGACAATATTAAAACTGAGCTGAATAAGCAACACATTGTCTGGACAGATCATTCGGGTACGGAAAATTCTATAAACATTCAACAAACAGCTGTCAACAAAGATGGAGTTATTGCCTGGTGGCAGTATAATGAAGCCGGAAAAGAACAGGTTCGTGTTAGAGTAGAAGAAAGAAAGATTATTACCTGGAAACCTCCCATTAATACCTTGGGACTACCATCGTTTAGGGATGGCTTTTTATCTTTTTATGAGAACTACCTGATTATTAAATATAAGGATAAGCATTATCAGAGATTATTTATTTTTAATATCAAAACCTTAGAAACTGAGGAGATCATTCTCAATGCTCTTACCATCCAGACAAAAATAATAGGCAATGAACTGTTTTTGGGTGGATTTTATCAGGATGAAGAATTTATCAAGGTAACCATGTATTCTGACTATTTTGAAAAAGAAAATATTGATGAGGCTTACCTTCAACAAAGAAATATTACTTTTGATTAAATAAAATGGCAGGGAGTAAACAAGTTTCACTTCATAACATTCAGATAGGGTCTAAAATTGGAATTAAAAACAATATGAACACTTCACTTACCTATAGAAAAGCTACAAAAAAAGATCTTGATTATCTTCTTGATCTCAGAACGAAGACCATGGTTCCGCACTATGCTGAAGCCAATCTCCCTACAGACCATGACACAACGCTTAAAAGAGTTCTTCATGAATTTGAAAAAGCAAATATCATTCTGATGGATAATCAGCCAGTGGGATTATTAAAAATAAACAAAACCAGCTCTGCAACGGAAGTTCTACAGCTTCAGATTGATCCCGCCCAACAAGGAAAGGGGTTGGGGAGATTAATTCTTACCAATATTCTGGAAGAAGCTTCGTTGGTGAAAAATATTGTTTCATTAAGTGTTTTAAAAACCAATAAGGCACAGCACCTCTATTCTAGTCTGGGTTTTAAAATTGTAAGCGAAGATGAGCATTCTTACTTCATGGAATTCTCTCCGAGTTAAAATATAAATTCTTATCCCATTCAACTTCTACAATAGAGTTATTGATTGGCCATTGTCACATAGATCAACCGGCCTCCCTCTTCAGCAGACAACAAGATTTTTTTACCATCCGTAAGTTCTACCATAGAACCTACAGGAATTTCTTTTTGTTCTGTAATGTCTTTCATATCGGATAAGCTTTGATTCACCAATACCCACTTTCCCTGATGAAAAGTAAAGTAGCCTACCGGCATTTTATCCTGCATGGTCAGATTTTCATTACGAATCACCTTTCTGGATACATGCCACTTGAATAAATATTGATTATGATAGACCATCAATCTATGATTTTCCGGTTTCCAGACCTCATCATCAAACCTGAAATAAAGATCCAGAACAGGTAATGTTCCCTGATGTGGGGTTCCGCAGAAAGGACACTTCGGGCTACTGGTATTATCAAATACATACCATTTTTCTGTACACCCGGAATTATGACAAGGCTGGATCAAATCTACGGTCTTCAACAGCGCTGTTTCCCATTCATTGGCAGTAGGACGCCTGATGGGATCATGTAATCCGTCCACAAATGTTTTTCTGAATAAATCGGCAATGTATGGCCCCGTTACAGTATAGGGAATCTTTTGAGGGTCACCCCAGAATGCATCCCATTTTCTAAGATGATCTGCTTTCACATGATTTCCTGAATCATTCGGATGCTCTATAAACATCGCTTTTTCACCCATTGATAAAATTTCATCTTTTTCAGAATCCAGATCCCAGATTTTTCCGCCCCGCAGAGGATGTCTTCTGAGCAAATACATATAGATGAGTACTGCAAGAGCATGTAGATCTGTTTTTTGGTTGGGTAAATGTCTTTCGGGATCCTGAAGTTTCAAATGTTTGGTTTTTAAAACTTCGGGAGCAATAAAATCTGCCGTACCTATTACTTCAGGAGGAAATAGTTTTGGAACAACAAGCCCATCTATATCAATAATACAGGCTGATTTTGTCACCGGATCCACCAAGATATTATTATAAGACAGATCGGAATGAGCAAGGCCCATCTGATGTAGTTTTTTTACTCCTCTACTGATATTAATGGCAATCTGAAAATAACTCAACCAGTCACCTAATTCTGACTGATCAAGTCTTAATGGATACTGTTGATTACGAAACATGGGTGCTGTATACCACTTTCCTACTTTATCCTCTCCCTGAATATTATCTGAACCTATATAGCCTTTGGCAAAGAAAAATTTCTGATTGTAAATGGGAACTACAATTCCTGTCAGTTTGTTTTTCTCAACAATATCATAAGGCCACCTGAATATTTCATTCAGGAAATACTCTGAAGC
The DNA here is from genome assembly GCF_046535285.1 of Chryseobacterium sp. SIMBA_028. Taxonomy (NCBI): domain Bacteria; kingdom Pseudomonadati; phylum Bacteroidota; class Flavobacteriia; order Flavobacteriales; family Weeksellaceae; genus Chryseobacterium; species Chryseobacterium sp. SIMBA_028. Next base: position 57,392 of record NZ_JAWRWZ010000016.1, on the reverse strand, counting down.
ATTTCCATTCTGAATACTTTGAAGATAGGTAGAAACAATTCTCATGATCCTTTCTTTCTGTCCCTCCTCCAATGGATTTCTGTAAAAAGCGACTACATAATCTCTGTCTGGAGAAAAGTAAACGTCCTTTACACCACCCTGGATTGGTTTTTCATCAACATATTCATAGGTTTTAGCTGCATCCAGAATAGAAACAACCTTGATCGTATTTTTCATGTTTATTAATAGATTATTGCCAGTGTGCGGTCATCGTGGTTGCCTCTGCTCCAGAAATCGGTCCAGCTCAATAGTTGCTGATCAATCTCTGCATCATTGATAAAATCAACCTTTGTATGATCATCATTATCTCCATTCAGGTCATCAAAGAATGTTATCCAGCTTTCCGTATTTTCTAACTTATTTTCGGTAAGAAATTTTGGATCATAAATACCATCTGTCATAAGAACAAGATGTGAAAAATCGTTTACACATGTTAATTTGAAACGTGAAGCAATATGATCGTTAAAAATTTCTTTCATGGTAATAAAACGGGTACCACCACTGAATTCTCCCACATCCATAGGATTCAAAAGTTGTACTTTGGAAAAGTCTGTATTGATCAGATTTATCGGACAATCTCCAACTCCAAAAGTAAGAATGACATATCCGAAGCTGAATTTTTTAACCAATGCAAAAATTAGGGTAGCATGCAGGTCATTAATGGAAAATTTATTTTCTATTGCCGTTTTTTCCAGCGTATGATGAACAGATAAGACCCCTTCATACAGAAGTCTTATGACGTTTTGCCAGCACTCATTTTGTTCTGTTTCTAAATATTCAGATGCATAAATGAGATTGATATTATTTTCAATGTTATCTAAAATTTCCGGAGAACTAAAAAAATCGTTTATCGAAGTGGTTGCAATCCTTGAGCCTTCTCTTGCTGCTTTTGCAGAACCGGCCCCATCTGAAACGGAGACTATCATCCATTCGGCAGGAAGTTCATTCACTGCAAAATCATCTTCCCTGAATTTCCCTTCATGAGCATGTGAACGACCTCTTTTAGAGGCAACAACTATTTTTTTGTCTAAAAATTTTCCTTTTAAAGAAACCTCATCTTCTTTATAAAAGTCTGCGGTTTTATCACTCGGAATATTCTTCCATAGATCTTTAGGATCAACATTCACAAGTAATTGCACTCTTTTAATCTCAATAGTATCCTGATCCTCTGTGTGAAAAAATTCAATGTCTAAATGATATAAATTATTGGTGGTGGGAATTCCAGAGATTCTGTTATTTTCAAACGTCAGCCCGGTTTCTCCAAGGTTACCAATATTTTTAATTTTTATATTCGGGAAATCTACCATCTCAAAGGTGAATTCATAAGGTTTTCCTGCATTGGCGCTCTTCACTATCCAATGAGCCTCTTTAAATTCTTCTTTTTCTTTATAGATGCTGGCTTTTTCCATTCCCTTTTTTGGGGTTCCAAAATAAAATGATGGTATTTTCATGGTCGGTATGATTATCCCAAAGTTCTATTGATATCAAATCCTTCACCGGAAAATCCGTAATAATCTGAAGTACCACACCAAGGGCATTTACTATACCCCTCGCCCCGCAGACAGTGAATACCACCACAGGAACAGCTGGCCAGCGCTATTGGATTTGCACAATGAGGGCATGAGGTCCCTCCCTGAAGTTCTTCTATTGAAATCTTAAGGTTACTCCTTTGATTAGAAGAAAGTCTGTAGTATGCTTTTTCATCAATTTTATAAGCTCCATCCAGTCTATAATATCTGGTAGACATCCCCGGTATGCTGGATTCTGCGAATGTTTTTTTAAACTTCATCAGATACAACTTTTCTGTTTCTGAACATTTACCATTCAAAACAACAAAATTATTGTCGGGAAACCTTTGTTCCATCTGTGGATCTACCTTTTCAAGGATTACAGAATCTATCTTGGAAAGATTAATTCCCTCTTTATTGGCTTCAGTCACACTTTGACTGGTTGTTTTAATGGAATCTGTTACCCATTTAAAAAATTCCTTATAAGAATTTTCGTCAGTATTGTTGAATAATAAAACATTATCAGCCAGAGAGCCTAAAAGTTTATAATTTGTATTTTCTCCTATAGATACAGCAATGGTATTGGCTTTTCCGTTATACTTATTGTTCCATCTTTCAATAGCCTTGGTAGCATCGTCGGTGGGAACACCATCCGTAAACAGGAAAACAATGGGTTTCCAGTCGCCTTTTCTATCATAGGTCGTTTTTATGATATCCCTATCTATGCAGTCCATGATTTTAATCAAACCTTTAGATAGTGAGGTACCGCTTCCAATTGGAATTTTCGGTGGATAAAAACTGATAATATCCTGAAGCGGCGTAATAATTTCAGCTTCTCCTGCAAAACCTACCACGGAAATATAAACTGTTTCCAATGAATAGGGGTCTTTTTTCAGTTCCCTGATAATATTGGAAATCCCCTCCTGTACCTGTTCAATAGGGTCTCCTACCATAGATTCGGAGACATCGATTAAGAAATAAATTGGAAGTCTTCTCATACCTGTAAAGACAATTTTTAGATAATAATAGTAAGCTCCGTTGGTGGCGGAGGAAGTGTTATATGTTCTCCTGTATCCTGCGAATGCCCTCCTTGTGTAATGGACGAACTTACCCATCTGAAAAATGAAGACAATGTAATGGCATCGGTAGTATCCAGTTTTACCACATGATCCGTTAATTCTTTAAGATACTGTTCATCCGCTTTAGGACCGGCTGCACAGCCTACAATTGCCCCAAATTCAAGATTTCGTATTGCGGGAATCATCTGTCTGTACTTTTGAATATCCGATGGCTTCCCATCCGTAAATATAAAAAGAAGGGGCTGCCAGTCTCCTTTTTCATCTCCTGAACCTTTTACAAGATCTTTCTGTACTAATTCTGACACCATCTCCAACGCTGCACCAGTATGGGTAGGCCCACTATCCGGACAGGTAATCTCCATGGGATAAAAATTGGCAAGAGCAATGAGCGGAATAATATTTTTAACTTCCCTATCGAAAGTAATAACACTCAAATGGAGGCTGTCCATAGCCTGTGGATCTGCTCGGAGCATACTGATCAACCCGTTGAATCCATTATTAAGAGCCTGAATAGGTTCTCCATTCATGGAACCGGAAGTATCCAGTAAAAAATAGGCTAATAATCTTCTGTTCATAAGACAATTATTAATTCTGAAGCCGGCGGAGGAAGTCTTCGACTTCCTCCGCCGGCTTGTATGTTGAATAAAAAGTTAAAGTCTAGTTTGAATATGAGTACTGCTGTCTCAGGATATCGATAAAGTTATCCGTTTGATGAGGTTCTCCCACAGCACGGAATTTCCAGTCACCATTATGGCGGTAAGCCTCAGCAAAAACCATGGCACACATTCCGTTCATACTGGAGTCTCCGGAAAGACTGTATTTTGTAATCTCCTTTCCTGTAGCATCTACCGCACGGATAAATGCATTTTCAATCATTCCAAAATGCTGGTTATTGGTTCTTCCCTGATAAATGGTTACGATAAATACAATCTTCTGATAGCTTTGATCCAGCTGATCCAGCTTTACAATGATTTGCTCATCATCACCATCTCCTGCACCGGTTCTGTTATCACCAGTTAACCATACATTCCCACTTGGATGCTGCATAGAATTAAAGAAAACCACATCCCCTTGATAAAGTCCCATTTGTCTTCCATCATTGGTCTGAACCGTTCTTCCAAGGTTGGCAACCTTTCCGTTACCATCTAGAAGAAACGCCACTGCGTCAAGATCATATTCTGCCTCTTTGCTGAATAGTTTTCCCAGAAAACCACCTTGTTTTCTTACATCCCATCCTAAACCTATCGTCACTTTTGAAAGGTCATAAACACTTTCTCCACGGTCGTTTTTCCTTAAATCAATTGTTTGACCTTTCTGTAAATTAATTGCCATAGCTATAGTTGTGTGTATTTTGATGATTATTTGATGATTTGTCCCTTATAATATTTTTCAAGGAAGAACCCAAGGTCTGCTCTATATCCTATTCCTGAAGCTTCAAATTTCCAGCTTCCGTTTCTTTTATAGAGTCTCCCGAATTCAACACCTGTTTCAATAGAGAAGTCTTCATCCAGTTCATATTTTGCAATCTCCTGATTCGAGCCATTATCTACCACTCTTATATATGAGTTTCTTACCTGTCCGAAATTTTGTCTTCTTCTTTCAAAATCCTCTATGGTTACCACAAAAAGAATCTCTTCTACCCTTGAGTCTACTTTATCAAGGTCAATTACAATTGCTTCATCATCATCCCCATCACTGTTTTTACCATTTGGATCATCTCCCGTATGAGTAAGAGCCCCATCCGGAGAAGTCAGGTTATTATAAAAAACAAAATACTCCTCGCTTACTAATTTTCTGTCAGAATCAATCATAATTGCCGAAGCATCAAGATCAAAGTCGTAGCCTGTCCCTTCATTAGGATCCCAACCAAGTCCTATTGTCATTTTTGTCAATCCGATCTCGATTTTCTGTCCTTTCTGTAGATTAATTGCCATAGTGTTTTATGTTATGAATTATTTTTTGCATTAAGATAGAAGTGATTTATGAATTGACCAAATTTATTGATGAAAAATAACAGGTATACTGCAATTATAATCAATATTCCTGCTCAATAACTACATAAAAAAGGTTCAATTAAAAAATTGAACCTTTATAAAAATATTGTTATTGAATACATTCTTAAAAACCCTTGTCGGCAACAGCTGCATTTCTTGCTTTAGCCAGCATAGGGATAGAGATAAGTCCCATCACCAGCATAATCACAATCTGAAGCGGTAAAGAGATAAAGGAATACGTAAGCCCCATTTCACCTCCAAGATCGGCACTTTTCCCCATCGAGATAAAAAGAGCCATAAAACCATACTTCATCGCCAGATTATAAGCACCAATTCCTCCACTCGCAGGAATAATCATCCCCATTGTTCCTACAACAATAATGAAGAATCCGTCTGCCATTGTAAATCCTGATGTTTCAGGAAGAGCAAAACATACCAGATAGGCTGCAAAATAATAAGAAATCCAGATTCCTAATGTATATAAAATGAACTTTCCTTTTTGCTTTAGTTTGAAAATGGTCGTCAGCCCCTGGAATATCCCATCTATAAAATTTACAATCTTCCCTAAAAAAGGAACACCTGCCAATTTCTTTTTAAAGACAAAAAATAAAACTGTACCACCAATCAATATCAAAAGAACAAGCAAAATCTTATTTGGATTAATATTTACTCCTGAATTTTGATAGAATGACAAAATTGCGTCATATTTAAATAATAAGGTAAGCCCTAGGAACCCAAGCATGCATATAAGATCTACTACCCTTTCCAGGATAATGGTTCCGAATGACTTATCTACAGGTACCTTTTCTACCCCATACAAAGCGGTAGCCCTTGCCAATTCACCACTTCTGGGAATGGTAAGGTTCATTAAATATCCAAATGATATGGACCAAAGCGAATTGGAATTTGAGATCTGGTGCCCCATCGGCTCCAGCATCAGATTCCAACGAATAGCCCTGAACCAATAAGCCAGAAGACCAAATACTGATGCAAACAGTACCCAAAGGTAGTTCGCTTTTGCCAATGACTGCTGAATCACTTTAAAATCAAGCCCTTTTAAGGCAAGCCATAAAAAAAAGCCTGCAAAAGCAAGCGATATTACTATTGTGAGTACTGATTTTAGTGGACTTTTTGTTGTTTTCTCCATGAACTAGGTTAGAAGGTTTGTTTTTTCGTCAGGGAAAACGATCTTCGGCTGGAAGTCTTTCGCTTCTTCAGGAGTCATCTGTGCATAGGCAATAATGATAATAATATCATCTCTTTGTACCTTTCTTGCAGCAGGCCCATTCAGACATACTTCTCCTGATTTTCTTTTCCCTTTGATAACATATGTATCAAAACGTTCCCCGTTGTTCACATTTACGATATAAACCCTTTCTCCCACTACCAAACCGGCAGCTTCTATAAGATCTTCATCGATCGTTATACTTCCTATATAATTAAGGTCTGAGGCTGTAACTCTTACCCTATGAATCTTGGATTTGAAAACTTCTATTAACATGTTGCAAATTTATTAATAAAAATTAATAAAACAGACCTTCACTATCATTAAAAAACTCCCATAAACTCAGGTATTTAATTTTATAAAACACAAGAAATGTGACTTTTACTTATAGAATTAATAATTATATTCTTAAAAACATTAATACTTTATACCCAATTTAGGATTTAATAAATACAGGAAATAATATTAACTTTTTGCTAAAGTCAATAAACATAAGCATTTGGCACGATTTTAGTAACCCGTAACGTAGATTTTTCGTGAAAAACCGAATTATCATATTTTAACTGTTTTCACTGAAAAGTAAAAAAATTGTATAAGTTTTAATAAAAAAATTGCACAATTAGAAAATAGTATTATATTTGCTATAATTACGAACTAACTTTAATATTAAAAATTATGAACAAGTCTGAATTAATCGACGCAATCGCAAAAGATGCAGGTATCACTAAAGTTGCAGCAAAGGCTGCTTTAGAATCTTTCATTTCTAACGTAACTTCTACATTAAAGAAAAAAGACGGAAAAGTTTCTTTAGTAGGTTTCGGTACTTTCTCAGTAGCTGAGAGAGCAGCTAGACAAGGTATTAACCCTGCAACTAAAAAGCCAATCAAAATCGCTGCTAAAAAAGTTGCTAAATTTAAGGCTGGAGCTGATTTATCAAACGCAGTTTCTGGTGTTAAGAAAAAATAATCATTCAGATTAGAAAAATTCAAAGGCTGTTTCTTAGAAACAGCCTTTTGTTTTTAATAGAAAACAATAAGCAGGCTTTATTTAGCCTGCTTTTATGATATCTTTACTAAGGTTGATTAAAGCCGTAGATCTCCAAATGAAAAAAAAATTCTTTAAACTCTCATTTCTAGCTTCCTCCTCCTCCATTAGGGAGCCAATCTTGAAATCTTCCAATCCAAATCATCTAACTCATAGATAATCCTATCATGAAGACGATTAGGCCGTCCCTGCCAGAACTCAATCTCATAGGGCCTTGCCAAATACCCCCCCCAGTTGGATGGTCTTGGAACTTCTGTATTTTCGTACTTCTTTTCCAGATCATTTAGCTTTTCTTCCAAAAATTCTCTGTTTGGAATAACTTGACTCTGCGGGGAAACCATCGCACCCAACTGACTTCCTTTTGGCCTTGAATGAAAATAACCATCACTCAGATTTTCGGCAACTTTTTCCAGATTAGCTTTGATAATAATCTGTCTTTCCAAATTGGGCCAAAAGAAATGAAGACATGCTTTATGATTATTTTCTATCGCTTTTCCTTTTCTGCTATTATAATTGGTATAGAAAATAAATCCCTCATGAGTATAGGCTTTCAACAGAACCATTCTTGTTCTTGGACATCCGTCTTCTTCTACTGTAGAAACCGCCATAGCATTGGCTTCAGAGATCATAGAGCTTTCACTGGCCTCCAAAAACCAGTCTCTAAACTGCTCAATTGGATTTTGTTTTATCTCACTTTCAATAAGTTGGGATTTCTCGTACACTTTTCTTTTGTCGTGCAGGTTTTCCATAAATATTTTTTATTAAATTTGAGTATGAATCACTCATACAAAGGTAAAATATTAATCTCGACACCTGACATTTCCGGCGATCTTTTTTCAAGATCGGTGGTATTGGTTATTGAACACAATGAAAGCGGTGCATTTGGTTTGATATTGAATAAGAAGAACAGCCAAATGAGTAGTAAATTCAGGGAATTCTTCGATTTCAAAATTGAAGTATATGATGGCGGTCCTGTAGAAAACGAAAAAGTATTCTTCATTGTAAAGGGTGAAAAGATCACTGAAATCTACACTGAAATCAATAATGAATATTATCTTACAGAAGACATTGAACACATTATAAATGCCGTATTAGGTAATGTGCTGGATATTCAGAATATAAAAATATTCTCCGGATATTCGGGATGGTCTCCCAATCAGCTGGATAATGAGGTCCAAAGAAAGATGTGGACTGTAGTAGATGTTTATAACCTCGATTATACTCTTCCCAATGATCAGACATTATGGAAATCCATTATGCAAAACCTTGGTGGTGAATTCCTCCTTTGGGCCAATTCACCTGAGGACATTTCTCTGAATTAATAGTAACTTTTTCAGTTCCAGAATATAATTAACAAATTTTAAGATTCTATTAACCAATTTTAAAGAAACTTTTTCCGTTCTTTAAAAAACAAAAATCACAGAAATGAAGGGGAGTACATTACTTGCTTTATCAATCTTTTCGACTACATTTTTATCATTTGCACCTCTTAACAAGAAATATATTGTCGTAGATGCCGGCCACGGAGGAAACGACTTAGGAGCTGTATATGATAATTTTTCCGAAAAAGACATTTCCTTAAGTATTGCGACGGAAATTCAAAAACTGAATAAAGAACAAGAAAAGTATGAGGTGATTTTAACAAGAAGTTCAGACACCTATCCCAGCCTTTCTGAAAGAACCACCCAAATCAATAAACTGAATCCTGCACTGGTCATTTCACTTCACGTCAACAGGTCTCCTCAGAAAGAAACCTCCAATCAGGGAACTGAGGTTTTTGTTCAACATGCTGAAGCTTCAAAAATGTTGGGTGAAAAAATATCTCAAAAATTCAATGCCCGTAAAATTGAGGAACGCAATCTTCATATTTTAAGAGAAACCAAGGCTCCGGCTGTACTGGTAGAGCTGGGATTTATTAATAATTCTGCTGATAGAAATTACATCACCAGTGAAAAAGGGCAAAAGGAAATCGCACAGAAATTCATTGAGATTTTCAATGAATACTAAAATACATAACAATTTCTGATGTAATCAGAATAAAACCCGGTAAAGGACTTTTATAATTTCGTTGTTTACCGGGTTTGTCAATTTTATTGATCAAAACTCTTTTTCCAGCCTTCTACCAATTCTGAGAATCGGGAAGTTTCAAAGGTTTTATTTCTTATTTTACCTACAGAAAATATGCCTTTCTCATCAGAAATCATCAAAATTTCTTCTGCTTTCTGAGATTCAAATGCAATAATCTCGTGTTCCTGGATATCTGCAAGGTTATTTTTATGTAAAAAGGTAACAAAATTCTCCATCAGTGGAGAAATATAAGCCCCTTCAGTCTGCTTTGGAACCTTAATAATATTTCCGTCCAGAAAAAGAAGGTTTCCGGTAGTAGTACGTGCAATTCTTTTATTAGGGTTCAAAAGAATCACATCATCAAGATCATTTTCCTGTGCATAAATGCCTCCATAAATATTTTCCGGGCAATGTACCCTAATATTGCTCAAAAGGTTGTTATTCACATTGATTTCCTTAATAAGGTCAAGTTCCAATGCTCTTGGATGAACAGCCAACACATCTTCCATTTCCACGATTTCATAAAAATAGGAAATTGAAGATTTTGCCAGGGTCAAATCATCATTATTTCTAAAGACCTGAAAATTGATAATTCCATTCTTTATTCCCTGACCATCGATAATATCCTTTTGAAAAAGTGATTGAAAAAATTCCAGTGTATAGGTGAGAGGAATGTTCATTCTCATCTTTCTCATCGAAGCCATCAGGAAGAAATAGCATTCTTCATCCATGATTAATCCTCCGTTTTTTATAAAGAAGGAAACCTTTACTGCATCGCCCCAAAGAAAGGCTCTATTCTTTACATTTAATGCGTCTGATGTAAAATATTGATTTTCCAATTTTTGATGTGATTTATTTACAAAAAAATAATGAACGATAAATCGTTCATCAGTTTTATCATTTAATACGATCCCGCCTTATGCAGCACCTAATTTTATTCTAAGGTTCTCAATAAGATTTTCCCAATACATTGCATTTTCTTCTTCATCACCTTCCTCACAGAAGTCAGTAATATTTAATGCTAAATCTTCTGTAATATCATCTATTGTGATTGTCATTTCAAAGAAGTTCTTAGTTCCCTCATCTTCTTCCCATCTGTAACGCACGAAACCTTCAGGCTTATATCTGATTAATGTGGCCTTTTCTGCAGGTCCTCCACCCCAGCTAAAAAAGAAGTCATCGCCTTTTTCTATTACCTCATCCGCAAACCATTCAGATAACCCCTCGCCCGTTGCCAGATATTCATATAAAATCTCTGATAAACAGTGCATTGGGAATTCGTAATGGACTTTATGTTTCGCCATATAATCTTTGTTTTTATCGTCCCGCAATATATAAATTAATTTTTTTATTACGCAAAAAAACAATTACTTTTTTATAGAATCAGCATGATATTTATCACCGGAATCAAATCTGTATTATGTTAAGTTTTAAGAGATAATGGTATAATGTAAGGCATAAAAAAAATCTCTCCGAAACAGAGAGATTTTATCTTTAGTTTTCATTTAGTATATCAAGAATAATCTGACATCCTTCCCTGATTTCTTCCATCGATAATGTAAGAGGTGGGGATATTCTCAGGTACTCATTTCTGTATAGTTGCCAGAATACAATAAGTCCTTTTTCCATACATTTTTTAGCTACGCCCAAGGTATATTCTGGAGATCCAAGATTTACAGCAAGCATTAAACCTTTACCGTTAATATTTTTAATCTTTGGGTGCACCAAAAGTTCTCTGAATAGCTTTTCTTTTGCATCCACTTCATTCATTAAGCCACTATCCAGTACTTCTTTTAAAGTAGCATAACTGGCTGCTGCAATGAGGGGATTCCCACCAAAAGTAGTAATGTGTCCAAGTTTAGGGGAATGTGATAACGTTTCCATAATTTTTCTGGAGCTCATGAAAGCCCCTACAGGAACACCACCGCCCATTCCTTTTCCCATCACCAAAATATCAGGAACTATTCCAAAGTGTTCAAATGAGAACAATTTCCCCGTTCTTCCGAACCCTGGCTGAATTTCATCCAGAATTAGAAGAGCCCCCACTTCTTCGCATCTTCTTTTTAGTTTGATCAGATAATCTTTATCTGGCACTAAAAACCCTGCTGCTCCCTGAATGGTTTCAAGGATAACACAGGCCGTTTTCTCTGTGATCTTGTCAAAATCCTTTTCGTTATTAAATTCAATGAAAGAAACCATTGGCAACAACGGACGAAATTCTCTTTTATGGGTTTCATTTCCTGAAACGCTCAAAGCTCCATGTGTATTTCCGTGGTAAGAGTTTTTAAAGGAAACTATTTCTTCTCTTCCTGTATATCGCTTTGCCAGTTTTAAGCTTCCGTCAATAGCTTCTGCTCCACTGTTCACAAGATAGGTTACTTCCAAAGGTTCCGGTGTGGCTTCTGCAAGCAATTTACATATTGCTATAGGCTTATCCTGTGCATATTCTCCGTATACCATTACGTGAAGATACTTGTCTGCCTGCTCTTTAATGGCATTAACAATTTTAGGATGTGAATGTCCCAGAGTATTGGCAGAAACTCCTGCTACAAAGTCAAGATATTTCTTTCCGTCTGTACCATAAATATAGCTTCCCTCTGCTTTTTCAACTTCAAAACCTGCTGCAAATTGGGTAGTTTGCGCCTGATATGTAAAAAAATCTTTATGCATTTCCATCGTCTCAAAAAATTTCAGCAAAGCTATAAAAGATTCAGCAAATGCCGAAATTATTGGCAGGGAATAAAAAAACCGCCTTAATAAATAAAGCGGTTGTATATTATTTTCTTACTCTCTTTGGTTTCTTAGCTTCTTCTTTAGCTTTTTCCTTTTCTATGACATCCTGTGCCTGGTCGTAGAGTTCATTGTCTGAGGAATACTTGATTTCCTCATAGTTTGGACTATCTACTAATATATCCTGCCATTTCCTGATCCTGTCTTTTGTATTCCAGTTAAAATCCGGGAATTTCCTTCTTGCAGGCTCTATTTTACTCATAGGATAGGTATCTGAAGTTGCTCCAATGCTACAAGAAATGATCTGCAGTCCTCTTTCTTCAAATAAGGCACCAATAATTCCGCAGGCAGAAAGTGTTATACCTATTCTTTCCGGTTTTTGGGTTTCCTTATCTACATCATCTACATAGGCAATTGCCTGTGCATTTCCTACTACCCTTGCTTCTTTTATATCATTATTCTCATAATACACCGTCATAAACTTTCCTTTCACCTGATTAAATTCATCTTTCAGGGTTAGGGAATCTACCTTACTGATAGCAAAGGCATTTCCAATGACTTTTAGTGAGTCTATATTTTCGGTTTTTGTATTAAAGTAAGCCTCTACCTTATCTCCGGTTACCTGCTTTTCACCACTCCACAAAATTGGATTTGTATACATATGCATGATCCCATCTGTCTCATTGAAAGCGATAGAGTCAGCTCTTCCCTGTGCATTGGACTTGAAAATTCTTGCTTTTTTATAGGCTCTTAAATAGCTTTTCTTTATTTTGATATCTGATGAATCCGGTTTTTGATAGGAGATGATTTTTTCTGAGGCAAAGTAAATGGAATCTTTTTCCATGATCTTCACAGCATACGGATTCTTCGTCATCATTGAAGAATCTTTCTTTTCGAAGATTTCTCCATATCCTCCTTTTATGTATCTTCTTTCCTTAGGATCATCCAAAGTCACATTTCCTGTCGCTTTTCCAAACCCGGAAAGTTGATTGTAGTACATATCATCACCGGTAAGGATTTTGTCATTATAAAAGATCTTGGAATTTTTGTTAAGGAAAGCTTCCTTAGTTTCCATTCTATAAGTTCCTCTTTCGGTGTATACTCTATTTTTGGGATTAGCACGATTGGTAATGGTGGTAGGTCCAAAAAATTCGGCAACTTTAGTATTCTGATTCTGTTTAATATTCGCTCCCTCAATGATGTATTGAGCATTATCTATTTTCACATTTCCTACAAAATCAATCATTTTAGTGGTCAGAAAATAGGTAGCAGATTTTGTATACATTACATTACCCTGACTGTCCGAGATGGTACCACCAGTATTAAAATAGGCTTGATTATTAAGCTTATCATAATACAGAATATCTGTTTTAATGGTTTGCTTGGGATCTGTAAGGACAACATTTTTCCGGGCAACACCTTTTTGGGTATTACCGTCATATTCCATCTCACCGGCAGTAATTACAGAGCCATCAGCATTCTGAAGCCTTGTATTGCCTATGGCTTTTACAAAGTTTTCTTCATTGTATATGATAACTTCATCTGCTGTAAGGACGGAGCCTTGATGTTCAATCTGAACATTCCCTGTAAGATATTGATTCCCCTCATATTTTTCAGGGTTTTTGCTCATCTCATCTGCATGGATGATCTTTACTTTATTTTCAGGTTTCAGCTGCTTGGGTTGAGCCGGTGATGGAGTCTGCAAATAAGGATCTCTCTTCACCGGAGTTTTCTCCTGCGCAAAGCTGAGCGTAGAAATAAAGAGTAACAGAAAAAAGATTATTCTCATTAATTAGTCATTCTTAGTGCCATAAAAATACAGCGAATGAGAATCAATTTTTACGCCAAATGCTTCTTCAATAGCTTCTTTGATTCCTTGGATTCTTGGGTCACAGAATTCAATAATTTCTTCAATTTCCTTATCAGAATCTTTTTTGTAGATTACCAAGTGGTCATGCTGCTTATCAAAATAAGACTTTTCATAGGATGAAGAAGTCAAGGTCTTTTCTCCAAACTGATGCTTACGTATAAGGCCTGCATCAAGGAAAATTTCAATAGTATTATAAATAGTAGCCTTAGAAACATGATATTTTTTCTGCATCATCAGAAGATACAGATCATCTACATTGAAGTGATGATCCATATTATAAATTTCTTCTAATATCGTATATCTTTCAGGTGTGTTTCTAAACCCTTTTTCTAATAAGTAGTTTCTTAAAACATCCTTGATTAAAGCTATATTTTTTTCTTTTTGTATTGTATCCATTAAAAAAATTATCTACAAATTTATCGATTTTTATTTAAATAGATAGTATGGTTAAATGTTCCTGAGCCTAAGAGTTATGACGGAAGTAACCGGACTGTTCAATCTTATTATCATATACCGTAAGTTCTGTAATAGGTGCAGATTCTACTTCTACGTTGTGAGAAGACACTCCCCAAGCTTTAAAGTCGTCACTTCCAATATACTTCACAAAGTTGTAAATATTCAGGGTAATCTTCTGTTTAACAGTTAAAAGGATATCGTTGATATAGGTGTTATCTATGATTACATACTTCAAATCCGGTGGTATATTATGAGCTCTTAAGGATGGGTGACTGCTTCTTGACGGGATGGTTCCGTCAGCCATAAGATCTTTCAAAACCATATTGAAATAATCATTAATTCTTCGGTCTACCTTAAATCCTAAAAGGAAGTTAATTTTATAAACTGTTCCAGGCAAAATTTCATCTACCGTATATTTGAATGTGTATGGATCTTCCTGATTAACAATGCTCAGGATAAAGTAATGATCTGCTCTTTTCGGTTGTTTTTTAATGATGGAATAAATAATTTTAGATTCTACCTCATCATTTCTTTTTGCTCTGCTCAGGTAAGCCAGGTTGGTCGCATATTTTGGAATTGTTTCATCCAGCTTCATATCTTTAAGAATAGAAATATACTTATCAATCTTTACATACTGGATAAAGTTAGCTTTAATAAGTCTTCCATTATACCAGGCGTACATACATACTGCAATAAATCCACCTAATACCATTGTCAGCCATCCTCCGTCTACAAACTTAATTACATTTGCATAGAAGAATCCTGATTCTAGGAACAGGTAAACGACTGCAAAACCTGCAATGAAGATCTTATTTACTCTTGTACGGCTCAGCCAGTATAAAAGAAGAATGGTTGTCATCAACATGGTGATGGTAATCGTAAGTCCATATGCCGCTTCCATATGTTCTGATTTCTGGAAAAATACAACCACTACAAAACAGAAAGCCATTAATCCCCAGTTAATTCTAGGAATATACATTTGTCCTTTGATCCCTGATGGATATTCAATGTGTTGATTGGGCCAGAAAGAAATAGACATTGCTTCTGAAAACATGGTAAATGAACCTGTAATTACCGCCTGGCTGGCAATGATTGCAGCTGCTGTAGCCAGTATTACACTTGGTAAAACAGCCCATTCCGGCATAATTCCAAAGAAAGGGTTTACTCCGTTATGTACCTGATGATAATTATCCAATAGCCACGACCCCTGCCCTAAATAGTTTAGGATAAGCATTAGTTTAACAAAAATCCAACTGATTCTGATATTCTTTGCTCCACAGTGTCCCAGATCGGAATAAAGGGCCTCTGCTCCCGTTGTACACAGGAAAACAGCTCCCATGATCACAATGGCACTGGATGAATGCGTAATCAGGTTATACGCATACATTGGGTTGAATGCTCTGATAATTTCAATATGATCAAAAATATGCATTGATCCAGAAATTCCTAAAACAAGGAACCAGGTGACCATTACCGGTCCAAAAAACTTACCAATAGAGGCTGTTCCGAATTGCTGAACCACAAAAACGATAAACAGAATAACTAATGTAATAAGTACTACCGGGGTTTCGGGGTTGTATATTTTAAGCCCCTCAATAGCAGACATCACCGTTAAGGATGGCGTAATCACACTATCTGCCACTAGTGTGGAGGCCCCTATAATGGCGACTATATACAGCCATTTCTTTTTGAGTTTCTTTACCAGGGAATACAAGGCAAGAATCCCTCCTTCACCCTTGTTATCTGCTCTTAATGCAATGATAACATATTTCAGGGTTGTCTGAAGCGTCAATGTCCAGATGATACAGGATAATGCTCCCTCAATGTATTCATCAAATGGCATGGTAGCGCCGTCTTTCCTTGCGTTCACAATCGCTTTCATTACGTAAAGCGGTGATGTACCAATATCTCCGAAAACGATCCCGAGAGATACTATAACGCCTACAAATGAAAGCTTCTTTAGGTCAAAGTGATGACCGCCTTCTGTAACTTCTGCCATATCAGCCAATTTATTTTTTTAAAAGCGCAAATTTATATCAATTTTATGACCCCAAGAACTTTTCTTCATGAATATAATAAATGAAAAAACTTCCTTTCGGAAGTTTTTCTCTATTACTATTTAACGTACATCGCTTTTTTAATTTCCTCTTTTACTTTTTCAAGCTTAGGGAACCACTCTGCAAATAATGCAGAAGAATAAGGTGCAGGCGCATCAGGAGTAGTAATTCTCTTAATTGGAGCATCTAAATAATCGAATGCTTTTTGCTGTACCATGTATGTAATTTCAGAAGATATTGAACCGAATGGCCAAGCTTCTTCTAAGATAACTAATCTATTTGTTTTCTTTACAGATTCTAAAATCGTATCAAAATCCAGTGGACGAATTGTTCTAAGATCGATAACTTCTACAGAGATTCCTTCTTTAGCCATATCTTCAGCAGCCTGAATAGCCAGCTTCATGATTTTACCGAAAGAAACCAAAGTAACGTCTGTACCTTCTTTCTTAATTTCTGCTTTTCCTATTGGTAAATAGTATTCTTCTTCAGGAATTTCCATTTTATCTCCATACATCTGCTCAGATTCCATGAAAATAACCGGGTCATTATCCTGAATAGCTGTTTTCAACAATCCTTTTGCATCGTAAGGGTTCGAAGGAACGATTACTTTAAGACCAGGAACATTTGCAAACCAGTTTTCGAAAGCCTGAGAGTGAGTAGCTCCCAATTGTCCTGCAGAAGCAGTAGGTCCTCTGAAAACGATAGGACAGTTCCACTGACCTCCACTCATCTGACGGATTTTCGCTGCGTTATTAATAATCTGATCAATACCTACCAATGAGAAATTGAACGTCATATACTCTACAATTGGTCTGTTACCATTCATCGCAGCTCCTACAGCAATTCCTGTAAAACCAAGTTCAGCAATGGGTGTATCGATTACTCTTTTAGAACCAAATTCATCCAACATTCCTTTTGAAGCTTTATACGCACCATTGTATTCTGCAACTTCCTCCCCCATTAAAAAGATGGATTCGTCTTTACGCATTTCCTCGCTCATTGCTTGTGCAATTACCTCACGAAAAGTATATTCTGCCATATTTATTTGAAAAATTTAGACTACAAAAATAGTGTTTTTTTATTACTAACATAACAAAAAAGGCATCTCATTTAAATGGAAAGCCTCAATATTAATTTTATTTAAAAAGGTTTTTCCTCGTGACAGCCTAGTTTTTTGTAGTTTTTTCTAAGGTCACACAAAATTTTTATTAGATTCCGTTGTTCGCAATCTTCCATTTCTGTTTATTATGTTTAAAGTGAAGATTTCATTTATAAGCACTAAGATTTCTGGTAGAGTTTATTACCACAAAAAACGACATTTCATTTCTGAAATGCCGTCTTAAAATTCTATTTAAACTTATATTAATTAGCTCTCTCCCAAACCTGGGTTCTACCTAATAATGATAATCCCAGATAGCCTCTTACATTTAGCTTATCTCCGCTTTTTGTAACAGTACATTTATAAGTTTTACCCGTTTTTGGATCTGTAATAGTTCCTCCGGTAAACTCATCACCCTCTTTTTTCAATCCTCTGATGATCTCCAAACCTACAATTGGCTTACCCTTTCTGTCATCTTTACAAGCTGAACAGTTAGGATCAGCAGGTTTTATCAACAATTGGGAAACTTTTCCATAGTATTTTCCATCTGATTTTTTAAAAATCTCTACAATAGACTTCGCCTGCTTTGTTTCATCATCTATCGTCTTCCATTTGCCTTCTATCTGTGCAAACGTAAGTACACTAAATAAAGAAAGTGCAAATGTTAACATTAATTTTTTCATATTTCTTATAGTTTTAATTTTAATATAATATTCTTATCTACGTATTGATAAAAATATAAATTAATTTTCAACAAACAAAAACTTTTATTATACAAAGCATAAAGAGATACAATAGAGAAAAGATAAAATAGTGAAACTGTAAAATTTCCACATCAAAATTCTTTGCCTTTACGGCCTTTCTCTTTGTTCTGTTTACTCCTAGTACAGCTTTCTATTGATTACTCTGTTCATATAATCCTGATACCATGCCTTAGCAATCTTCTTCCCTTTTTCCACCTCAGGAGTTTTAAGCTGATCTATCAGATTTTTTTCAAAACCTAGATCCGTTTTATCATAAACCCCTATGATTTCTTTTCCATCAAAGCGATAAATGTAGTCTCCAATGATAAACTGCTCTGTATTTCCATCTGAATTCATCATAATAGGCGTATACTTTTTATCACTTACCAAACTTCTTCCCCAGCTTCTGATAGGTTTGTTGTAGCCAATAAGATCAGCTAATGTTGGATAGATATCTATTTGTTGGGCTATTTCCTGATTTTCTCCTTTAAGCTTATATTCAGGATTTGGAGAATAGAAAACCAATGGAACAGCGAAACGATTCATTGCCTTTTCATATTCAGGATAATAAATCTGGTTGGTATGATCTCCGGTAAATACAAAGATGGTATTATTAAACCAAGGTTGTTTTTTAGCAGTTTCAAAATACTTTTTAATGGAGTAATCGGTATACTGTATTGGCTCATGCATTTCCAATGGTCCTTTTTTGAATTTTCCTTTATATTTTTCAGGAATTTTAAAAGGGTGGTGAGAAGAGGCAGTGAATACCGTTGTCATGAAAGGTTGCTTTTTTCCAACGTTTTTAGCAAAATACTGCAGGAAGGGTTCATCCCAGATGGCCCACATTCCGTCAAAGTCTTCATCATGATTGTATTCTGTTTTTCCAAAATAATGTTTAAATCCAAGGATATTTCCAAAACCAAGAAACCCCATAGATCCATTGGGTGCTCCATGATAAAAAGAAGTATCATAGCCAAGATCATTACATACAGAAACTATTGATTGTATTTTCTGATTAGAATATGGTGATCCTGTAAACGCATCGGTAAGACTCGGAATTCCTGCCAATACACTGCTCATCCCATGAATAGACTGTCTTCCGTTTGCAAATGTATTAGGAAAAATAAGACTTTGGGTAGCCAGACTATCCATAAAAGGGGTATAGGAAACATAGTCTTTAATATTCTTATCCTTATTAAAAGCGCCGGAATACTCTCTACCAAATGATTCTACAATAAAAATAACAATATTGGGGCGGTTTTCTATCTTTCTGTCATATACTTTATAAGGCTGCACATTGTCTTCAATATACTTTTCATCCACAAAGTGAACTTCCTTAAAATTATTGGTATTTAGGGTTCTAAAAAATGAGAAAGTACTGTTGAGAACCAGATTTCCCTGTAATGGATTTGCTACAAATCGCGTGGCATCTACCATATTAATTGGCCTTGTACTATGCTTAAAGTCTCCTCTGATTCCTCCTACAACCAATACAGCAGTAATACATAAAGTAACAATGGAAGAAAGAAAGTATGGCAATAGTCTTGCAGGCTTTGCCTCTTCAACCTTTACTCTTTTATAAAGGAAAACCCATAATCCCATTAAAATAATAAACCAAATCAGCACAAAAGGATGTTGCCCGATCGAGATCATGAGCGTTTGGGAAACATTGGACTCGTGTTCTGCCACCTGAAATACAGCAGATGTCAATCTGGCCTGAGAGAATTTATAATAAATAAAATCTCCAAAGTTCATAGCATACGCCAGTCCGTTTGTAATAAAATAAAGCCAGAAAAGAACTTTCTGAAATACTTTTTTCGTATTGATAACCAGCGGAAGAAGACTGAGCAGTATAAATAATGCATTAACGTACAAAATTGCTGTGGTATCGAATGCTGTACCATGGTAGGCAAGCTTTAGATAGTCTGAAACAGAATCTACCTTGATCAGGTCTTTATTAAAAAACCAAAATAAAAGTCTTGCAATCTGATAAAAAGCATAGGCTAAAAAAATTCTGTAAAGCAATGCCAGAACTTCCTGTTTTCTAAATCCTTTTAAAAATTTCATGGGGCAAATTTACACCAAAATCACTTTATTGCATTTTTTAGTGCAGATTATTTTGAGTTTGAATTTTTAAAAACTGTAATTTTGTGGTTATGGATTTTATAAAGAATAATCTGGCCAATGCCTTGACCCTGGCTAATTTATTTGCAGGCTGTGTGGGTGCAATACATCTTATTTTAGGAGACTATCAAACAACGGCAATATGCCTTATCCTCTCCTCCATCTTCGATTTCTTTGACGGGTTTGTAGCCAGAGCCGTAAAATCAAACTCCAATCTGGGGCTTCAGCTTGATTCCCTTGCGGATATGGTAAGCTTTGGATTGATCCCGGGACTCACCATGTATAAAGCACTTGAACCATTTGGGACTGAGCTTCTTGGGTTCCATTTTCCATTTGAGATCAAATATATAGGATTATTGGTAACTACTTTCTCTTGCTTAAGACTTGCCATTTTTAACCTTGACGAGGAACAGAGATATTATTTCAAAGGATTAAATACTCCTACCAATACCGTTTTACTGTTTGGTTTATATTACGCCTTTAAAGAAACAGGAACCTTCAGCTTTTTATTTGAAAACGAATTGCTGCTGATTTTACTAACACTTCTTACTTCATGGCTTCTGATTAGCCCAATAAAGATGATGGCAATGAAATTCAAATCCAAGCAACTGAAAGACAATTATCCAAAAGTAATATTACTGGTAGGCGGAATTGCAATTCTTGCTTTTTTCCAAGTGGTAGGAATTCCAATGCTTGTCATCTATTATATATTGGTATCACTTGTTTTTCAAGGACAACTAAAATAAAAGTTAAAAAACTTATATGAGGATACAAAACGAATGTATACCTCCCTTTACAATTAACACATTTTCAAATCATTAATGAGCAACATGAACTTAAAACTCCATAAACCACTTTGTATTTTTGACCTGGAAACTACAGGAACCAACATCGGAAAAGACAGAATCGTTGAGATCTGTATCCTAAAGGTAAATCCTGATGCATCCAGAGAAAGCAAAACATGGCGTGTTAACCCGGAAATGCTGATTCCAAGAGAAAGCAGTGAAATTCACGGAATTTATGACGAGGACATAAAAGACGCCCCTACATTTAGAGATATTGCTTCTAAAGTCATGGAAATGATTACAGGTACCGACCTTGGAGGCTTCAATTCCAACAGATTTGATGTTCCGCTTTTGGCTGAAGAGTTATTAAGAGTAGGAATGGATTTTGATCTTAGTAAATTCAAACTGGTGGATGCACAAACGATCTTCCATAAAAAGGAACCTAGAAATCTTGGAGCCGCTTACCAGTTTTATTGTGGGAAAACTCTTGAAAATGCACATTCTGCAGAAGCAGACGTAATGGCAACCTTTGAGGTTTTGGACGCTCAGGTAGGAAAATACGATGATATTCCGAAGGAAATTGCTCCGTTAAGCGAGTTTACATTCCATAACAAGAATGCAGACCTAGCCGGATTTATTGGTTACAATGAAAAAATGGAGGAAGTTTTCAATTTCGGAAAGTATAAAGGACAAGGGGTAAAAGCTGTCTTCCAAAAGGATCTTGGGTATTTCGGATGGCTTCAGAATGCTGACTTCCCTTTATACACTAAGAAAGTTTTTACAAAAATACAACTGTCAAGTAAATTTTAATTATGTCTGATCTGATTCGTTTTAAGTTTTATGAAACTGCCCTTGAAGCCAATAGGGATAAACAAATATTGGCTGAAAACGGCATTAACAGTTTTATAGCCAATGAGCAGCTTATTCAATCAGACTGGTTGCTATCACAAGCTGTGGGCGGAATTCAGCTTCAGGTTTTTGAGGATGATCTGGAAAAAGCCACTCAGGTTCTTCAGGATTATAAGGATAATGAACAGTATTCGTTAGAAGTAGAGCATACCATTGAAGATCCTGAATTTGATTTTTTATGCCCAAAATGTGATTCCAATCATATTTACAGGGATGATAAGGCAACCAGCTTTTTTGGAATATCATTTTTAACGAGTCATAAGTTTATATGTTATTACTGTGGAAATGAGTTTACCCATTAAAACATAAAAAATTATATATTTCAGATTTACAAGCAGTTTTATTATTAAATAACAGATTCCTTTGCTCCCTGTAATGGGATTCGAAGAAAATAAATAAAAAAGAATTATGAAAATCATCTGTATTGGAAGAAATTACAGCGAACACGCTAAAGAATTAGGAAACGAAATTCCGGAGAACCCTGTTATTTTTATGAAGCCGGATACTGCGGTTTTAAAGGGAAGTGATTTTTATATTCCTGAATTTACAAATGACATCCACTATGAACTGGAAGTGGTTTTAAAAATTTCAAAAGGAGGGAAATATATTCAAAAGGAAACGGCTCATAAGCATTACGAAGAAATCAGCCTGGGAATCGATTTTACGGCCCGAGATCTTCAGAGTGAGCTGAAGTCTAAAGGACTTCCTTGGGAGCTTGCCAAAGGCTTTGATGGCTCTGCAGTGGTAGGAAATTTCTTTAAGAAAGAGAACTACAACCTGGAAAGCCTGCCCTTCTCTCTTTTAAAGAATAAAGAGAAAGTTCAGGATGGTAATACAAAGGATATGTTATTTCATTTTGATGATATCATTGCTTTTGCTTCTCAGTACTTTACCTTAAGAGTGGGTGACCTTATTTATACGGGAACACCAAAAGGAGTTGGAAAGGTAGAAGAAAATGATATTCTTGAGGCTTATCTTGAAGACGAAAAAATCCTTGATATCCGAATATTATAAGTTAATTAACATAAAGTTTGGCAAATTTTTCATATCTTTAGGTAACAAAATGAAAGGTTATGATAAACATTGTATTACCCGTAGATTTTGGGGACAAAACTGACCAATTGGTAGATGGCGCCATAAAATTTGCAAAACAACTTAATGGTAAAATTTATCTCATCCATGTAGCACCATCAGATATTGGCTTTGCCATCGGTGATATGGGGTTTCAGTATTTCCCGGAAGTGGAAGCGAATGAAATCAGGGAAGAGCTGGTACAGCTTAACAAAATTGAACAAAGAATCATCGCGCATGATATTGATTGCGAGCATCTTTTAAAACAAGGACTGGCTAAAGACATTATTCTGGAATATGCCAAAGCAAAAAATGCTGATTACATCGTAATGGGATCTCACGGAAGAAGTGGAATTTATGATGTATTTGTAGGAAGCTTAACGAAAGGGCTTACTAAAAGCTCAAACATCCCTGTTCTGGTACTTCCCATCCACGACTAAGTAAAAGAAATTTTTAATCGTTAGTAATAAAAAAACCGATCAAATAAATTATTTGATCGGTTTTTTACTATATAACCAATTAATTAACCTTCTTTTTTGTAGATTTTTGGATCGTAGTAAGGATTCTTACCTTCCGTTGGAGAATAATAGTCTTTGTCTTTATCGCCTCCTAGTGTAACTACCAGCACATAGCACCAATAAGTAAACAGTACACAGCAAACTATAAATAGAATCCAGTTTAAAACATTTCCAAAA
Source organism: Chryseobacterium sp. SIMBA_028 (assembly GCF_046535285.1). Classification (NCBI taxonomy): domain Bacteria; kingdom Pseudomonadati; phylum Bacteroidota; class Flavobacteriia; order Flavobacteriales; family Weeksellaceae; genus Chryseobacterium; species Chryseobacterium sp. SIMBA_028. The sequence goes on along the minus strand of NZ_JAWRWZ010000016.1, from coordinate 33,897 downwards.
GCATCAAAGAAACCGAAAGTCCATTTGAAAACTTTGCTTAAGAATAGAAAGAAAGACGTCATTATTTTCCTTTTTTAAATTAACTTTGTACAAATTTATAAAAAATGTTTAAATTACTTTCAAAAGAAAGCAATATTTTTTCAATTCCTGTTTATATTGGTTTTCTTCTTTTAGTAGTAATAATATTTAACATACTGAATTTCAACACTTATGAAGCAATTGTTGCCGGAATTACTTTTCTGGGAATTGCTTTAGGATATTTTTGTTTTCACAGTATTGCTCTCAATTATCAGACCCATCTGCCTTTATTTCTATATACTATTTTTATTTTCGGGTTATATCCGGGAAATTTGGATATAGGAATAGCTGTTTCATTGCTTACCAATTCCTTTCTCATCCTTCTTCTTACCAGTGCAGATGAAGATGTAAGGAAAAAATCGTATGTGTTGGTAGGAGCCATTATTGCCCTGACCTTTATTTTTCTTCCCACCACCTGGCCCTTGGCTCTTTTTGTAATTATCCATGTCATTGCAACCTCTGCCAAAATAGGATTAAACCTTTTCAGGTTTCTTTTAGGAATTGTTCTGATTATATTCAGTTATTTTTCTGTCATGTATTTTGTTCAGTTTACTTCGTGGGACATAGATTATTTTCCGTTTGGAAAAATGAAGCCCGTAACCGATTATACTGAACTTGTACCTCTGATTCCTGTGGTTATAATGCTCATCTATGCAGTATATGACCACTTTAAAAACTATAACAAGAAAAGCCCGATAAGCAGATATAAATATACTTTTCTGCTGGTTTTCTCCGCAGCCCAGCTTATTACCATCATTCTGTATATGAATAAAAGCTACGAATATTTACTTCTTTTAGCATTTCCATCCAGTATTATCTTAAGCAGAATGATGAGATTTTTACCTAAATACTGGATGCAGGAGGCTTGCCTATGGCTTATTATTATAAGTTTATTTGCCTTTAAAGCAGGTACAGTTTTTGATTTATTTTAAAAAATTATGATTCAGATAGACGATAAATTGATTTCTGAGGAAATCTTTTCCGAAGAATTTGTTTGCAACCTTACAAAATGTAAGGGGGCATGTTGTGTGGAAGGAGATGTAGGAGCTCCTTTGGATAAAAATGAGCTTGAAATACTGGACGGTATTTTTGATAAAATAAAGCCCTATCTTACCCAGGAAGGGGTAAAAGCCCTTGAAGAGCAAGGAACATGGACTACCGATCCACACGACGGAATGTATGTTACTCCTATGGTGGAGAATCGCGAATGTGCCTATGTAACCTTTGATGAAAAAGGAATTACTAAATGTGGTATTGAAAAAGCCTATGAAGATGGTGCTGTAGACTGGCAGAAACCAATCTCATGTCACCTCTACCCTATCAGGGTTACAGAATATTCTGCATTTACGGCTTTAAATTATCATGAATGGAATGTATGCAGCGACGCCTGTACTCTTGGAAAAGAACTTCAGGTACCTGTTTACAAGTTTCTAAAAACACCATTGATAAGAAAGTATGGTGAAGAATTCTACACTGTTCTAAGCGGAGCAGCTGATGAGTGGAAGAAAGAATATGGTTCATAATAATTTATAAACCTTTGACAAATACAAAAGCCGGAAAATGTCCGGCTTTTGTATTTATAATGTATTAGATTCTCTATTTAAAATCTGCATCTGTAACCCCAGAATTGATCACAATTTTAGTAGTCTTGATGTTTACTTTTTGTCCGCCTCCCTCAGCGTCTACTTCAGCTGGAAACTTCAATCCGTCTACCGTCATATAACTTTTTACAGTTATATTCCCCTCTCCTGCCATTGTTTTATACAAAAGACCTGTATCCGCATCAAAATAAAATTTTCCTTTATCTGAAGAAAGTAAATTATAATCTTTACCATCCAGTTTTTCCACCGTTACATTTTGAAAATTAGCCCCTTCAAAAGCCAATGCGTCTACTGGTTTTCCTTTTTTCAATTCAGCAATCTTATCTGCAGGAATATCTGTTTTCTTTCCCAACTGGTCAAAGTATCCTTTTTCGCCATCAAAAAGCTGAACCATCTGCTGTCCCATAAGTGACTGTACAGACTTAAATTTATTGCCTAATTTTCTTGTTGTCATTGTAATTTCCATTCCCTGCGCACTCATCGTGTTATCAGTAATCATGGATTTTACAGCTTCTAATTTATCTTTTCCACCCAATGCTTTGAAATAGTTATCCAATACATCTTTAGCCGTTAGCTTTGATTGTACAGCCTCTGTTTTAGCAGAAGCGGCATCTTTCTTCTGAGCTGCTGCCGGCACAGAAAAAAGTACGGCACAGAAAAATGGAATGATGATCTTTTTCATATATGTAATAAGTTTAAAGGGTAAATATAGGAATATTGGATGACATACTTAAAATAATGAGTAATGAATATAAGCAATACGTAGTGGGCTGATGGGATAAAGCATATGAAGAAATGTAAAATTGAAAGATAGGTTTTTTCTAAGTTAAAATAAAAAAACCGCCAAAAAATTGACGGTTTTCAAATATTTATATCGGTATATAATTATTTCTTAAGCTCTTCTAAAAATTCGTCGTGAGAAATTTTAGTTTCTTTTTTGCTAGATTTTTCAAGGATAACATCCTTCAATTTAGCCATAGCTACTTCAGAAGAAATTTGTCTTACCTGCTCTTGGTCTTTCAACATTTCAACAGCATACTTTTGGATCTCCTCCTCACCTAGGTGGTGAATTCCGTAGATTGCCAATTGATTTTTCACTAACTGCTCAGCCTGCGCCAATACATCCGCGTAGTCAAGGTTAATTTCGTTATCAGTCATCAATTTTCCTTCGATGATCTGGTATCTCAATTGGTTTTTCTCAGCTTCAAGGATTTCTTTAGCTTGCTCTTCAGACTGGATGTTCTGGTTAGAGAACATTAACCATTTTACAAGGAAAGTTTCAGGAAGTGCCACTTCTTCTTTTTCAGTTACTTGCTCCAATACTTTATTCACGAAGTGAACATCAGCATTTTGTTGGAAGTACTCGTCTAATTCAATTTTTACTTTTTCCTTAAGCTCATCTTCAGAGTTAATGTTTCCTTCTCCGTATACTTTGTCGAATAAGTCTTGATTAAGCTCAGCTAAGTTTAATGAATAGAAGTCTTTTACTTTTACTTCTACCTCATTGTGGTGTAGGTGCTCTACTTCTTCTTTGCTGAATCCTAATTCCTTAGCTAATTCTTCATCACCTGCAAGAGTTTCCTTAGTAACTTTTACAGACCCGTCCATTTTCAAAGCCTTTACTAGTTTGAAAGCCTCCTTGTTGTCAGCGGTAACAGTAACGTTCTTTGGGTGGTGGTGGTGCTCTCCTTCAGCATCTTCTTCAACTACTTGAGAAACTTCTAAAGCAATGTAAGAATCTTTAGTGATTTTATCTTGAGGAACTTGCTCAGCGAAACGCTTCTGCATGTTTTCAATGCTCTTTGTGATTTCTTTTTCAGAAGCTTCTACTTTGTAGTGAGGTGCTTCATATTTAGCTAAATCTATAGTAAATGCAGGCTCATATCCTACTTCGAAAGCAACTTCTAACTGATCAGCGTTGTAATCGAACTCGTTTACTGGCTGAGGAACTGGCTGACCAACTAATCTTAACTTGTTTTCGTTAACATAATTGTTCAAAGCATCAGAAACTTGTTTGTTAATTTCTTCAAATGCAATACCTGCTTCATATTGTTTTTTAACCATACTCAAAGGCACTTTCCCTTTTCTGAATCCAGGAACTTGCGCATTTTTAGCATAATTAATCAACTGCTTCTCTACTTTTTCTTTGTAGTCAGATTTTTCCAATGTCACTGTAAGCAATGCACTTACATCATCATGGTTTTGTGCGGTAACCTTCATTATTGATTAAAATTTTAGGTTGCAAAAATAGGAATTTTTTATGACAAATACCCATTTAAAATCAACTAATACAGCCAAATATTGTTAAATAAAAAAACCACTGAAAAAATCAGTGGTTAACCAAATTTAATATGAAAAGATATAAGTCCTTTTCTTCGAAAGGTTTTCTTTTTAATTAATGAAAATCAATAAATAGATCTACATCGCTTTCACCTCCTACAGTGCTTCCCAATTGGTTATCTGCAGATGGAGAATTATCATTTACAGAAGTAGGGCCATGTACCAGTGTAATGTTCACTTTACCGGCTGCTGCAGTGGCTACAGTCCATTCTGTTTTAATTCCTAATTTTTTACCATCAGTTCTTACGATATCATCAGCTGCTCTTTTTACTTTTATATCTGCTCCTGAGAACTTATAAACTACAAAGTGCATATCTTTTTCTTCTATAATTTCCTCAGCACTGTGATAATGATCATCGTGCTTAATTTGAAAATCAACATCTACAGCATAAGTTGCTCCCTGATTAAGGTGAAGATGATCACCCGTTTGCCCGTCTATAACATTCACGGTTTGTTTTTCGCCATTGGCTTTATTGATAAGAGTTACCACAACTTTTCCAATTTCTTCATGCTCATGAATATCTTCAGGGATGTCATCGTTCCCGTTACGACATGAGAATAATAGTACAGCAGCGAATAATAAAAGTGATATGTTGAATAATTTTTTCATTTTAATTTAATTTTTAATATTAATTGTTAGAAATTGTATTTAAGAGTAACCACAAAATTTCTTCCCGGTTCCGGCATATAGTATCTCAATCTGTTGAGATACTCCTTATACTCTTTGTTAAAAATATTGTTGATTCTGAAATTCAGATTCATATTTTTGAATAGGTCCGCACCTATCGATGCGTGAAATATTGAAAACGAGGCAGGAGGAGTACTGTAATCTATTATTTTGGTTACCAATTCTCCATCCTCAATAAACTGCACAGGCTGATCTCTGATTGGGAAACGATTCTGCTTGAACACATTTTCATTTTCCAGTCTGATGTAGAAGTGAGAGGGTTTATTCAGACTGAGCTCCAATGAATTTCTAAGGTTCATAGGCATCATTAGGATAAGAGGTTCATTTTTTGTTAAATCATCTCCTCTTAATGCACTGAAACTTGTTGTCCATTTTAGATTATCTGAAATTGTAAGCTGTGCATCTGCATCTATCCCGTACATTCTGGCTTTCACTTGCTGATAAGCCCAAACAGCAAAGGTTCCTCTGCTTGTATTCTGGATTTCTATCGGCATTTGATTGATGAAGCTGTCAGAAAATATAATATACGGATTGGCTTCCACCTGCAGACCTTTCAAAACATCGAAACGCCATGTCAGAGAAAGATTGGCATTATAAATTTCTTCCTTTTTGATTCTTAAATCTCCTTTTTCAATAATGGCTGCAGAATGGTGAAGTCCGTCAGCAAATAACTCTGCCGGATTCGGAGTTCTGCTCATTCTTGAAAAGTTAAACTTAACATCGAAATCTTTGGAAGGTTTATAATTCAGGCCAATATTTGCTGAAAAATTATGATAATCAAAAATAGGACGAGAAAGCACTCTGCTTCCACTCTGTTTTATGTAAAACTGAGGAAAAGCATTCGCATATTTTTCATTCCACTCCTTGGCATCATAATATTTGTAAGAATCATATCTGCTAAAATCATATCTCACTCCGGCTTCTGCGTTCAGTTTTGGAGAGAAAGTATATTTAAAGATAGAAAAGGCTCCTGCATCATAGCGGTAATAATCTGGAATCAGACGTCTAACCTCGGTTGCCGGATTAGGATAGTTATCCTGAAAACCTGCTGAAATCCCGCTTTCAAGGCTCCAGTTTGAACGTTCAATAAGATGAGTAAGGCTTGCCGAATGGGTAATCAGCCTCAAATCCATAGAAGGAGTGTCTTTCAAATCTCCTTTTCTGATATCATATTCCTTACGTTTGTTCAACTGAAAACTGTATTGGAAAGTAATTTTCCCAAAGTCAGCAAAACGTTTATAGGCAGAAAACTTCGCAATATGATGCTCTACATTCTGCTTGGGATACCCTATATCATAGCTGAAATCATCCAGAAAATAGGGTTGTCCGAAGTTCATGGCTCTGTAGATATCATAGCTGTTTCCCAGGTGTGCCCCTTTATAAATCCCAAAGTCCTGATTGATTCCGCTATAGGAAATATCAAATCCCTGCATAAACCCGTGCTTTCCGAAAGAAAAGTTGAATGAATTCACCTCCGCTCCTGTATTCTGAAGAGTATGATGTGGAATATAAATATCACCCAGCTTTTTATAGCTTCCGCCTGCTTTTACAAACCATTCATTCTCCCAGGATTTAAGCACATTCGCTGAAATCTCACCTCCTCTTCCGTTAGAAATCCCTGAAAGCTTTACATTTCCCATCAAAGTATCTTTCTTTGGTGGAATTGCGGGTTCCAGAAGTACAACTCCCGCTACTCCATCATTCCCATATTTCAACGCGGATGCCCCTTTGATAACATCTATATGTTCAAAGTCATTGACATCTACGTTGGGAGCATGCTCTGCACCCCATTCCTGTTCTGCCAGCTTCACTCCATTATTCATAATAGAAATACGGCTCCCATAAAGACCATGAATAACAGGTTTTGTAATATTATTCCCTGTCTTCAACACGGCAACTCCCGAAATTTTGGAAAGGATATTTCCTAGATTCTCTGTAGAATTCCTCTCTAGTTCTGCTTTATCCAGTGTTTTCATTACTACAGAGCCTTTATTTTTATGGCCTCCGTGTAAAGTAATGGTTTCTATATCACCTGTATGGTGTTCTAAAATAATGGTAATATGAAGATCCTTATCAACTCCTATATTTTCAGTATAATCATTGCAATCAGGATGTTTGGCAATGAGTGTATACTTTCCTGCAGGAATCTTATCAAAGGAAAATTTCCCTTTTTTATCTGTTTTCACTGTAAGGTTTCCGATTTTCACCATCGCATTTTCCAGCATGGTCTTATCATGAAAATCCTGAACGGTTCCTTGTACGGTGTAAGTTTGTTGTGCACTCGTGAATACTGATCCACAAAAGATCAGTAGCAGGCAATATATCAATTTCATTGTAAATAGATGGATTGCGTACCTCTTTTAATAAAGGTACATTTTTCGTTAAAATTTGTTGGATGGGTTTATTTCATTGTACAATGTAGATTGTAAAATGCATTAATGGCAAAAGCTAGTAATAGGGCGTTTTTTTACAATTATAATTTCCCATTACAAACGATTAACGATCTTTCAACGACCTAAAATATTAAACTTTAAGCCCAGAACATATACCTTGAACTCTAAAGTCCAGAGCTATAAACCCAATAAGAATTGATTGATTAGGCAACTGCGGGCGGTCCCCGAAGCTGAAAAGTGAATTTGGTCTGAGACCAAATTTTTTCCTGAATGGCAATAATTTGCTTTACTTCGTGCGTGTAATGCTCAAAGGTAAAGCTTAATTCTTCAGGAGCCAATGTATGTCCGGTAACCAAAAAGTGGCAGGCCAGACAGTCGCCAGCTTTCTCTTTAGCAACAGCCTTCGTCATGGAATTCTCAACCTTTTTAAGATTAAAAGCCTTAAAATAGTCTACAGAATCATGATGGTGAAAGCTTTGAGAAAGCAGTGCGAGGAAGTACACTCCAAACAATAGTCTGGAGATAAAACTCTTTAAGTTTCTGCTTTCTTTAAAAATCATTTTTCAAAATTAGGAAAATAATTTAATTTTCAGACTAAACTTCTATTAAATTACTTTTATGATTTACAGATAATATGTCGAAACAATTTATCTATTGTTACAAAAAAATGCTTCATAATTTTTATGAAGCATTTATATTTTAGCTTAATCAAGTTGAGTTCCCAGATATTCCCATTCCTGCAAAGCAGCATCCAAGTCTTCTTTAGCAGTATTATACTTTTCTAAAGTTTCATCAGAAGGGTTTTCCTTGGTAAAGGAAGCTTCCATTTCTTCAATTTTCGTTTCAAGTTCAGAAATTTTCTCTTCTACTTTCTTGATTTTATTTTGAATATTCTTCTGTTCCTTACTTACAATACCAGATGTCTGGCTGTTACTAACAACAGGCTTCTCTTCAACTTTTTTAGTTTCTACCTTTACTTCTTCCTGATGAAGTTTAGCTTTTTCTGCAGAAATCTCTCTGATTGTTTCCTTTTGTCTATATTCAAGATACTCATTAATATCACCAAGGAATTCTTTCATATTTCCATCACGGAATTCGTAGATCTTATCACAAAGTCCCTGAAGGAATTCTCTGTCGTGAGAAATTACGATCAATGTACCTTCAAAATTCTGTAGAGCCAACTTAATAATCTCCTTAGACTGAATATCCAAGTGGTTGGTAGGCTCATCCATAATCAACGTATTGAAAGGACGTAGCAACAGTTTACAAAGGGCCAAACGGTTCCTTTCACCTCCGGAAAGCACTTTTGTCTTCTTAGAAACGGCATCTCCCTGGAATAGGAAAGATCCTAATAAGTCTCTTACTCTAGGTCTTGTTTCTTCTGTAGCAGCATCTTCAGCCTCTTCTAAAACAGTTTTGTTAGGGGTTAAAACCTCTTCCTGATTTTGGGCAAAATACCCGATGTTTACATTATGTCCAAGATTCCAAGAACCTGAATAATCCTGAATATCGCCTGCTAAGATCTTAGCAAGCGTAGTTTTTCCTTGTCCGTTTTGTCCTAAAAGAGCAATTCTGTCTCCTCTTTGAACGATGAAATCTACATCATCAAAAATTTGTTTTTTACCGTAAGCTTTTCCTAAATGTTCCGCTTCGAAAATAATTTTTCCGGGAACCATAGATTGTACGAAACGGATATTGAATTTTGAAACGTCTTCGTTATCAACTTCGATACGTTCAATTTTGTCTAGCTTTTTAATCAATGATTGAGCGAAAGATGCCTTTGTAGCACTTGCACGGAATTTATTGATGTTATCTTCCATCTGCTTGATCTCCGCATCCTGATTCTTTTTAGCCTGAATCAGTTTTTCACGGCGATCTTCTCGCATCACAAGATATTTTGTATAGTTGGCTTTGTAATCGTCAACTTTTTTATTATTGATATCAAACGTTCTATTACAAACAGCTGTCATAAACTGTTTATCGTGACTTACCAGAACAATTGCTCCGGGATAGTCTTTCAAGAAGTTCTCTAGCCAGATGATGGATTCCATGTCCAAGTGGTTGGTAGGCTCATCGAGAAGCATAATATCATTCTTTTGAAGAAGTAATTTTGCCAATTCGATTCTCATTCTCCATCCTCCTGAAAATTCATCGGTAATTTTTTGGAAATCATCAGCCTTAAATCCAAGACCAAACAATACTTTTTCCATATCACCTTCAAGATTGTAGGCATCATGGTTCATTAAAAGATCATTCAGCTCGGTCATTTTGTTAATCAAGTCTGTATAAGAATCGCTTTCATAGTCGGTTCTTACAGTCATTTGATGATTGACTTCCTCTAGCTCATTTTTCCAAGCATTAATTTGCTCAAAGGCCTGCATTGTTTCAGCCCAAACAGTTCTTCCTTTTACAAAATCAAGATCTTGTTTCAGAAAACCAATTGTAACGCTTCCTTCAGTTACAACTTCTCCTTCGAAGAAATTAATTTCTTTGGACAGCATTTTCAATAAAGTGGATTTTCCCGCACCATTTTTTCCTACGAGACCAACCTTATCATCCTTTTTAATGGTGAAATTTACATTTTGAAATAAATAATTTCCTGAATGGTGTAATCCTAAACCTTGAACCGAAAGCATTTTTTAAATTAATGGTTAATAATGAATAATGAATTTTCGAGCGCAAAAATACGGAAAAAGAAATGAATAGCCCAGAAATAAAAAATCGGGAGCCATAATCGCATCTTTATACCTTGCCTGAAAACAAAAAGGGACATCTTACCTGATGTCCCCAATAACCTAAATTTAAAACTGAGAAGTACTATGTTAATGGTTTATTTCATTTAATATTCTTATTGCCGGAGCTTTTACAATGGAGCGGGTCCAGATATCATTATTGGGAACACTGGTTCCGTATAAAAAATCTGCTACAAAGTTGTCTTCAGGCAAATGAAGTTCAACAGAAAGTCTTCTCTGACTGCCCGGATCTACTGTGGTACTACTTGAAACGTTCAATCCGTTGTTAAGCAGCTCAACATTAATTTCATATTCTGATCTTCCCAACCGGTTGTCGCCATACAGACCAAAATTTGCTGAAATATGAGTATAGTCAGCCAATCCATCATAGTTGTATATTGGTTTCTTCTCCCGTGAAAGATCTTTCATGTAAGTCTCCAATTCTGTATAAAAACTTTCAAGCATGGGGTGTCTGCTATAATCTACTTCAAAATAGATATCCAGATTAAAAACGGATGATATTCTATTGGTTTCTTCAAGCATAAGTTTTCCATATACTTTTGAAAGTTCGTTGTATACCTTGTCTCTGCAAACATAAGCCTGGGATAAAATAGTTCTTTCTTCCATTTTATAATCTGCAAGTAAAGCATACCATATTTTGTTACCTTCTGCATCTGTTTTTGCATTTCTGATCTCTTCAACATAGACTTTCAGATGATCAATATTTAAAAAATCTGTAGAAATATATACTGACTGAGGTCCCTCCAAATAGCCGCCTCCAATGTCTGCATGTGCTCCGGGAACAAAAATCTCTTTCCAGACTGATGAATATCCCTCTATTTTCTGATCCTGCATAGCTCTTGAGTCCCCAAAAAAGCCCGTCAATGGGAAGAAAAATCTACATTCATTCAAAGCACACACGTGAAGTGCATTTTCCACCCGATGAGAAAGACTCAGATTGTAGGTATTAAATGGCTTAGATTCCACTGCATCAAAAATCCCCATGAATTTTATCTTAATATTCTCATTAAAATAATGAGATAGGAATTGATTGCAAAAAGTTCTTACCAGCATTCCACCTCTACCGAATCCGTATAAATAAAAGTGATATTCGCAGCCAACTTCTTTGATTATATTCTGCACAAAGTCATGAGCTTTCTGAAGTTTATCATCAGAAGAATATCCATTTCCATAGGGAGGATTAGCACATGTTGCCATTGCAAAATTGCTATCTTCTTTTCCTGTTACAGTTCCTATTCCCTCAATATATATTTTCTCATATCCGTTAAATGATCTGTATAATTTATAGATATTGGTAAATGCACCATGATAGCTTTCATTATTGTTCAACGGTTTATTGGATGAAAGAGCATTTACTCCGTTGTTTCCTGTACCGTCAAAAAAAATTCCGACGGAAATCACTCTACTGCCATTCATTATTTTAATAATTTTTAATACAGACACTGTCTGTACATTTATGTTTTTTTTACTTAAAATCCCTAAAAGAGACATTTCAAAATAACGGAAGAAAGATCGGTTAAGCTAGAGTGAAAATTACCAAATAAAAAATTCCGTATTTCTACGGAATGAGATTATATTTTTTCAAGAGAGTAAATATTGTTGACAATGGCGTAAATTACGATTCCCACTGTATTTTTGGCTCCAATCTTTTCGAGGATTCGCTGCCTGTGGCTTTCCACGGTTCTTGGGCTTATAAAGAGTTTTTCACCTATTTCATTGTTGGTGAATTCCTGACAAATCAGTTTTACAACATCCTTTTCTCTTTCAGACAGTTCATCTTCTGTTTCAAAAAGCGAATTTTTCTTGGCAGTACTGTTCATATAGGTAAACAGCATCTGATGATCTTCAGCCGTAAAGAAAACTCCATTTTTATCAACCATGGTTATGGCCTCTATAAACGTTTTCTTATTTGAATTTTTGGGAAGGAAAGCAGAAACTCCCAACTTCACCATATACCCCAGAATGGAGGTTTTATAATGAGAAGAAAGAATAATAATCTTAAGATCCGGATATTTTTCCTTGAGAATTTCCACCAGCTCAAATCCGTTCATGGGCTTCATCTGAACATCCACAAGGGCGATATCAGGAAATTCTGATGTTGAAAGTTTTTCCAGATCTTCTATAAAATCGGGACCATTATCGGCGGTAAGACAAACGGATATGTTTTTTTCATTAGACAGCAGCATTTTCACCCCTTCAAGGATCAGCTGCTCATCATCAATCAGTGCTATTTTGATTTGGGAACTCATGATATTTTGGAATTTTTACAATTAAACGACTTCCTTTATTTAAAAAAGTTTTTTTCCATTTGTGAACGGCATTCATAGATTGAATTCTGGATTCAATATTCTTGATTCCCATTCCTTTTTTCACCTCTTCATATTCAAACCCCTGTCCATTATCTGAAATAACAACAGTCATATTTTGTGGATAATCTTTGATGTAGATCCACAGGTCTGTAGCATCAGAATGTTTGATGACATTGGTGGTAAATTCCTGAATAATCCTGTACAACTGTACTTCTACAAAAAGATCTTTCTTTTCATATCCCGGCATTACCTGCAGGGAAATATTAATCTTATGAGAAAGGTTGGCAATGAGTTCTTCTGCATATAAAACCAGCCCCACCGATTCAAGATTAACAGGATATAGTGAGTGGGAAATACTTCTGGCAGCATCAATCAGGGAAGACATTTGGCCGTAGATATTTTTTTTAATCACCTCATCACCTTGGGTATCCAGGTTATTAAGCCATAAGGAAAGAATATTGAGCCTGTTTCCAATATCATCATGAATCATAACTGCAATTCTTTTTCTTTCCTCTTCCTGGGCTTTGATGTTCTCCAGTACTAATTTTTTCTGATGACGAACTTCAGCTTCATGCTGGGTGTTTTTTTCTTTAATAATCCTGCTTATAAAAGCTCTATAGGCTAACATAATAAAAGATACTATAATTGCTATGGTAACAATTATAAGGATCAACAGGTTAATATTTAAGGTTACTTCTTTAATTTGATGAAAGTATATAAAAGTGAACAGTACAAAATACTGGAAAGAATATTATTGGCACTAAAAAGCATGTAATAATCACTTTCTGAAAGATTGGCGATCTGATGCTGAACAATGAAAATAAATACGGACACTGAATAATAGAAAAAAATACTGGCATCCACAAAAAGGAAACGATTCTGGGCAGTTCCGCTTTTAATCTCACCAATCAGGGTAAATCCTGAAAGACAAATAATGACGATATTTGAAACCACCTTTGCAATATCTGCATTGGCAGGATAATCAAAACCATATTTTGAGATCATAAATCCGCCAGCCAGTGTTCCTACCAGAGCGAGAAGATATTTTGGCCAGTTCAGTTTTCTTATGAATAAACTCGACCATAAGAAAAACTCTCCTGCAATATAAAATGGATAAAGAAATGACGTATCATTGAGCCTGAAAACATAAGGCAATACAAGATTCAGTAACTCAATAAAAAAAAGAAAAGCAATACAATGAAAATATTGCTTTTCCTTATGATTTAATATGCGGTATTTAGCTGCTCCCAACAGTATTACAGCCAGAAGCAATCCGTAGTTGAGGAATAAAATCGTCTTATAAAGCTCTGCCATTCCTAACGATATATTTTAAAATTCGCTCCCTACATCCGGTATACGGCAGATAGGAGGACATGGTTTTGCCCAATCATAGGTATTGGTAATCAACTGTACACGCTCTGCATCGCTTTGAAGATTTTCATGGAAAGATATAAAGATAAGTGTTACCAGCATTTTACCATAGATATCATTGTATTTAAGTCCAAAAGAACAAGTAATTTTTGACAAACCGGCATCTGACAGACATAAATCGGCTGTGGGAACATAGAACTTTTTAAAGATTCCCGTTCCCTCAGATTCTTTATATTCCTTGTAAAACCAATCCATTCCAGATTCTCTCCATCTTTCAATGGCCTCTACTGCTACATCCTGTTCCAAAATAGGTTTATTGGATACTGGGAAAGCCATATCTGTATTTTTTTCTATTTTTTCAAATCCCTTGGATAGAATTGTATTTTTAACAACTGTATATTCCAAAACTTCCTGAAGTTTCAGATCACTTGTAAGCTCAGTAAGGTAACTGCATGGGTATTCCTTTTGGTCAATCCTTTTCCCTTCATGATTCATGGGATAAAGGATCAATATCAATAATCCTTTATGAATACCTATTGCCGCACAAAATTCCGGATATTCCTTATATTCCCTCATCCAATCAAGCTGACCTTCGGAAATATTAAAAACATAGTTGGTTGGGATTAGATCTTTTAATCTGGTAAAATTGGTACGACACGTGTTCCAATCATCTGTAGCAGCTCTGCACTCGTCTACAGAAAGCATGAAGTCTACAATATTTAATGTTGTCATAAGCATGGTTTTTAGTTGTATAAAATTATATAAACTAAACATGCTATGCAAGTAAGAATTTAACTAATAATTTTTCACCGTAATATGATAACAGCTTTGTTGTTTTTCTTTAATGTAATAAATTCTACCAGCATCCGCATAGTGCTTTAAAACTTTTTCTAATGCCACTTCCATTTTCGGATTGTACTTGAGAATATTATTGAATCTTACATAAGAAATATCAAAGGAGTTGCCATAATTATGAGAACTTATTCCTAGTGAGGCGTTAGAATTTACTTTTCTTAGTCTGCATTGGTCTTCCAATGTTCTTGTAATGGATGAAACAGTAAATGTCCCACCCTTAGTAGCCTTACTGAATTTAGCTCCCATATTTTCCAGCGTAGTTTTCGCCTTAGAAACCATGTATGCTTTACTATAATCAAGCTTTTGAACATTATATCCTTTCCCTGATTTCTTTATTTTATGAAATTTTCCTTTGCTAATGTACTTCTGTACTGTTTTAGAATCTTTGAGTAATTGGACACCAAAACTCTTCGAAGCATCAAGATGGGGTTTGTAGAGTGCCGTAGGCTCCACCTTTAAAACAGTCGTAAGATCATAGCAGGGAAGAGTTTTTTTTGCTGCCTGCGAATAATGTAAACTATAAATAAAAGGTACGAAGACCACACAAAGAAATTTTCTCATTAACCACCACTTTAAATTACTAACAAAAGATAAAACGTTTATGTTATACCTTTCAACTATGACTCTAATAGTATTTAAATAAATTCCAAACAAACTTTAAACCAAATTATTGAATTTATAATTTTTGTTCCCACATTTTTGAAATATTTTTTTCGTTTTAACTTTTTATTTTAAGATATAAATTCTACATTTGAGTAACATTTTTAAAATAAACAACATGATAAAAAAACTTTTTGCTGAATTTTTCGGCACATTTTGGCTTGTTTTCGGAGGTTGCGGAAGTGCTGTTTTCGCGGCTGGCGTTCCCGATATTGGTATTGGACTCTTAGGAGTTGCACTAGCCTTTGGTCTTACAGTTCTTACAATGGCATACGCTGTAGGCCATATCTCCGGAGGTCATTTTAATCCGGCTGTTTCCTTTGGACTTTTAGCGGGCGGAAGATTTTCCGCAAAAGATCTTGTTCCTTATATTGTAGCACAATGTTTGGGAGCTATTGTTGCAGCAGGATGTCTGTACACAATCCTAAACGGAGCCGGAGTAGTAGATTTCTCTAAACCTGGTGCGTTTGCCACAAACTTCTACGGAGAGGCCGTTTATAACGGAAAAGCATTCAGCATGGGAGCTGCATTTCTGGCAGAGTTCTTATTAACAGCGTTTTTCCTTATCGTAATTATGGGAGCAACGGATAAATGGGCTAATGGTAAGTTTGCCGGAATCGCAATCGGTCTTGCTCTTACTTTAATTCACCTTATCTCCATTCCAATTACCAATACTTGTGTAAACCCGGCAAGATCTCTTTCTCAGGCTGTTTTCACTGGTGGACTTGCCATGTCACAGCTTTGGTTGTTCTGGGTAGCTCCAATTTTAGGAGGAATTGTAGGTGGATTGATCTACAAGTTCTTGCTGCAGAGAGATTCTACGGAAGTAGTGGCAGATTAGAATATGCTTAAAAATTAAAATAAATTTATTTAAAAATAAAAAACCTGTCAGTCGGCAGGTTTTTTTTATTTCAATTTTTTAATTTCAAAAGGGTTCTTAAAAATAAGTTCTTCATGTTTACCTTTGATTTCCATTTTACGCTGAAGTAAATTCAAAGCCATTTTTCTAATGAAAAGATCTTTATCATTTAGTTTCCAGTAAGAATCTTCATGAAGTCTTTTGGGCTCACGGATAAGGTAAAATTCTGTTTCCCAAGTGTCCGCATTATGGTAAAATTCAACAATTCCACAATGTTCAGGGATAAGATTGGCATCTACCATTCCCATTGGCAATAGAAAACTGAACGCATTACAGATGTAGTCTCCACAGGAAATCTTGTCATGCTTCAGAAATTTCTCACCGGTATCTTTATTTAAATATGACTTCTTGAAATCATTCTTAAAGTCACTTTTTGAAAACTTGATCTCTATTTCATGACTCATCCCTTCAGCATCAACGATGAGTATATCTGCCTCCCAATCTGCCTGAAAATAATTTGTCAGAACGAGTTCTTTCTCAAAATCGCAGTGAGAATGGATGTAAGCGTGAACAAGTTCTTCTATTTTGAGCATGATATGGGGTGAAATGGGTTTAAAGGTATCTGGGTAAACTTTTCCTCTGAATAACAGATCTTAATCAGCTTACCAGCAAGCTACAGCCACGGATATCAGAATGGTCTATTCTTCCTAATACCTGAAATTTATCTCCTGTTATTTTTCCTAAATCCTGAGTGGCAATAAAGGAGCAGGAATGGGTATTGGCAAGATCAATAATATTAATGGCCCCTGTTCTTCCTTCTTGTTCATAGGAAAAAGGGTCTTCTGCATTCCTAACCATAATTTTCATCCAGTTAGGACAACTGTATTCATTATTACCCAAAGAGTAGGCCTGGGACAATAATTCTGTCATAGAATATTCTGAATAGATTTGATCTGTATTAAAACCATTTTGCAAAATCTTCAGAAGTTCATCCTTTGTCATTTCTTCTTTTCGCCCCTTCATTCCGCCTGTTTCAATAACGGTCAGATTAAGGGATTCAGAAATTGATAGATTAAGAGATTCTACTGTATCCAGAAAGTCTAACAACGCAAAAGAAACTCCAAAAAGAATCACTTTTTTATCCTTTAACTGACTTAAGAGATCAAAAAGTTCGGAATGATTATAAAGAAAATATCCGTTTTCAGGCTTGTCTGATTTTTTCATCAGATAATCCACCATATAGATGAGTGATGAATTCTGTTTTTCCAGATAACTTGGAAGCAAGCCAAGAAATATAAACTCCTCAGGTTTTCCAATGAACTGTTCAAAGCTTTTATAAATACTTTCCTCATAGAGTTCAGGATTGGCAATACAATGTTTTGACAGATTCATCTGTGTAGTCCCTGAACTTTGAAAAAACAGGTCAGCAGTTACATTTTGATCCAGAATCTGATGATTTTTAAACATTTCAATGGGTAAAAAAGGGATCTTATCAAGGCTTTTAACCTCATCCGGATTGATGTTTAAATAGTCAACAAATTTCCTGTATACTTCAACATTTTCATATTGATAACGAAATGTTTTCAATGATGCATTCAGAAAATCCTGCTCTGTTTGTATGTTGAATATACTTTTCAGCTCCATAATTTTTAATCTTCTACAGTTTTGAAATAAAGTAATTATTGGGGAAACAATATTTTTATTTAATAATTTTTTAATACTAAAATGATACTTTGGTAAACTTCTTGTAAGTATTTACTTGGAATATGGATTAAAAACAGAATGGGTCTCCCACTCATTCGCAAATTACCTCTTTTAGGGGTAATTTTTTTTGATTTATTTTTCGTAAACCTTTAATTCAAAATCCTTTTCAAAAACGCCATAGGTAAAATAGGAAATCCAGTCTCCAAGGTTGATGTATTTTGAATTCTGTTCCAAATCCAATACCATTGGAAGATGTCTGTGCCCATACACAAAGTAGTCAATCTTCTGAGTTTTCAGTTTTTCTTTGGAATAGATAATCAGGAACTCTTTGTCTTCACCTAAGAAAGCTTTATCCTCTTCTCCGGAGATCATTTTATTCTTTTGAGAAAGATACAATGCAATTTTCATTGCAATATCCGGATGAAGCCATTTGAAAAACCATTGTGCCACCGGATTGGTGAATAGTTTCTTCATTCTTTTATACCCTTTATCTCCAGGTCCAAGTCCATCGCCATGAGCCAGCAGAAACTGCTTGCCTCCCATTTCAAAGTATTGTTTCTGATAGAAAACCGTACATCCGATTTCTTCTTCCAGATAATCTTTCATCCAGAGGTCATGATTGCCCACAAAGAAATAAATATGAATTCCTCTGTCTTTCAGTTCTGCAATTTTCCCTAAAACACGCACATATCCTTTCGGGACTACGTGTTTCCATTCATGCCAGAAGTCAAAAAGGTCACCCATTAAAAATAAAACCTGCGCATCTTCCTTGATTTCATCCATCCAGCGTATAAATTTCTCCTCACGCACTTTGCTTTCCTTAAGGGTAGGAGCACCAAAATGCTGATCTGAAGCAAAATACACTTTTTTCCCAGGTTCTAGATTAATTGTTGTTTTTAGCACCGTCTGCGTTTTATGGGGTAATAATTATTGATTGTCTTCTGCAAACCATTCTCCATAAGAGTTTTCTGTCTCATGAAGTTTCAGATATGCCAATGAGATTCCTTCCGGAAGTCTTGATTTTACTTTGGCTGCAATAGCATACAGCATATTTTCACAGGTTGGCTGAAAGCTGCAATAGATTACTTTATGTCCTTTTTGCTCAAGATCATCTCCCAATTCCTTGTGGGGAGTTAAAGCGTTCAAAAGAACTGCATGATCCCAAACGTCTACAATTTCAGATTTTACGATACTTTTGATATCTCCGAAATCAACTACCATCCCGTTTTTAGGGTTTTCAATATCATTAATCGGTCTTCCTTTCACTGTTACAAACAGCTTATAAGAATGTCCATGCATATTTTTACACTTCCCATCGTAGTTGTACAGTACATGGGCTGTTTCAAATGTAAAAATTTTTGTTATACGTATCATATTGCAAAGATATGATAAAACCGCTAAACACAGAAAAGACTGTTTCTATTACAATGATATTAAAGTCTGCTTTTTAATCAATCTTCAGGGTTAAATTATTGTCTTGTGTTCCGTCTACGTTGGCAGCATTATAAGGAACTGTTAACCATCCGCTTTTGTTCATTACAAACTTAAAGTTATATGTTTTTCCTTTTTCAAAGTTTGATTTTGGTACTGCCAATTCAAAAGTATTGTTGTTTTTGGAAATTAATTGGTAGGATGCATGATCTACTTTCCAATCGTTAAATGGACCTGCTACCGAGATATTACTAACAAATTCAGTACTTAGTTTTTTGGGATATTGATAGGAAAAGATGACATTGTCTTTTTCTATTCTGTATCCGTAAACATCTTTCTTCAGATTAGGGTGAACATGAGATTCTGCAATGGTAATCTCTTCTGCCAATGCATATGGATCCATAAGTTTTTCATCCATAATTCCTGCAATGTGATTAATCATTTGATACATCACCGGAAATCCCTTATTCCCATTATACATGACCACAATAGCCATATCGTTATCCGGGAAAATACTATATGCGCTTACATTCCCACCGGAAAAGCCATACGATCTTATATGATTGGAATCTGTAATTTCCCAGCCATGCGCGAATTCAAATCCGTTATTTTTATAATTAAATGGCTGCCACATCATTTTTTTTGTTTCCGGTTTTAGAAAATCATTTTTACTAAAATGTATACTCCATTGCAAAAAAGCTGGAAGTGTAATGGCCAATCCATTTGAAGAATGAGCTCTCACCCCTTCAATGGCAGTTAGTTTTTCGTATTGTTTCGTTGTAGAATTATAATTGTACTTCCCTACCCTGTTTTGTATTTTTTCTACAGAATTGGAAGAAAATACGACCTGATTTCTGGAATCCGGAAATTGATTGTCTATAATAAAGTCTTCATAGGTTTTCCCGGTTATCTTTTCAATGATCAAGGTAATCAACAGATAATTGGTCTGATTGTATCTATAATGATCTCCAGTTTCAAATTCCATTTTTTCCTTTCCTAACCGGTCAATGACTTCGGCATTGCTTGCATTTACCGAAATATCTTTAAAATCAATCCAGTTTGGAAGACCTGAAGAATGCGAAAGAAGATTCTTCATCTGTACATTCTGCCATTCTTTTGGCAAGTTATCTACATACTTTGAAACCTTATCTTCCAATAATAACTTTCTTTCTTCAATAAGCTTAAAAAGGCCAATATTTGACATTAACTTTGTATTGGAATAAATCCTAAACTTTGAATTGGAATCTACTTTTTTATTACTTTCCAGGGTTTCTGCTCCGTAATATTTTTGGAAAACTATTTCGTTATTCTTCACAATTCCCACAGCCATTCCTGGGATTTCATTGATTTGAATAACATTTTTCACATAACTGTCGACAGCTTTTGATGGGATTGTTTTTTGGGCATAGCAAAAAAGAGAAAGGTTAGACAAGACTACTGTTAAGATAATTTGCTTCATTTTTGTATCGTTGATTTCTTTATATAAGACAATTCTGGAGGTTATAATATTACCTTTAGGGTTGTAATTTTTCTATTCCAAATCCCCATTCTTTCAAATAGTCCAATCCATCTTGTTTTTTTATAGTATTTTCTCCCGTCCAACCGTTTTTTAGCCCTTGTAAAATAAGTTGGCTTATATATTTTGGCTCGTTTATATTTATTATTTCTATCGAGTTTGTTATTTTATTGACCAGACTGATTCCTGATTTTAAGGGCTGTCCCATTATATAATCATCAAGAGTTAGAAAATCAATAATGAGTGGAGTTTGTTTGTTTCCGCTTACAAAGATTTTCACTGTCAGAGTATTGGTTTCTGTTCCATGATGATATTGATCCGTGACCACATACAGGTACTCCAGATGATCAATAACTATTTTTCTTAACTTATTTTTCATTCTGCATTTTCTGTCCCTATATTGTTTGCAGAGTACATTTTATCTGTAGTAATCTTTTCCTCCAATTCCGATGCTCCAGAAATTTTTTGCTTTTATCAGATCTTCTTCAAGCCAGTTTTTATTATCCTCATATTCGTTATTGCCTTTCATGTCTGCAATATCTTCTTCCACATCTTGTTCTGTTATCTGACGCCAGACTCCCACCGAATTATTAAAAAAAGCATAGCAATATTCGGCTTCACTATCATCTATATCTCCATTATTTTTTTCTGAGAGAATTTTAATAAGTTGATTAGCTCCAATCTGGAACGGATTAACCCCATAGATTGACAGTTCTGTATTTTCAGGAAAAGGCCCGTAAATAAATTCTATAAACTCTGCATTTTCATTTTCATCAAGATCAATTCTAAGTTCATAGTCATCATAAAATAGTTGTTCATCATTGGAACTATCTGATGGTTGGCCCAGTAATTTTTCAATGTTGGCCTTGGATTCTCCCAATGGAAGTTTGCCGATGTTTTCAATGTGAATGCCATCTAGTGGTATAATCTCAATTTTTTTCATTGTGTGGATAATGGTTATTTAGATTTTGAAATTTTATAATATTAGGCCTAGTTTTTCAAGCCAATTTCTTTCCAATCGTTTTATTTTTTTTGTTTCTATATCAAATAAAACCCAAAGTGTACTTGAATCTACCACAAGTTCATCATTGCAATAAAACTCTACTTTTCTTGGCTGCTTGGCACCATCAGGAGTTTGTGGATAAGTTTTCACTGTAATGACATCATTCAGGTATACTTGCTTCTTATATTGGATATGGTGATCCAAAAGCATCCATGCGTCATTTACATATTCTGTCTTTTGTTTTAAAAGATCCCAGTGCTCAGCTGCTATTTCCTCTACCCAATGTACATACTGCACATTATTTACATGGCTATTCTGATCTATATGTTCTTCCGTTACTCGTATCTGTTTTTCATATATTAAACTCATCTCGCTGAAATATTTACTCAAATTTATAATTTAAAAAACAAAATATACTTTATATAAAAAAAAACGGAATCAGATATTAATCCGATTCCGTTTTATAATATTTCAATATTGAGATTATTTTTTAGACTTTGGAGCTGCTTTAGTTGTTGCAGAAGCTCCCAGTTTGGTTTTTACCTGAGCAGTGATATCTTCGCTTCCGTCTGTGTAGATAAGATTATTACTATCCTGTGATGAAGTATCAAATATATAATTCAGGTTTCTTTCTTTAGCTACTGCAGAAATAGCATCCTTTACTTTTTGTTGTATTGGAGCAAACAATTCATTTTGTTTCGCGGAAAGCTCTTTAGCAGCCAATGCTCTGGATTCTTCTATTTTTTTAGCTAATCCCTGTAGTTCTGTGTGAGCGGCCATCAACTCTTTTGTTACAGCTTCCTTATTGGCTTCTGTAATAGTACCTTCTTTGTCCTGTGCAGCTTTAAGCTTAGTCTGGTACTCAGTGATCATTTTTTCAATTTCAGTCTGCTTAGCTTTAGTCAACCCTTCAATAGTTGCCCCTACCGTTTTTACGTCGGACAAATTAGCAAAAATATCATCAGTGTTCACGTTTCCAATCTTCTGCTGAGCATTGGCAGCATTCGCTGTTAATGTTAACCCTGCTGCAATAAAAAATAATTTAATTAGCTTCATTTTATATATATTTCAAAAAATTCATTTTTTCGAGTCCAAATATAACATAATTTTCCATTTGTTTTTGGTCTATTTTTTCACGCAAAATAAAGTCATAATTAACACAAAAAACATTCTGATATTCATCATTAAAATCCCTCCTCAAAATTGAGAAGGGATTTGAAAAAATATGATGTGAAATACTAATTATTAATGAAACTGTGCTGTTTCTGTAGAATCCTTCATGGCTACTGTAGCAGAAGAACCGTTGGTAACAACATTCTGTACCTCATCAAAATATCCGGTTCCTACAAAAGACTGATGCTTCACTGCACGGAATCCTTTTTGCTGTAAGGCAAATTCCCGCTCCTGCAATTCTGAATACCCTGCCATTCCTCTTTCTTTATAAGCTAAGGCCAGCTCAAACATTGCTGTGTTCAGGGCATGGAATCCTGCCAAGGTGATAAACTGGAATTTGTACCCCATTTTTGCCAACTCTTCGCGGAAAGTAGACATCTCTTCCACACTTAATCTTGCCGCCCAGTTGAAAGATGGAGAACAGTTATAAGCAAGCATTTTTTCGGGAAATTTTGCATGAATTCCTTCTGCGAATTTTCTTGCCTGTTCCAAATCCGGATTGGAAGTTTCCATCCAGATCAGATCTGCATAAGGTGCGTAGGACAATCCCCTGTCTATACCCTGCTCTACTCCGTTTCTTACTACATAAAAACCTTCAGAGGTTCTTTCTCCAGTTACAAATTTCTTGTCTCTATCATCGATATCTGAAGTTAATAAATCTGCTGCGTCAGCATCGGTTCTTGCAATAATAAGACTTGGAACTCCTAATACATCTGCTGCCAGACGTGCTGCTATTAATTTATTTATGGCTTCCTGAGTAGGAACCAGTACTTTTCCACCCAAATGTCCACATTTTTTTGCGGAAGAAAGCTGATCTTCAAAGTGTACACCGGCAGCTCCTGCTTCAATCATCTGCTTCATCAGTTCAAAAGCATTCAGGTTACCTCCAAAACCGGCTTCAGCATCTGCAACAATTGGCACAAGATATTCTCTATCTCCGGCACCACTGACTGACTGAACCTGATCTGCTCTTAATAAGGCATTATTTATTTTTTTCACTACAGACGGCACTGAATTCGCAGGATATAACGACTGGTCAGGATACATTTCCCCTGATAGATTAGCATCCGCTGCTACCTGCCATCCTGAAAGATAGATTGCCTCCAATCCTGCATCTACTTCCTGTACAGCCTGGTTACCTGTTAATGCACCCAGTCCTGCCACATAATCCTGAGTATTTAATTTATCCCAGAGTTTTTTAGACATTTCTGTAGCAATGGTATAATCAATTTTATAGGAACCGCGAAGTTTTAAAACTTCTTCAGCTGTATAGGGTCTTTTAACCCCATTCCAGCGTGAATTTGTCAGCCAATCTTGCTCTAAAGCCTGGGTTTGTTCTTGTTTTGTTTTCATAATATTTGGATTTTGTTAGATTAGGGTTTGGGTTATGATTTTGAGTTTTCACGCTCAAACTAAATAAAGGGATATGCTTTCAGGGTTAAAAATTCTTCAAAGTTTTCTGAGAAGATCAATTCATTGAAAAGTTCTTTGGCAAGATTGAATTTCCCGTTTTTAAAACGCGTTTCTCCCACATACTTTTCAATATTGTCCATTTCTTCGGTTTCCCATTGCAGGATCATATTTCGGGTTAACGTTCTGTCATCACTTAATAACGCTTCATTTTTCAGCCATTGCCAGATCTGTGTTCTTGAAATCTCTGCGGTCGCTGCATCTTCCATCAAGTTATAAATAGCTGCGGCTCCTGTTCCCATCAGCCAGCTTTCAAGGTAAAGAATTCCGACATTGATGTTTTTGCGGACTCCTTTCTCTGTAATTTCCCCTTTAGGAATTTCCAGAAGGTCGCTTTCCTGTATATGGTATTCAAATTTTTTATCAATCTGGTTTTTTGACGGCATATGCTTATTAAAAATCTCCATTGCTACAGAAACTAATGCAGGATGCGCTACCCAGGTTCCATCATGTCCGTTTTTGACTTCCCTTTCTTTATCACTTCTTACTTTTTCAAAGGCAATATTATTGGCTTCATCATCGTCTTTTACGGGTATTTGTGCCGCCATTCCTCCCATTGCATGAACGTTTCTTTTATGACATCCTTCAATTACTCTTTTGGAATAGGCACTCATAAAGGGAGAAGTCATTGTTACCTGATCTCTGTCCGGAACAATAAACGCAGGCAGGTTTCTGAATTTTTTGATATATGAGAAAATGTAATCCCATCTTCCGCAATTCAATCCTGCGCTATGCTCTTTTAATTCATATAGGATTTCATCAATCTGAAATGAGGCGGTAATGGTTTCTATTAAAACCGTTGCTTTGATGGTTCCTTGTGGAATTCCCAGATAATTTTGTGCAAAAACGAAGACCTTATTCCACCATCGAGCTTCCTTGTAATGTTCTAATTTTGGAAGATAAAAGTAAGGACCGCTTCCTCTTTTCAAAAGATTTTCTGCATTTCTGAAAAAGTAGATTCCAAAATCAACCAATGATCCTGAGGTTTCTTCTTCATTGATCTTAATATGCTTTTCCGGAAGATGCAACCCTCTTGGACGAACCAATAATACGGCTGTCTTTTCATTGAGTTGATAAGCCTTTCCTTTTTCGTTTACAAAATCAATCGTTCTCTTCACAGCATCGGAAAGATTAATCTGTCCATCCATGCAATTTTCCCATGTCGGCGAGCTGCTGTCTTCAAAATCTGCCATAAATGTTAACGCCCCTGAGTTTAAGGCATTGATAATCATTTTACGGTCAACCGGTCCGGTAATTTCTACTCTTCTGTCCAATAAATCTTCCGGCAATGGTGCACACACCCAATTTCCATGTCTGATTTCTTCTGTTTCCTTTAAAAACGTTGGAAGCACTCCCTGATCAAATTCCTGTTGAGTTTTTTTTCTTTCTTTTAAAAGTTCTACTCTTTTATGATTGAAGTTCTGGTGAAGAGCAATCAGAAAATCGACTAAATCTGGAGTGAAAATTTCTTCAAACTGTTTCTGTGCCGTTATTTTTAGTTGAGTCTTTGTTTCCATAACTAATTGATTTTGTGATTTGATATTACAAACATAAATAAAAATTTTCACAATCAGCGAACGTTCGCTAAATTTATTTAAAAATTATTATGCGAATAATCGCATCTAAATATTTATATTTGAGTAATGAATTCAGAAAGCGACTTTATCAAGACAGTTTTCGGGCTGAAGCTGAAACAGCAGAGACAAAAGAAAAATTGGTCTCTACAGGACCTTGCTGTAAAAACCGGATTATCAAAATCTTACCTTAACGAAATTGAAAATGGGAAGAAATATCCTAAGCATGACAAGATCATTCAGCTTTCTGATGCCCTAAACTGTACTTTTGATGATCTTGTTTCTACAAAACTGGATAAAAGCCTTGCTCCTTTTAATGAAATTCTTCAATCGGATTTTTTTAAGGAGGTTCCTTTGGAGTTGTTTGGGATTAATAAAAATAATCTTATCAGTATCATTAGTGATGCTCCTAAAAAGGTAACTGCATTCATTAATGCATTGATAGAAATATCTCAAAATTACAATCTTGGAAAAGAGCGGTTTTACTTTGCTGTATTAAGATCATTCCAGGAGTTATATGATAATTATTTTCCGGAAATTGAAAGTAAGGTAAATCAGTTTATTGAGGAGAATCATTTACAGATCGATAAAAATCTGAAATCTGACATTCTGGAAAATATTCTTACAGAAAAATTCAGCTACACCATCCAATCGGAAGATTTTGAGAAATATGGTACTTTAGACAATCTACGCTCTCTTTTTATTCCTGAAAAAAAATTACTTCTTCTGAATAAAAAACTCGAGAAAGATCAAAAAACTTTTATCCTGGCTAAAGAAATAGGATTCAATGTTTTAGAACTCAAAGTTCGCCCTACTACTTATTCATGGCTTGACTTTGGAAGTTTTGAAGAGATTTTAAACAATTTTTATGCTTCCTACTTTGCCGGAGCATTATTAATATCAAAGGAGCCTGCCATTGAAAAGGCTTCTGAGTTTTTCCAGCAAAACATTTGGGAACCGAAAGGCTTTGAGGAACTTATCAATAGCTTCACTCATTCGCCCGAAACATTTTATTATCGCCTGACTAATATCCTTTCTGCGGAGATGGGAATTAAGGATTTGTTCTACCTGTGTCTGGTTAAAAAGAAAGGTTCTGATAAGATCCAGATTTTAAAGGAACTTCATCTTAACCATCAGCAGGCACCTCATGCCAACGCCACCAATGAGCATTATTGCCAGAGATGGATTGCTGTGAAAAACCTTCATCATTTAACGGAAAATGAAACGCTCACTGATGCTCAGATTTCCCATTATAAAGATCAGGGAATAAGTTATCTGGTAATTTCCACTTCTCAGAAAAATCCTTTTTCTGATGGCAGTAACAGGAGCTATTGTTTGGGGATCCTTTTAAATACTCAAACGATTAAAAAGATAGGTTTTATCAAGTCTCCATCGTTAAAGACCATTAATGTGGGAGTCACCTGCGAATCCTGCAGTATTGCTGATTGTGAGATAAGGCAGGCACCACCTGTACGACTGGAAAAGGAACATTTTAATCTTAGCATGAAAAATTCCATCGAAAGGATCAGGAAAGAATTTTAGGATTGAGAATTAAAGTATTGAAAATTTTTCAGCGTGTATTGTCGTAATGATTAAGCTAAAACTTTTTCATACCTTAGTAAAAACACATGTATGATACTGGATTTAATTTTCCCTAATCGATGTATTCATTGCAATAGAATCATCGAGTCTTATTTTTTGGTTTGTAATCTTTGTCTCGATCAGGTTCATTTTACCCATTACGATTATTTTGAGAGGAACCCTATTAAAGAAAAATGCAGTCTCCTTTTCCCTGTTGAAAATACCTATGCCTTGATCCGGTTTGAGGAAGAGAGCCTAAGCCGGAAAATTATTCATGAACTGAAATACAAAGGCCGGGAAATAACAGGAAAAATATTAGCCGAATGGACAACAGAGCGTCTTGATTTCAAAAATCAGCGTCCTGATCTGATGGTAAGCGTACCACTTCATCCTAAAAAACTGAGAGAAAGAGGATATAACCAGCTGCATCTATTTACAGAAACTCTTTCAAAATTTTATGGGATCCCATTTGATCATCATTTAATCCAAAGAAATCATTATTCTAAAGCCCAGGCATTAAAGGACAAGCAACATCGTTTAGAAACAATTAATACCTTCTCTGTTACCCAGCCCGTCACCGGAAAGCACATCCTTTTAATTGACGATGTCTTTACCACCGGAAATACAATTTCCTCTATTGCATGGGAAATTCTAAACTCCGGAGATAATAAGGTGAGTATATTAGTAATGGCAGTGGATATCTGATTTTCTAAAGCGTTCAGATATACTCTGCACTCAAGGTATTTCACAGTATTGCTCATAATTCATTTTCACTTCCCGATTCTTTTGCTTAATTTTCCGGAAAACTAAACCATCATGCCCAATCTGATCTTATTACACGGAGCCTTAGGCCATAGTGATATCTTCAAGCCTTATCTGGAAAACCTGTCCCAACATTTTACTATTCACACCCCCTTATTCTCAGGACATGGAAACACTGAACTTCCGGCAGATGGAATCAGTATAGAAAAATACACTCAGGAATTGACGGAATATTGTAAGGAGAATACCCTGAAAGATGTGTTTATCTTAGGGCACAGCATGGGAGGATATGTTGCACTTTGCTATGCCATGAAAAATCCTGAAAATGTAAATTCCATTGTAACCCTGGGAACAAAATTTGATTGGACGGAGGAACAGGCTTTAAAGGAAAGCAAAATGTTGAATCCTAATGTTATTTTAGAAAAGGTTCCACAGTATGCTCAACTTTTAGAAACACAGCATGGTACAAAATGGAAACAGCTGCTTCCTGCCATCGCTGATTTAATGATTGATCTGGGAAAAAAACCACCGTTAAAGAACAACCCTGCTGTCATCAATACTCCTGTCCAAATCATGGTAGGAGATAAAGACAATATGGTAACGATTGAGGAAAGCACAGCGGTTTACAGGAGTCTTCCAAACGCAAAATTGGCCGTACTTCCAGATACCAAGCATCCCATGGAAAAAGTACGACCTAATTTATTATTGAATTTAGTAAAAGATTTCTGGAATCTTTCCTAACCAGCTATCGTTGAAGTTTTTCTCCGTAGCTTAAATCTCCGGCATCCCCCAATCCTGGTGTGATATAGCCTTTTGATGTTAATTGTTCATCAATGGCTCCTACCCATATGTGAGCATCAGGATATGCATTTTGAACGGTTTCAACTCCTTGTCTTGAAGCAATGGCTGCCACAATATGAAGCTGGGTTGGATTTCCGTTTGTCAACAAGTCTTTGATAGCTTCAATTAATGAAGCTCCGGTTGCCAACATTGGATCTGCAACAATCAAAGGTCTTCCCTCAATACTTGGACAAGTCAGATAATCCTGCTTGATGGAAAAATAATCGTTGGCATCGTGTTTTCTATAAGCAGCTACGAAACCACAGTCTGCTCTGTCCAGATAGTTCAAAATTCCCTCGAACAATGGCACTCCGGCTCTTAAAATAGTTGTAATAACCGGCTGAACAGCAATTTCTGTGCTTTTTATAGTATCTAAGGGAGTTTGTATTTCAACTTCTCTTATCTCCAATCCTTTGCTTATTTCAAAAGCTGCAATTTCTCCGATTCTTTCCATATTTCTTCGGAATCTCATTCGGTCATGCTGAACATTAACGTTTCGAAGTTCGTTAATCCATTCATTGACAAGGGAAAAGTTTTGTGATAAAATAGTAAGCATGAAGATCTTAGGGTTTTAATTATAGTGATTAAACATTAATTCCTGCAAAATTACAATTAAAAAACGAATTTGCAGATTGATACCAGGGTATTAGGGTATATGTATAAAAAATCTGGCAAGGAATTCCTCACCAGATTTTTATTAAAAAGTCATTTTATTTTTGTCTGAAATATACTTCG
This sequence comes from Chryseobacterium sp. SIMBA_028, assembly GCF_046535285.1. NCBI lineage: Bacteria > Pseudomonadati > Bacteroidota > Flavobacteriia > Flavobacteriales > Weeksellaceae > Chryseobacterium > Chryseobacterium sp. SIMBA_028. The sequence goes on along the minus strand of NZ_JAWRWZ010000016.1, from coordinate 4,201 downwards.
ATAGGAACTCCGGTAAACCCGAATTCTTTTCTCAATTGGTTTTCAGTAAATCTTTTATAGGGCTCCTTCACATACTGTGGCAGGTTGCAGAAAAATACAAACTGTGGAGATGGTGTAGGAAGCTGAACGCAATATTTGATCTTAATATATTTTCCTTTAAGTGCAGGTGGCGGTGTATTTTCGAAGATAGGAAGCATTACTTCATTCAATTTTGAAGTTTTGATCTTCTTTTTACGGTCTTCGTAAACCTCCATTGCCAGTTCTACAGCTTTCAGGATTCTTTGTTTGGTTAAAGCGGAAACAAATAGAATTGGAATATCCTGGAACTGACCGATTTTATCTTTAATTGATTTTTCGAAATCACGGATTGTATTGGTTTGCTTGTCTTCAATCAAATCCCATTTGTTGACAAGAATTACAATTCCTTTTCTATTCTTTTGTGCTAATCCAAAAATGTTCATATCCTGAGATTCCCATCCTTGTGTAGCATCTACCATGATGATCACTACATCAGAATATTCAATAGAACGGATAGATCTCATTACGGAATAGAATTCTAAATCTTCATTTACTTTAGATTTTCTTCTCATTCCCGCAGTATCTACCAATACAAACTCATGTCCGAATTTGTTATATAAAGTCTGGATACTATCTCTTGTGGTTCCTGCAATATCTGTTACAATATTTCTTTCAACATCCAATAGGGCATTAGTCATCGTAGATTTCCCTACGTTTGGACGACCTGCAATGGTAATTTTAGGCAATCCTTCAAACGGATCTTTATATTCTGTTGTAGGGAAGTCCTTTACAATATCATCCAATAGGTCTCCGGTTCCTGAACCAGTTGCTGAAGAAAGAGTATAATATTTATCAATTCCTAACTGATAGAATTCTGTTGCCGGAAGTTCTTCCTTAGAAGAATCTACTTTATTAATTACAATATAAATAGGTTTGTTGGATCTTCTTAGTAATCTGTAAATTTCGTAGTCTGTATCTGTAAGCCCCTCTTCTACATTCATCATAAAAATGATTGAAGTTGCCTCATCTACTGCCAACTGTACCTGCTTACGGATTTCTTCTTCAAAGATATCATCTGTACCTACATCATACCCTCCTGTATCAATTACCGTGAAGTCTACTCCATTCCAGTCAGATTTCCCGTAATGACGGTCCCTGGTTACACCGGCTGTAGAATCTACAATAGCCTCTCTTCTCTCTAATAAACGGTTAAAAAGCGTGGATTTCCCTACGTTGGGACGCCCAACGATTGCGACAATATTTGACATAAAAAATGTTTAATAATCCTGTTACTATGTTCAGGATAAGTTATTAATGGGTTACTCCAACTTTTGGAGCCCAATTTTTTGCAAAGATAAGATTTTATTATTTAGTATTAAAAATGTACTATTTCTTGAATTTTTTACAAAAAATAATTCTTTGGATATCAGAAAGTAAGGCAGCTCCCACCTCTATTATGTTAATAAATCTTTAATTTTGATTTTCATATTTAAAATAAATTATATAATTTCGCAGCATCAAAACAGACCTATAGTGTAACGGTAGCACTCCGGTTTTTGGTACCGTCAGTCGGGGTTCGAATCCCTGTGGGTCTACAACCAAACAAAAGCAACTCGCTAATTTACAGCAAGTTGCTTTTTTATTTTGGTCACTTTTGGTCACTTGGTCACGATTTTGGTCACTGTTTTTGTAAAAAACACTTGGAGTAAACCTAATTGAACCTTTTTGAATCTGATTGTATTTTTAAGCACGGAAATAATGTCCACCAGACTCAAAATAATCAAACATTATACTCCTTGCAGTAGCTTCCCAATCAATAACAACCCAGTTTGGAATATTAAACGTATCATCTTCATATAAGTACTGTACAAAATCTTCATCACTCGAATACTCTCCCATGTAATAATCTACCACACCTTTATAAATACTTTGAAAATCCATTTTTCCAATACAATCAAGATAAGCCTCGAAAATTTCAAGATCATAGCCAGAATCGTTTATTTGCTCTGCTATTTCAAATATCTCATTAGATAAATAACTTTCTTCGATTAATCCTAACTTTTCAAATAAAGAACAGTTTTCATAATCTTGGAGCATGAACTCTGGGTCGTGCTCGTCTTGGTGAAGTTCTTTCATTGCTTCTAATAGTTCGTCATAATCTGAATAATCCGAAAGATTGGGCCATTTCTCAAATAATGAGCTTTCATTATACTTTTTGTAGGTTCCTATGTAGATACGAGCAGTATCAAGACAATTTTGTAAATTTGTCATGTCGATAATTTTTAGTGTAATTAAAATTTATTGATGTTGCCTATCGTGTTCGTAGCACTTTAGGCATTTTTTATATATTATTGTGAGAATCTATATAGAAAAAAGAACTTGAAACAGTTCTTAGATATATCAACAAAGTCAATATTCATGCCAATTGACAAAGATTTTAACTTTAAAATTAAAGTTTTAAAATATTTTTTCAAGCACAAACCATCACAAACAAAAACTGTCAAAAAATATCAATAAAAGATATAGTTTAAAGAGTATCAGAAGTAGAAATTGTAAGTGGAAAATAAAAACAGATCCACAAAAGCCAAATAAAACAAAATCTACTTATGAGAAAAGGTTTGACAGTTGGTAGGGGCTAGGGAAAAAGTTAACGGACTAAGTATCGGGGTAAGGAGAAAGTGGGTTGAATCTGTGCATTCAAAATAATTTTATTGGTATTAAATTGTTACAAATTCTACTATAAAGGATCATTTATTTTTTGAGAGAGATTGGGCGGGGGTAGTTTTGTGGATGAGGATTTACCGTTGTATTTTTACATTTCTAATATATTATATTTTGAAAATCTTGGCTTCGAGTAATAATTAGAACTCAAAGCCAAACAGTGTACCTGATTCATCTTTGTCATTTAACTCTAAGACGATATCACCACTACTAAAGTAAATAGGATTATCGTCCTGATCCATTGGCAAATCCGATTTAATAACTGATAAGATATATTGTATATCATGTGTTTTGGTTATTGTGCTGATTAAAGACAATAATCTAACTTTAATACCATTGTCTTGCTGAGAAAGCACATCGTCATGGTATACAAATCTAAAATATGATTCTATATTATAAGCTACTAATATTGCTAAGTCAAATATAATACAGAGGATTTTTCTATAGGTTCGACCTTCATCCTTTGCTGTATCTTTAGACAAACTATCTTTTGTTTTTATTACTGGAGGTTTGAAGTCTACATTATTGTTTGAATTAATAGACCACGAAATATAAGTATCCTCATCCATTACCTCTAAAAAATATTTAGAAAACAACCCTCTGATTAATCGATATTTATCGTTTTTTTCTGTATGATTACTTATATCCCTAATTTCCTTAATAGTATCTTCGATACTTTTATTTAAGTCTTGTTTTTTATTTTCTTTTTCAATAATTACATCAATTATCCTTAATCTTTCGGTAAGTTTTATTAGTTCTGATTCAAGTTTAGCAAGCTCTTTTTGATAAAATTTTAGCCTTCGGAACACATCAGTATCCTTTAAAAAAGATAAAAGTTCTTCTTTTTTATGATTTAATTTTTCTAATTGAATATTTATAGTATTTAGCTCTTCCGTTTTTTCTTTTAATGTTTTTTTCAATAACCTATTCCTATCTTTTGTCAGCTCTTCATTGAATTGAATTAATTCGGAGTAATCTTTTTTTAATTCATCTGGAAAATAAATTTTAGACTCTTTAAATACTTTTTCAACTTTTGAAAGATCAAAAGCAAAATTATTTTTAATAGAATTTTGAAGTTTATTAATGTCGAAATTTAGGTTATAAGAAATAGTATTAAGATCAGATATTTTATTTTCAATCCCATCAATTCCATTTTCAATTAATGATTTATCTTGTTCGTAAAAATTCAATTGATCGATCTTACTTTCCGCTTCTTTTGTTTTAGTCTCCTGTAGACCAATTTGAGCAATTATTTCATCTCTATCTGTTTCATTAACTGAAAAATCCCTTTTTAATAATTTTATTTGCTCATTAATTTTATCCTGCTCTTCATCGTTTTGATATTTTTTTCTCAAAACTTCTCCATTGAATCCTAAAAGATCAAACTGTATGTCTTCAAAAGAAAATGGACTTTCTCTTAGGGAGTGTTTGTTAGTTTAAAGTTATAATAAAAGTTGATTTC